>SYMJ01000067.1 GCA_005805505.1 Verrucomicrobiales bacterium | reverse complement strand
GCATGTGACGCATTACATCGCCTACTTCAGAGTCTCCACACGACACCAAGGACACGACGGTAACGGTATGAACGCCCAAAGGGATGCCGTCGCCCGTTTCGTCCTCAGCCAAAAAGGTCAGGTCCTTCACGAATTCTCAGAGGTCGAAAGCGGTGGTCTCAACGACCGTCCCCAACTCAACGCCGCTCTCGAAGAGTGCAAACGGTCCAAGTCTACCCTGGTGGTCGCAAAACTGGACCGTCTGAGTCGAAACGCTGAGTTCCTACTTCGTCTTCAGAACTCCGGAGTCAACTTCGTCTGCTGCGACTGTCCCAACGTGGATCGGTTCACCGTGGGAATTCTGGCCCTGGTCGCGCAACGCGAACGGGAACTGATCTCGGAACGAACCAAAGCCGCACTCACCGCTGCAAGGTCCCGGGGAGTTCGTCTTGGTGGATGTCGAGATGGTCATCACCGATCGACCGTCATGGTTCGAGCCAACCAACAAGCCGCTCAACGCTTCAATCGCTCGATAATCGGTGTGATCCGAGAGATTCAGGCCACTGGTGCCACCACCCTTCAATCGATCGCCAACTGTCTGACCCGTCGTGGAATTTCCACCCGTACCGGTCAAACCAACTGGCACCCTACCCAGGTGCGAAACGTTCTCCGAAGTACGTAGTCTTTCACCCTCTGGAAACCGGTGAAAAGGTCGGTGATTTCACCGGACTGTGCCACCTCGGTCCTGACAGTCACCGTGTTCAGTGGATGATGTGGTGTTCGTCGACATTGCCATTCACGAATGTGGTTCGAATCGCCAAGGTGGTAAGGTTGACGTCGATCCTTTTGACGATGCTTCCGATTACCGGTGCCAGCTTCACCCTAGTCTCACGGTCGCCAAGTGCAGCCACCATGGAACCCAAAAATTTGTCGAGGTCTGATGAGTCTTCATCGTCGATAAGTTCTTGGAGATTTCCAAGGGCATTTGGGAGGTTATTGGAATCATTAATCGCAGTCGTCGTTTCGATTATTTTGCGGTCGATTGCCTCTGAATCCTTAGTTAAATCAGCGTATTTTGACCGAAGTACAGTATCGTCATAATCACTCAGTAAGTTCAAAAGACTTCTCTTCTTCTTGTCGTTTTCCAGTTTTTGGAGTCGAAGTGAATCAAGTTCTGTTCCTGCGGGTTGATTGTGTTTCCTGACGACAATTTCAGGGTGCTGCCTTAGGACAAAGACGAAAAAATCCTCCTCAAGGAGATTGATACGAAGACTGAGCCGTTGGGTGCATGCTCCACGAATTGTGTGAGTGCATCGATAGTATGAGTAGTTTCTTCCCTTAGACCTAGTCATTGTCACAGCAAAACCGCATTCCCAACAAAAGATCAGCCCGCGAAACAAGTTGACGAGATTTGATGACCTGCCGCGCCTGTTTCGGTTTTTTTCGAGGGTGACTTGGGCTCGGTCAAATTCCTGTTGGGAGATGATTCTGGGAAAGTATGAGTGCCCCTTAAAATCACCGATGGTTGTTTTTGCGCCAAGAATGTACCTGACGCTCGCAGTGTGCCACTTGCCCCCCCGAAAGGCAGGCGTACCTCGTCGGTTGAAATCCTTGACGATCGAAACGATAGAAGCGCCAGCGTTGTATTTGGTGAATATTTCACGCACTAGATTGGCTTTCTCGTTGGTTTCAAAACGATTGAGAATATTGTTCCAATCTAGCCATCCAGGAGCCATTTCACGAACGTTTGAAGTGCCTCCATCAGCAATTATTGAGATCTTTCGAGATTTGGCGTTTTTGACCCTTCGTGAAAGGTTTGCTGAGTAATCGAAAGCGCCTTTCATCGCTACAAGGATTTCAACCCTAGCAGCAAGATCTTTTGTACTAGCCCGGGTGAATGTACGGTTTCCAAAGCCGATGTGAATCGCAACGCCGGATCGAAGAAGTTCGAGGACGGCCTTCTCAGACTCGTCAAGGTCTTGTCGAGAAAATCGATCCCAAGCTTCAAGGATCAAGACTGGATTCGGGGAAAGTTTGCCAGTTTTGGCAAGACGGATGAATTCTGCCAAAGCACCGGTGAGACGATTTTTCCCGGTAAAAGCGCTGACTCCGAGATCCTGAAAGGTTAGTGGTGAGAGTTGCCAACCCATTTGCTCACAGATCGCCTCAGCCCTCGTGCTTTGACGATGTTCACCAGTGCCTCTAAGCTGTTTTTTGGACGAAAGACGGATGTAGGAGTATGCATTTTCGATCCTCGCCACCTCTGATGCCATGTCGATGTCATCCACAGAAGAATGCTACCGAGCTGTTGCCAAATGACAAGTCCTACGACATTGTGTTTCATCCGCCCAAGCCGGGAGCCGAAGGCAAGGTCCAACCCGGTTCGTTCACGGTGCTGCACAATGGGGTGCTGGTTCAGGACCATATTCCGATCCAAGGTGACGCCTCGGTTTCGGCGAAGTTGTCCGGGGCGACTCCCACAGGACCGCTGTTCCTCCAAGACCACGGCAATCCGGTCCGCTACCGCAACATCTGGGTCCGCAAGCTAGACTGATCCAATCCTAAGGTTGCCGTTTTGACCCAGAAGCGCCGAGGCGGGTTGCATGCTGATGAAAAATCAATACCGACTGGGGTGGCTGCTCCACTGTTTCTGGATGCTGGGACTGTCGGTTGGGGTGTCCGCCGCTGAGTTGCGGCCGCTCCGTGCGCTGCTGGTCTGCGGGGGATGCTGTCACGACTATCCGGTCCAGAAAGATGTTCTCAAACGAGGCATCGAGGCCCGGGCTCGGGTGATCGTCGAAACGGTCCAGCAAGGAGGTGTCTCGAAAGAGAGCCAGATTCCTTTGTACGCGAACCGCGACTGGGCTAAGGGCTACGATGTGGTGATCCATGACGAGTGCTTCGGTGCGGTCGCCGACACCAACTGGATTTCGCAAATCCTGGCCCCACACCGGGCAGGTCTGCCGGCAGTAAATTTACATTGTGCTGTCCATAGCTACCGCGCTGCGCCCGGCGATCTTTGGCAGGAATACTTGGGGCTTCGCTCCATGAAGCATGGCAAGGCTATGCCCATCTTGATTCGCACGGTGGAGAAACAGCACCCCATCATCCAAGGGTTGGGGTGGCGGGACTGGCTGACGGGCAACGAAGAACTCTACAACAACGTGAAGGTGTTTCCCTCAGCCACCGTGCTTCAACGCGGAGCCCAGGGTGACGACGATTGCGCCATCACTTGGGTTAATCGCTATGGATCCACCCGGGTGTTCAGCACTTCTCTGGGGCATTTCAACGAGACGGTGAGCGACGAACGCTATCTGGATCTGGTGACGCGTGGAGTCCTCTGGGCGTGCGATCGCCTGGATGCCCAACACCTCAGGTCGATCACTCCGTCGCCACCGATCCGCTCCACATCACCGGTCACGATCCCAGTGAAACCCTAGACGCGCCCAGATCAAGGTGCATGACCGTGGGATCGAAACCACTCCACGGCATCGGTCAGGGCCTGTTCGGGTGGAGTCTGTGGCAACCCGAGTTCCTGGATGGCTTTGGCGGGGTTGAACCACATTTTGTAGGCAGCCATGCGAACCCCGGCCAGCGGTGCCTTCGGAGGTTTTCCAGTCCAACGAGCAATCCACTCGTCTACATGCGCCGCACCCAAAGCCACGGCGTGGGGCACCTGGAATCGCGGGGCTGGGACGCCTGTCAGACTTGAAAGGGTGTCGAGGGCCTGTTTCATGGTCCAATTGCCTTGGGCATGTCCCAGAATGTAGCGCTCTCCCACCCGCCCTTTCTCGGCAGCTAGGATATGACCCGCGACGACATCCTGCACATGAACCCAGTTGAGTCCGGTGTCTAGGTAGGCGGGCATCGCCCGGCGGAGAAAATCTACGATGAATTGTCCGGTGGGAGTGGGTTTGACATCGCGCGGGCCGATCGGGGCGCTCGGATTGACGATGACCACCGGCAAGCCGGCAGCAGCGAGTTCTCGGGCCACCACCTCGGCTCGCCATTTGGAGAGCTTGTAGGGATTGGACATCTGAGACTCGCTGACCGGCGTGGATTCATCGGTCGGGACGATGGTACCGTCGGGGCTGGGCTTTGGCAGCCCGATGCAGCCGACGGTGCTGGTGTAAACGATGCGGGAGCATCCGGCCTGATGGGCCGCGCTCAGGATGTTCCGGGTGCCGTCCACATTAGCTCGGAACATGGGTGCATAATCGGGCAGCCACAGCGAATAGCTCGCGGCCACATGGAAGCACCAGTCACACCCGGACATCGCCCGGGCGAGCGTGGGTATATCGTTGGTCAGGTCCCCGGGAACCGTTTCGTAATCGCTGCCAACGAGCCCTCGGACATCCGCCCCCGGGCGCAGCAGCGCTCGAACGGAATGCCCGCGGGCATTCAGTGCATGGACCAAGTTGGCTCCAACAAAACCTGAGGCACCGGTGACAAAACAGCGCATGGCGGCAGAGGGGCTGATTTTCGGATCTATCCCGGAGCGAACTCACTTCGCCCAGAAATCTATCACGAACACATCGGCTACCATTGGGCGCACCAGTTTGCCGAATTCTTGATGGTCAGGATGAACGAGGTAGGCATCGCGGTCCTTCTCTGAGGTGAAGGTGAGGATCCAACCGTGAGTGCAGCCCTTGTTGAGATTCTCAGGGCTGTTGTTGGTACCCGCCTCGAGGGTGGCGATTTGGGGAATCTTCGACTTCAGGGCGCGGAAGGCGGTTTCCACTTTCTTGACGTCCGCAGGGCTGGCGATGTCCTTGAACTTGAAGGCAACAACATGGCGGAGGTGACCGTGGTTTTTGGAGGATGCGGTGGTGTCAGACATGGCAGGAAAGGTGAGGGCAAAAAGCAGCGCCCCAATGAGCATCAGAGGTTTCATTAGAAAGGGTGGTTAGGCTGGAATCTGGTCGAGCTCTGGACAAGCGCAGATCGCGATTGTGTCTTTGAGCCCGGAGACTGAATCGGGTTCGGTGTTTACAGCGCCTGGAAGGTCGCCTTCAAGCCAGTGCCGGAGGCGTTCTTGACCCTCCGCTGGTTGGCGGCCAAGTGGGTGCAGATCTTGAAGACCATCTCGGCTGCGTCGGGTTGTCCTACCGCGGTGGCCAGTGCATCGGCCGAATAGGCCTTCTCCGGGTTGGCAGCCAGGTGAGCCACGGCTTGACGCTGAATTTCCAGCACGCTGGCAGCGGCTTTCTTACCCGCCTCGACGCCGGGTTGGTGGTAGGCGTTGACGTGGATCAGCGATGCGTAAAGTCCTACGGCTCGCTCGAACAGGGCGATGAGCATTCCCACTGTGAAGGCTGAGGCATCTGGGACGGTGAGGGTTAGACTTGCACGGCCCGACTCGTAGAGGGCAGATCGCGTGCCCAGGAAGAACCCACTCAGGAAGTCGCCGCTGGTGGCGCCCGACTCCACCTCGAGGCTGGCCCCGTCGCGGTCCTTCAGAACTTCGATGAACACGGCGAAGAAGTTGGCCACGCCATCTCGCAATTGCTGCACATAGGCATGCTGGTCGGTCGACCCCTTGTTTCCGTACACGGCCAGTCCTTGGTGGACGACCTTTCCATCCAGGTCCAGTTCTTTGCCCAACGACTCCATAACGAGTTGTTGGAGGTACTTGGAAAAGAGTTCGAAGCGGTCCTTGTAGGGCAACACCACCATGTCTTTTGTGCCGCGACCTTCTCCAAGGAAATACCACATCAACGCGAGTTGCGCGGCCGGATTGTCACGGACGACCGAATTGCGGGTAGCTTCGTCGCAGGCCTTGGCTCCGGCGAGAAGTCCCTGGATATCCAAGCCCTGCAAGGCCGCAGGCAGTAGTCCAACTGCGCTCAATTCGCTGGTGCGCCCACCCACCCAGTCCCACATGGGGAAGGTTCGGATCCAGCCATCGGCGATGGCTGTTTTGTGCAGGGCGCTGCCTTCTCCCGTGATGGCCACCGCATGAGCCGCAAAGCGCAGACCCGCTCGCTCGTAGGCGGCACGGGCCTCGACCATTCCGTTGCGGGTCTCCGGGGTGCCGCCGGACTTGGAAATAACGAGTGCCAAGGTTTGCCCCAACTTGCCTGCCAGGGTGCCGAGGACCTGGTCCATGCCATCGGGATCGGTGTTGTCGAAAAAATAGGGTGTCAGCTTGTCGGAATGCGAATGCCCCAGGGCCTTGGCCACAAATTGGGGACCGAGTGCCGATCCTCCAATCCCGATGACCAGCACGTTCTGGAACGGCCCTGAGGTCCCGGTTAGTTCACCGCGATGGATCTCTGAGGTGAAGGATTGTATCGCCTCTAGGATGGATTCGATGGCCTGGGAGAGGGCCGGCGTCGGAGCCAGCGCCGGATTTCGGAGCCAATAATGGCCCACCATCCGCTGTTCGTCGGGGTTGGCGATGGCTCCCCGCTCCAGTTCGGCCATCGCGCTTAAGGCTTTCTGGATGGGGCGCTCCATCTTGGAGTGAAAATCATCCGGAAAGGGAACTCGGCTGATGTCCAGACCCAGCCCGATGGCGGGACAATCAAGATAATGACGTTGGAAGCGGGACCAAAGAATCGCTGGGGTTGCAATCATCGCAGCCCGGACGCTAGGAACTGGATCAGGCCTGCCAAGGAGTAAAGCGTTGCACCGGATAGAATACGTGTCCTTCGGCCTGCTTGCCTAGTTGGCGTGGCTCAACATTCACTTAACAAAGTTGGTTTTGAAGGTTATCCGTAACCGCCCCGCATGTTGCTCCGTCAGCGCCAACTCCTCAACAAAGTCCACGCACTTATGGACGCGACGTTGTTTGGTGGCGTCTTTTGGATGGCTCATTTCATCCGCTCGCTGCCTCAGTTGGATCCTGATGCTGTCATCGGTGGTTTTCATAAGTACCAGTGGCTGCTGGTGGTGGTGGTGCCGCTAACCCCCGCATTGCTTGAGTTGCAAGGGTTTTATCACCGCGCGGTTCTGGCGTCCCGGCGGCAATCCTTGGCTCAGATACTCCGTGGGTCCGCATGGGTCTCGTTGGCGATCATCGTCGCGATGTTTTTTACCAAGCAAGAGGTCGCGCGAGGCGTGGTCTCACTATTCTTGCCGATGATCGTCAGTGCGATGGTCCTTAAAGAAGAGCTCATGCGTTTGTGGATCCGGTCTCGAATGGCGGGTCAGGAAGCGCGCCGCCGGGTTATTTTGATTGGCGGCGACCGCGAAATGAACCGACTCGATGAAGCGTTGAAACAGAATGCCCGTGGCGAGATCTCCGTCGCGGCCCGCCTCGACCCTGGTCAGTTCTCCGTCCTGGTCCTGACGGATTTGTTGCACTCGCACGCGGCCAATGCCGTTTTGGTGGCCCCGAAACAATTTCTCTTCGGACAGATCGAGAAGATCATTCAGGTCTGCGAACTCGAGGGTGTCGAGGTTTGGTTACATGCCGATTTTTTCCAGACCCGGTTTTCGCAGACCACTGTGGACGAATTGGCGGGGCATCCGGTGCTGGTTTTTCGGACCGGGCCCGACCAGACATGGCAGTCCATGGCCAAAGGGGTGATCGATTTCCTGGGCTCGCTGGCCCTCGTGGTGATCACCTCTCCATTGTTCCTGGCAGCGGCCTTGGCGGTGCGACTGTCGTCTCCCGGGCCGGTGCTTTTCCGGCAGCGCCGGGCCGGGCTCAATGGGCATCCGTTCACCATGCTAAAGTTTCGGACGATGGTAACCAACGCCGAGCAGCTCAAGCACGAGCTGGCCAAGCTCAACGAGATGAGCGGGCCGGTGTTCAAGGTCACCAATGATCCTCGAGTGACTCCCATTGGTCGGTTCTTGCGCAAGTGGTCGGTCGACGAGCTGCCGCAGCTTTGGAATGTTTTCCGCGGAGAGATGAGTCTGGTGGGCCCACGCCCGTTGCCGGTCGACGAGGTGGCGCGCTTCGACGACATGGCCCATCGCCGTCGTCTGAGCGTAAAGCCGGGCCTAACCTGCCTCTGGCAAGTGAGCGGCCGTAACAACGTGACTGATTTCAAGGAGTGGGTCCGTCTCGACCTCCACTACATCGACAACTGGTCCATCTGGCTCGATCTCAAAATTCTCCTGCTGACCATCCCTGCTGTTTTCTCCGGTGCCGGAGCGAAGTGAACGACCCCTTTTTTTGGTTCGATGAAACGGTGCTGGAAAGTTCTTGGGTGTTTGCGGGCTTGTGCGAGCGCGGGGCAGGGCCTAGCTTTGAGAACAAGTGAACGGAAATCCTATGGATACTTCGATGCTGGCGTTTATTGGTGGAACCGAAATCATGTGGATAGCCATCGTGGTTTTGGTCCTCTTCGGTGCTAAGAAAGTCCCCGAACTCATGAAGGGCGTGGGCACAGGTATTCGTGAGTTCAAAAAGGCGTCCAAGGATGTCCAAGACGAGGTGCAGCGCGTGATGGATGAGCCGGAGCACCAGTCCCCGCCGTCCTCATCGTCGACCTCGCCGGTGCGGCCGCCCTCGGACATCATTTCCCATAGCCCTAAGGCCTGACCTAGGGCCGTGATGGATGGCCCTGCTTCTCACTTATCCGGTGTCTGGCCGTTTCCGGGGTGGAGACGGGCCTCGGTAGACACGGTGACGGTGACGTTGGCCGGCTTCCTTCAGTCCCAAGTTTTAGTTTGTCTGGATGGCCCGATTTGAGCGCGCATGGCTGAAGATCCTGATTACACCCTAACCCCCTCGCTGCCCCCAAGTTCCGATTCGTTGGATTCTGACTTGGAGTCGGAGGGTGGTGGGCCGGTGAAGACCTTCCTGGAGCACCTCGAAGATCTGCGTTGGACCCTCATCAAGTGTGCGGTAGCGGTGTTTTTGGGATTCATCGTTTGTTTGAGCGGCAGCAATGTGGTGATCCAATTTCTCAAGTGGCCCCTCGTGGCGGCCGAGGGTATGCGGCACTCCACGGAGGGTCGGGTGGTGTACATGCTAGGAACCAATGTGCTCACCCGCATGACGCCGCAAGATAGCGGCATCCCCGGGTTGGCTACCAACCGAGACACGGTTTTCCGGTTGTCGCCGAGGCAGATCGGCACAAATTTCGTCATGACTGTTCAGGAGGAAACCAATCCTCCAGCCAGCGCGACGCGTTCCTTCGATGTGCAACTCAAGACGCTGGGGCCGGTGACGGCGTTCAGCGTGGTGATGCAAATCGCCATGTTTGGCGGTATCACCGTTTCGATTCCCTTCGTCTTATTCTTCATTGCCCAGTTCATCTTGCCGGCGTTGCACCATCACGAGAAGTCGCTCGTGTACAAGGTGAGCGGGTGGGCAACCTTCCTGTTCCTGCTCGGGGTGGCCTTCTGTTACTTTGTTTTGCTGGTGATTTGCCTGAGCACCACGGTGAGTTTCTCCAATTGGCTGGGCTTCGCCGCCGATGAATGGAAAGCCGATGAGTACATTAGTTTTGTCTGTTGGTTCATGCTGGGAATGGGCATCGCCTTCCAGCTGCCATTGGTCCTGCTGACGTTGGTCAAGATTGGCATCCTTGACGCTGCCAAGCTCTCCAAGTTCCGTTCCTATTGGGTGGTGGCGGGGTTGGTGATCGCGGCCTTCATCACGCCCGATGGCAATCCCTTGAACATGCTCCTGCTGTTCTTGCCGCTCCATCTGCTCTATGAGATCAGCTTGGTGATTGCCTGGTGGTGGGGTCGGAAGGCGGCCAAGGCGGCGACGGTGTCGCCTGAGGACCGTGCGTGATCAATTCATTTTCCATCGATTGAAGTCCGCGCTTGCACCCACCTGTTCCGCCTATAACCTCCGGTCACCAAATCCTATTCTATGCGTTCCCTTCTCAAGTCGGTAAGTCTCCTTGTGACCGTGGCCGCGGTGCTCGTCGGATGCACCAGCGCCGAGCAGAAGCTTGGTCGTGGCCTAGACAATTTGTCGGAGCCTTTCCGCCTCGGTGAACTCCAGCGCAGTTACGAGCAGGGTGCTCTTTTCGGTGGCGCACATGGCGGCAGTATGGGCGTGGTCCGCGGTGTGAATCGCACCATTGGTCGCACGGTTGTGGGTGCCGTGGAGGTCTTAAGCTTCCCGATCCCCAGCGAGCCGTACATCAAGCCCGACTACAAGGTGTATCCGGATAGCTACAAGCCGGGAGCTCTGGGTAAGTCCACCGTGACAGCTACCGACAACTCACTCGGTTTCGAGGCGTCCGATGTGGCTCCTATAATCCCGGGCAGCCGCTTCCGCGTCATCGACTGATGATCTGGGGTTTCCCTTTGGTGGGTGGCTCTTTTTAAGCTCTTTCCGCGCTCCTGCAGACTCTGCGGGAGCGCTTTTTTATGCCGCTGATTCGATCCTCTCCCTGCAAGGTCAACTTGCTGCTCAATATTCTGGGCCGGCGGCCGGACGGGTTTCATGACCTAGAAACCTTGTTTCATCCGGTGCCGCTTTGCGATGAGTTGACCTTTGAAACGGACTCGAATTCGGGAATCCAGTTCACCTGCGATCATCCGGAATTGCCGACTGATCGGAGTAACCTCGTGGTGAGGGCTGCTGAGCAATTTTTGGCCGAGGCCCAATGGACAGGGCAGGGGGTTCGGATCCACTTGACCAAACGCATCCCCTTGGCCGCAGGGTTGGGTGGCGGTAGCTCCAATGCCGCCCAAACACTCGTCGGGATGAACGATTTGTTAGGGCGACCGCTGGGAAACGACCGGTTGGATCGATTGGCAGCCACCCTCGGTTCGGATGTTAACTTTTTCCTCCAAGACCAACCGGCCCGAGCCACCGGTCGCGGAGAACAGGTCGAGCCCCTGGCGTCGTTTGAGGCGCTCCGCGGTCGAGGCATGATTTTGTATCATCCTGGTTTCGGCATCTCTACGGCCTGGGCTTATCGAGAACTGGCTCAGTATCCAGAAGCGCTGAAAGGCAGACCGGGTCGTGTCGAAGACTTGGAGCGAGCCCTGAGATCGGGTGATCTCTCCGAAGCTGGGAAGCACTTCTACAACTCTCTGGAGGCTCCGGCCTTACGCAAGTATCCCGTTCTGGAGTTGCACCAGAGTTTCTTTCGCGAGCACGGGGCTTGGGCGGCGCTGATGTCTGGGAGTGGTTCCACCACGTTTGCGCTCTTCCCGGACGTGGTAATGGCCCAGGCGGCGGTTGCGCCCTTTGAAGCACGTTTTGGGGCGGAAGGCTGGATGCAGGTGGTCAGCCTGTAGTCATCCCTCTGGTTCAGACTCTTTTCGATGCGGATGCTTGTTCGGATTGTGGTTCCGAGGCGTCCGATTGGGGTTGAAAGTTGGTGCGAAAACCCAGCCCAACGGGTTGCAACGGCCTTTTTCTCGCCTTGAAGGGTGATGTGTGTCGGAATCTCATTGGCTTTCAACCCCCTCAAAAAGACTCCTATGATTCGTCTCGATGGCAAGACTGCTCTAGTGACGGGTGCCGGATCCGGCATCGGTCAGTGCATCGCTGAAACCTTTGCCCGAGCCGGTGCCCGAGTGATTGTCGCTGAACTCCGGGTCGAGGCCGGTGAAGCAACTGTACAGAGGATCCGTGAAGCCGGAGGGCGCGCCGAGTCCGTGGCCCTGGATGTGACTTCAGAATCTGAGGTATCGGCTGCAGCAGTCCGTCATCCGGTGGTGGATGTGCTGGTGTGCAACGCCGGCATCGGTCACGTGGGGACCCTCCTGACCACGAGCGGTGCGGACTTCGATCGCGTCATGGCCGTCAACGTTCGAGGGGTGTTCAACACGATGAAGGCCTGGTTGCCGGGAATGGTTTCGCGCGGGTCCGGTTCGGTGGTTAATCTGGCTTCCACGGCCGGTCTGGAAGGATTGGTGGACCGCTTTGCCTACAGTGTCAGCAAACACGCAGTGGTAGGCATCACACGCTCAGCGGCTCTCGACCATGCGCGCAGCGGCGTTCGCATCAATTGCCTGTGTCCGGGACGGGTCGAAACACCGTTCGTCCTGGCCCGCATCGCTGAATATCCAGATCCCGCAGTGGCGGCCCGTGAAATGGCTTCGACCCAGGCCATGGGTCGCATGGGGCAGCCTCAGGAAATCGCCAACGCCGCCCTGTTTCTAGCCTCTGATGCCGCAACCTTCATCACCGGCGTCGCGCTGCCGGTGGACGGCGGTTGGACCGCTGGAATGTTCCCTAAAGGTTGAGCACCCCTTTTAGAGAGTCCACCCACCGGTACTTCAATTCTAGTCATCCAAGAGCCTGTCCCTTGTCGGAAGAGCCTGTCCCTTGTCCGAAGAGCCTGTCCCTAGTCCGAAGAGCCTGTCCCTACTAGTCCGAAGAGCCTGTCCCTAGTCCGAAGAGCCTGTCCCTACTAGTCCGAAGAGCCTGTCCTTGTCCGAAGAGCCTGTCCTTGTCCGAAGAGCCTGTCCTTGTCCGAAGAGCCTGTCCCTTGT
>SYMJ01000066.1 GCA_005805505.1 Verrucomicrobiales bacterium | reverse complement strand
TCATGGATACGAGGCCGACTGCGGCACATCCTGCGGTTCCGCGATAAACGTCAGGGTCTTTGTCGTGGAGGCCTAGACCATCAACGCTATCCCAATGCGTTCTTCGAGAAGCTCGGGCTAATCTCTCTATACGCCTTAGCCCAAGCCAAACGCACCAGTCCCGCCACAAGCGGGTGACTCACCAACTGGAGAGCCGGATGCGGGAAATCCGCCAGTCCGGTTCGGAGGGAGGGGTGGCCGACAACGGCCATCCCTACCCCTATACCAGCCTAGGGTGCAACCCTGGGGACGGGTTTGCGAAATCAGGAGCGTTCTGAAGGAACGCCGCATAACACCGGCGTGGGGTGGCGAGGATCAAAGCTCCATGGTGGCCGCTCGCCGCAACGCCAAGCGCAGCGGAATGCCGCCGGCTGCCAGAGAAGCTACGGCGAATACTAGCCCGGTCAGTCCGGCCCGCACGCTGTTATGCTCCTCGCCCCGCCATCCCCACGGACTACCAAAGGCCAGCAGTAGCACCGAGCCGAGGATGTACACAAAACTCAAGACCAGACAGAAGGTGCCACCAAATCCACTGACGATCTTCCCTGGGTTGGTCTCGGAGAAGTTGGGATAGAGCGTTCCGAGGCCCACGGACAAGGCGTTGAGGACGAGGGTCATCACACCCATTGCGATCGCGAAATACACCGTGTGCGCTCCATCGAGATGGAGCATCCAGCAACTCAAAAGGGTCAAACTGAGTGTCAGAAAACCCGTGAGCACCGATGCAGTGAGAAACTTCCACCACACCACCCGCGCTAATCCCAAGGGTGCCAATCCCATCAACCAAACCCGCCGCCCTTCGAGTGAGAACTGCGGAAAGACGAATCGGGTGGTGATGGTGGCCAGATTTAACGAACACGCACCGAGGTTGAGAAAGCTGGTGATGGAGACCCAGAAGGTCGAGTCGGACTGCCGGGTGAAATGCCTCAAATTCATCAGGTAGACCGTCAGCAAGCCAAAGAGCATTAGGGTTTGTCCCCACTGAGTGGTGTCGCGCCAAAAGACGCGGATGTCTTTCACCAAGATGGCTCCCACGTCACCCGGAAGTCCGGGAATGCCTTCCACGCACCGCTCCAGCAGGCTTCGTGTGGTCACCGGCGTCTCCGGCGAGGTCCGAAGTCGGCGCAGCCACGTCCAGCGCCCGAGGATTGAACCGCGGCTGCGCACACAGCTGCTGGCTTCATACAGCACGGCACCGAATCGGGTCATGGACACCAACCCGAAGAACAGCGTGTAGCTGAGGAGCACCCCACCATAGAAAATCGAGCTGCGATACGCCCCCTCAACCCAATTCTGGATCGCTGAGCTCAGCCAATAACTGGGCAGAAACGGAAATTGGACGAGACGGGTGTTGTCTAAAAGCCGGTCAATGACCACCAGCACCCGGTTCTCCAAGAGCATCTCCTCGGTCACGGTCGTGGGCTGGGTTCGCCAGACGAAGACGCCGATGAGTGCGGCGATCGTGGTCAGTAGAATTATCTGGAAGAGACGCCGGTCAAGATACCGGGCCAGCAGCAGCGAAAGCCCAGAACCGGCCACCCCGGGAAGGATAATGTAGAGGGCCACCAGGAACCCGGTGACGGGGTAGAAGTGCCAATCCACCCGATAAACATGCCCATAGGCGATGAGCAGCGGCGTGATGAGAAACAAGAATGCCCAGGAGGCCAGTAGGACCGATTCGAGGAATTTCCAACGGAAGATGGTCTCCGGAGGAATCGGGAGCGGCAGGAGAAACTCCGACTCGCGGTTGCGAAAGAAGTTGGAATAACTAATGACCAGATTGCTCAGCAGCAGGAGACCAAAAAGACAGGCGAAGAGCAGGAAGATCAACCGTTCGACCAGAAGCCCGCCCAAGCCCGGAAATCGGGACAAGAAACGGAGTCCCTGAAAAAACAGGCCGTAGGCCATCACCGCATAGCCGACAAGGAAGAGTCCGATGACTCCCACCCACAGGCGCGACTTTTGGCGGAGCATCAACACCTTGCGCCCCATGGAGAGCGCATTGATTTGCAGCAGCAGACGGAACGGGCCGGCAGGGGCCAACTGTTTCGATGGAGTGCCAGCAGGGATCACGCAGACAGTTTGATCGAATCAGGGAACGCTCACCACTCGGAAGTAGCTGGCTTGCCCGCTGGGTTGATCGGTGTCCTGAAGGATGAGTTCCAAGCCGTTGCCATCGGCTGTGGCGATTCGATTCCAAGGCGGTACAGGTTGGGACAAGTCGAGAGTGCGCTCCAACGCGTAGCGAATGCCCGATTGAGACATAAGCCGGACTTCAAATCGGCCATCGGTGGCCTGAGACGCCGTCACCACGAAGGGTTGGACGGGAATCACTTGTTCCCACGCTAAGCGGATGTTGCCTTCGTCTTGGGTCACCGGTGGTCCGGCGTCGTAGAAACCATCGACGACGATGCGGTAGAGCGTTCCCTTCTTGGCCGCGAATTCTGCGCGGCTTTGCCACACATCGCCGGAGATGATGTCGTCATTTTCCACCACCAGTTTCAGGGCATTGACCGAATCTCCAGTGTAGACGGCCAGTAGCGTATCAAACGCCGAACCGGTGGTTTCGAAACGCACGGTGCCATCGCTCGGGGCCGACCACTGCCACCAAGCAGAGCGATTTCCTCGGAAGCCGGCGTGGGAAGGTTCACCAATTTCGCGGGTAAACCTCAAATTGTTGGCGGTGACCGCGCCTCGGGATCCGCTGAGAGTGGTGGCATTGGCAAACGCATTGTTGCCGGTCGGTTGCCCGCCTTTTTGGGAGATTTCCAATCGAATAGAACCTTCTTCCTGGATGATGCCATCGGTGAATCCATCCACCGCGATCCAATAGGTGGCCCCCGCGGTGGCTCCAAAGCTCACCTCGCTTTGGACCTGATCGAGAATAGGGTCGATGTCGTCGTTTTCGGCGACCTTCCGCAGCGTGGAAACAGAATTGCCAATGTAGACGGCCAAAAGTGTGTCGAAGCTGCTGTCCGCGGTGTTGATGATCGTTGGTCCTGAAATGGGTGCGGTCCACCGCCACCAGGCCGATCGCTGGCCAGCCCCCCCTGCGTGGGAGGGCTCCAAGGGCTCGCGAGTGAATCCATAATTGGAGGCGTGGTAAATACCCCCGAAACCGACGGTAGCCGCCGCATTGGTGAATAGGTCATTGGGCGGGGGCGTAGCGATGCCGCCCGGACGCCAAGTCAACTGGACCGTCCCCTGGGCTCCGTCGTGCCCATCCACGGCGATTCGGTAAAGGGTTCCTGCCGACACGAGGAAACCCAATCGGCTGCTCGTTTGCCCCAGTTCAAAGTCGTCGTTGGCGGCGACGCGCACCAAACCACTCACCGTATCGCCCTGGTAGACGCCCAAGGTGGTGTCGAAATCGCTCCCCATCGTCTCGAAGGTCACCGTGCCGGTGAAGGGGGATCTCCATTGGTACCAGATGGAATTGCGCCCGCCACCCTGACCATGGTTGGGCTCTCCGGCTTCGCGGGAGGCATTGACCGAGCGGCCGCCCATCATCCCTTGTTGACCCGAGAGCGTCTGGGCCGCGGAGAAGGCATCATTGGCCGGTATCGTCACCGGTTCATTCAACAACCAGCGACGGACCGTCGGGAAGGTGACGTTGAATCGGCCGTACTCGTCGATTTGCTGAGACGGGTCGAGGTTGGAGCAATCCGATTCACCTCCCCAGAGCTGCCCAATGAGCTGTTGCCGGGCATTGAAGAGCGGGGAACCAGAACTACCAGGTTCAGTGACCCCTCGTGTCCATCGCACCGTGCGGAAGTTGGCGTTCTCGCCCTGGGTGACACCGATGCTGATGCGCTTGTAATCGCCTTGAGGATGGTGGATTGAGGCCAAGACCTCACCGGAGGCGGGGGAGTCGGAGTTCCAACCGGCATAGGTCACGCCACTGGGGACGGTGCCGCGCAACTGGAGAAAGCTGTGGTCGTTGCCGGAGCCACGGCTCTTGGTGGAGAGGATATTCGCACCGCCGACGGTCCTAGGAACCGTGGCGGGGTTCGGAAGGACCCCTTTGCAGAGAGTCGTTTGATAATTCCAATAGAACTCCGCGGTGTCGGCCTGAGACTGACTGGTGATGCAATGGTCGGACGTGAGAAAATAATCGGTATTTTTGGCTTCGTTCAAATCGTTGAGCAGACAACCCGTGCAGAAGAGCTCACCCACCACACCCACTGAACCGATCCCGGCTACAGCATGCGAGGTCTTGGCCCAGGCCGGTTCGCAGGTGACGTCGATATTGCAACTGGCCGCGGTCAGGGGAGACGCCGTGGAGGCTCCTGCTTTGCTGCTCGAATCTTCTCCCAGACGAACATACCGATGGGTGAGTTCGGTGATTCGGAAGGAGGGCAGACTGGAACCTGGAGAGACCCGGCATTCTAGAACCACTGCGGATCCGAAGAGGCTGGGGGTCCAGAAATTGTCGCTCTCACCAAGACTCGTGGCATCGAAAGGGCCTTGGATCTCGGTGGGATCTTCCGCATTGAAAATTCGCAATTCAACTCCGGTCGGCCATCGAATGGATTCCAAATGGACTCGCACGCCCCATGCCTCTTCAGACTCCAATCGAGCACTCCAAACTCGGGTGCCATCGGGCAGGGGAGTCCAAGAAGTTTTGCTGCCCTGAACCCGGATGGGATCCGCCAACAGGCGCCGGATGCCCACACGGGCCCGCCCCTTAGCATTTTGCTGAAGGTTTGAGGCATCTTCAGCATGCACCACGGAGAGATCGGGCGCAGCCAGTCGGAGTGTGACTTGCGGGGGCAAAGCCTTCAGCGCGCTCACCGCCAAGGACTTTGGTCGGGCCGGCACGACGGCGGTGCTCAATCGGGCCGGAAGTTCCACCGCCAGGGCCGAAAGGGTTGCGGTCAAGCTGGCCAGCCACCCCATCCTCGAAATCCACCGTTTTACGAAGGTATTCATAGTCAGACCGGACCGCTGGAAGGACTCATTTCCGAGAGGACGGCGTTGGCCGGCACGGTGGCAACTGGTTTTTGACTGGTCGACGCTGTCACAAAGTTACTCAATTTTTAACGGGGTCAATGGACACAATGGGTTCCGACCGAGTTCACGGAGACCCGGTTACAAGGGCATGCGAGTTTCGCCGTCTGGACAGGCGAACCGTTCGATATCGACCGCCCGGGACGGGTATTGCGCTGCCAACACGGAGCGGGTTCCACCTTCGAAGAGGTCCGGCGTGTAGCCAGGGCTCAGGGTGCAGCCGTAGAGTGCGTAGAGGCCTCCAGAGATGAGGTGGGCGGCCTGCCAGACTCCGGCCGGCACGACATATTGGCAGTGATGTCCCTGGAGCGGATCGGGCCCGAGAATGATGTCCTCCGTGGATCCATCGGGTCGCAGGAGAATGATTCGGAAGGGGTCTCCGCCATAGAAATGCCAAACCTCATCCAAGGTGAGTCGGTGGAAGAGTGAGTGACTCAAGGGCTCTTCGCAGTAGAGGCCGATCATGGCCGTTCCCGCGGGTCGGCCTGGCTGAAGTTCCAGGGCGCTCCGATACGACTCGACGAAAAGGGTGCCTTCGACGGGCAGCGGTTCCAGTCGGTAGCGGCGGATTAGTTCCTGGATGGTGGGATTCATGACGGTGAATCGGTGAGACTGGCAGAGGCGACTGGATCAATCGTGCAGCGAGGCAACCACAGCATCGACGAGTTCCTGTGTGCGAAGACTGCGGCGGATGCTCTCGGCCACCTCCGGACCGCGGGGATTCCGCGCCAATCGGGCGAAGGCTTCAAGCATTCGGGTGGACTGGCGTTGAGGGGAAGGGGTCTCGGTGCGCACCCAGGTCGCCGGGTTGGCCATGCCGAAGCGGTGGGTGAATCCAACCGGCCGAGTGGTGTCTGGGCTACCAAAGCCGCCCTGCCAATCGAGCACGAAGTCATCCATGGAAATGACTCCTTGGGTTCCCATGAGGTCCAGATCCATCAGGCAGGCACCCACCGTGTAGCCGGCATCCCAAGTCGCCGTGAATCCATCGCTCAACCGG
>SYMJ01000065.1 GCA_005805505.1 Verrucomicrobiales bacterium | reverse complement strand
GTCGCATATCTATGGTTGATTCCTGAATTACTTCTTGCCGAATTCTTCCAGAGACGGGCATTCAATCAGTGCTTTTTCCGCGTAGGACTGATGAACCATTCGGCTTTGATGCCCCATCATGGCCATTGCGTAGCGCTCCGGCATTCCCGCTTGAGCGGCCCTTTGAATCCAAGCGTAGCGATAGCTATGCAGGACGCACCCCGGGGGGAATCCGAGCCGACGGCTTCGGCGCCAAAAATCACCTGACCTTCGGTTGATTTTTTCCTTGCTAATTTTCGGAAAAAGAGGGCCTTGGCTCGGAAGTTTTTTCAGCAACTCTTCTAAAGCAGGGCCAATGCGAATCATTGCAGGCGGATTTTCGGGCTTCAGTTTAGCTCTCCGAAAGACCAGAAGCTTACGTCCCCAGTCGATGTTGGACGCCTCAAGCCTCGCCGCGTCGCCCTGCGATGCCCCGATGTGCCAGAGGAGTTCATAGTAATTTCTGCGCTCTGGATCTTCGACGGTTTCGCACAGCCTTCGATGCTCTTCTTCCGTGATTGCTCTAAAATGTCTCCATCGAACCTCGGGCCAAAGATCGTCGTCGAGAAGATCCCTGCTCACCCAGTTGACCTTGATTCCGTACCTGTAAGCTAGCTGAACGTGATACCGGATCGACTGCTTCAGGCGAAGAATGGATTCCATGAAGATGTCAGGGTCTGTCGCGACGATTTGCTGATCGCGAATGCTTTGGAGGACCGGGGACTCTAGAGAGCGCTTTAGACGCTCTCGCTGGTGAGGCAGCTCGCACCTTCCGATGTACTTGTCGAACAGTTGCCCCCAACTCCGACCAAAGTACTGCGGGTCATTTTCCCGCAGCATCATCATGGCCTGTTTTCGAACCACGGCGGCTGCACTGCCGTCGGAAGCAACGAGGGATGCCAGAATCTTCTCTGCTTCCCTCAGGTCTTTGGTTCGAAGAGAGGTCTGCTTGCCCTTCTGATTTTGGAGGTAATAGCGACCTTGTCTTTTGAATAAGTAATACTTCTTTTTTTCCATGCGTGCAAAGCATGGCTTGACTTCCTAAGTTTCCGTGAGCGGGTTGTGGGTGGGTAGACCGAGGAAAGTGAGCGAGTTCTGCGAGATAGTTGTGGGAGGTTGGAATCCTCTGACAATCTTCTGGCAATCCGCTTTTCCGGATCCGCTTTTCCCTTCGGAAACCCCAGTAAAACCGGGGTTCCCGAAGGATTTCAAAGTGGTGCGCACGGCAGGACTTGAACCTGCACACCTTACGGCTCTACCACCTCAAGGTAGCGCGTCTGCCAATTTCGCCACGTGCGCGTTGTGTCGTTCGATCCCCAAACTAACTCCGAGATCTATTTAACTCTGAAATCTCTTACAAATTTCGATGTTAGCTTAGCTTCCTTTTAGCCCAGTCGCCAGAAGTCTCTTTCCGGCAGTGAACAGATGGTCGGGGCGGTGAGATTCGAACTCACGACCTCTTGTACCCGAAACAAGCGCGCTACCAGGCTACGCTACGCCCCGAACCAAACGAGGGCCGGAAAGTGAGGAAATGCCAGCCGGGTTGCAATGGATTTCTCCTGAAAAGTGAAATCACCATTTTATCACCGGCTGGGATCCATGTCGGTGGGACCAAAAAAAGACACCTTCATAAGCCGCTCAACCGTGAACTCTTCCGGACACACCCACCCACCGATGGCAAATTTTGGGAGCCCGCTGGCGCTGAACTTCTTGGCGCTTGGATTGACCCACGGAGATCGCCCGGTTATAGCAAGCTTGCCAAATGAAACTGAATCTTTCCGCGGGTCGTGCCCTCCGGCGCGGCTTTACGCTCATCGAACTACTGGTGGTGATCGCGATCATCGCGATCCTCGCCGGGATGCTCTTGCCGGCTCTGGCCAAGTCTAAGTCTAAGGCCACCGGCATCCTCTGCATGAACAATCTTCAGCAACTCATGCTCGGATGGCGCTTGTACGCCGACGACAATTCAGACGGAACCGTGTCGGCTCAGGGCGGCGGCGATCGTCGTCCAAACTGGATCGAAGGCAACATCGACTACTCCGCCGACAGTGCCAACGAGCGTTACATCACCAACAGCCCCCTCTTTAAGTACGTCGGCGGATCCAAGGCGATCTTCAAGTGCCCGGCGGACCGCCAGATGGTCCGAGTTGGTCAGCTAAAGGTGGCCCGCATCCGCAGCAACTCCATGAGCCAAGTCTGGGGCAACGGCGACTGGCTCGATTATGATTACAACCCGAACCAAACGAAGTGGCGCAAGTACATCAAGCTGGGAACAGTGGTCCAACCTTCACAAACTTGGGTGCTGATCGACGAGCATCCCGACAGCATCAATGATGCGGCGTTTGCAAACATCATGACCGACGCCAACAAGGCCGGCCGCTCAAAGGTGGTCGATCAACCCGCCAACTACCACAACGGCGCGGCTGGCTTCTCCTTCTCCGATGGACACGCCGAAATTCGTCGCTGGCTCGGAGCCAAGATTGGTCAGGCCAAGGTCAACTTCAATGCGACCGGCAACTACGTCGCCCTCGGCGGAGTGATCCCCGCTAGCGACCCCAAGTCACTTCTGGACGTGGGATGGATGGCCGACAACACCACGGTGTCCGCCCAATAATCCTCTACCAATTCGGTAAGTCCCAAAGAAACGCCGCCGTTTTGGCGGCGTTTCTAATTTTTATGAACCCTCGCTCCACCGCCTCGCTGGTCTTGATTGGCACCTGCGCGCTCTGGGCTTTCAGCTTTCCACTGCTTAAGTCCATAGAGCAACTGGGCCAACGCAATGCGCCGGGAAACACGAGTCTCTTCCTCTCCACCTTGCTGGTCGCCTGCCGCTTCAGTTGTGCCGCGGGGTTGTTCCTCATTGGCAATGCAATCCGCTGCCGGTGGCGACGACGGTGCGACAGTGAGAGCCCTCTTTCCATCCGCCCCACGGCTTTGGAGTGGAAGCAAGGCCTGGGCATCGGGATCTTTGGCTCGATAGGGCTCATTCTCCAGATGGACGGGTTGGCCTACACGGAGGGTTCCGTGTCGGCATTTTTAACGCAGGGCTATGCGGTGTTAATTCCGATCTGGATTACCCTCACGGCTCGCCGCCTGCCCGGTTGGACGGTCACGGGGGCTTGCCTGCTGGTGGGGTTGGGTGCGGCCGTTCTTGCGGGAGTTCGCTGGGACCACTTCCACCTCGGGAGAGGAGAGTTAGAGACGCTGGCCGGGTCTGTCCTGTTCGCGGGTCAGATCCTGTGGTTGGAGCGGCCGCAGTTCGCGGGCAACGACTCCGTTCGTTCTACGACCGTCATGTTCGGTGCCATGGCGCTGACGGCTTGGCCACTGGCCTTCGCCTTGGCTCAGCATCCCCACGATATCGTGAAGGCGGTCAGCTCCAGTGAAATCGCCTCCCTCTTCGCCCTGCTGCTCTTCGGTTGTACTTTGGTCACCTTCCCGCTGGCCAATCACTGGCAACCCAAGGTGACGGCCACCCAAGCGGGCCTGCTCTATTGCACAGAACCGGTCTTCACCAGCGTGGTTTGCCTGTTTGTGCCAGGTTGGATTTCCAAGACTACCGGCCTGAATTACCCCGATGAGTTCGTTCACCTGCGGTTAATCCTCGGTGGTTCGTGCATCCTGGCTGCCAATGTTTGGATTCTCTTGCTACCGCCGCCCAAGCCTCTCGATTCTTAGCCAGAACGATCCAATTAAAATCGTTCCGGCTTAGGTCTTGAGCCAAGCCCCGCACCGACGCAGTCATCCCCCTCAACCCTCGACGCGGTTATTTCCATGTCATGCGGGTGAACACAGGGAAGTGGTCGCTCGGCTGACGCCCTCCCGGGGTCAAGTCCACCACCTCGGACCACGGAATCTCAGCCTCACCCCGAGACAGGATCCAGTCGATGCGGGCACTGTTGAAGGTAGGCTTTCCAAAGCCATTGAAGGAATTGAGGGTTTCATTCTTACGCTGAGCCGCAGCGAACCAGGTGTCCGTGAATCCGATGTCCCGAGTCAGCGCCTCATAGACCGTGTTCCGCGTGGCCACGGCGTTGAAATCTCCCATCAGGATCACCCGCTCGTTTGCAGGAATCTTCGCCAATCGGCTCCGAATCAAGGCTGCCCCCTTTTCACGGGCGGGCTGAAGCGCATGGTCCAAATGCGTGTTCCAAAGATGAAACTCCTTCCCTGTCTGACGGTCCCGGAAGTGAATTGAAGTGACCATACGTCGGTTGGTGTTGCCCCAGGTGGACGAACCGATGACCTCCGGAGTGTCGCTCAGCCAGAAATGGTCATAAGCCAACGGTTCAAAGCGCGCCCGCCGGTAGAAGATGGCCATAAACTCTCCGCGACTACCTCCATCGCGACCGGTGCCGATCCAGTCGTGTTCAGGGAGGTCCGAGGCCAGGTCGCGCAATTGATGATACACCCCCTCCTGCGTTCCCATCAGGTCTGGGGCGTACTGCTTTAGGAGCGTCTGCATGGCCGGACGGCGATCGGGCCACGCCTCCGGTCCCTTGGGGGTCGCGTAGCGAAGATTGTAGGTCATCAATCGCAACTCATCGCCACCTTTGGCTTCGGCTCGAGCGCTCAAAGCCGGAGCTGCTGCGATAAGGGGGAGGGCCGAAAGGAACCGACGGCGGGATTTCATCAACCCAGAAACAACGCCCTAGGCCAAACCTCAAGCAAAAGAGCCCACCGTAAACACACTCCCTTCGAATCCAAGGGGTGCTCGATGGCTCCAGGGGTCAACGGGGCTTTTCGAGTTGGCTCTGGCGGATTCGCTGGGCGCGTTGCCCCCAGGTCGCTGCGGCGGCGGGCAATTCATGGGCGACATGCTCGTAGAGACCGGCTGCTTCACCGGTTCGACCGAGGCGCTCGAGAATCTCTCCTGTGGCACGGGCTGCCTCCGTCAAGAGGTCGGCGGAGAGTTTTTCGCCGGGCAACAAAACCTTGCCCAGTGCGACATCCAAACCCGCCCGGATGGCCCGCTCTAGGAACTCCCCAGATTCAGTGCCACTGCGCAGCTCAGACATCTTCCGATTCACTGCGGCATAGCCCAACCACGCGCGACAACGGGTTTCAATTCCCGCTTCAGGAAGCTTGGCTGTACGGAGGTAGAGCTCGGCGGCACGGGTGTAGTCGGCCGGATTGAGGGTGCTGAGCTGAAAATGACAATTGCCCATCATGCCTAGGGCCGGCGCGATATAAGGGCTGTTGGTGAACTCCAGAACCCGAGTGAAGGCCTCGAGCGCCAAGCGATAGCGGGACAGCGGTTCGCTCCCGGGTTCTACCGGCTTGGCTTGCAGGAGTTCGCCGTAGTGGAAGAGCGCGGCCGACTGAATCTCGGGCGGTGCCGCCTTGTCGTTGATCAACTCGCGGTAGTGTTCGGCAGAGGAATCGAAGTTCTGCAGTTTGCGACCTGCTTCAGCAGCCCACAATTTGGCGCGATACCAGGTGTCGCCCCGCACCGCACGCACCGTGGCATTGGTCAGAATGGCGGCACTGGCCTGTCCGGCCTGAAGGTAGTCTTGTTGCTCGAAGAATCGGCCAGCCAGCCAGAGTTGGGCAGACAAGGTCCCGGGATCGGTAGGATTCTTGGCGGCCAATTCAGAGAACTGCCCCATGGCCGCCGCAGGATCGCCGGAACGAGACAACGCATAGGCTAGATGAAACCCGGCGCGCACCGCACCGGGATGCTGGGGATGGGCTGCCAACCAACGCCGTAATTCGGCCACCGAATCGGCCCAACGCTCGTCATGCAACCCGAGCATGGCCAATTCCAACTGCACCTCGGGACGGACCGCGCTCTCCGGGAACCGCAGGAGGTAATCTTGCAACAAACTGCGACCCAACTCGCCGGCCCCCTGCCGCGCCAGGGACGATCCCAGCCACAGGACGCTTTGTCCTGCCCGCGCCGCCGCGTGGGGCAATTCCAACAAACGGCGCAGGGCCGACTCGCCGGCCGGCGCGTTGGTGCTGGCGATGGCAGCGATCACGGCCTGCTCGAGGGCGGCCGGCATCCAGGTCTCCCGCTCAATGGGACGCTTGGCAACGGCGTCAGCCACCTCCAAATAGCCCTTCAATGCCGAAGGAGCATCTCCCAGCCACGCGGCGGCATCGGCCACCTTGAAACGGGCCACCAGATGATCCAGGGATCCGGCCGGCAGTTGGGACAAGGCCGTCTGAAAACCACTCAAGGCCAGCGCCATCACCGCCTTGGAATTGCCCGAGAGGGCTTCTTCCCAACGGCACCAAGCCAGGGTCAGGGTGAGAGGTCCACGGACTTCGGGAGAGGGATTCAGCGTGGCGGCCCGTTCCAGTTCCGCCACAGCCCGGGTGAGGCTGACGTGGGATTCTGCGATGGCTGAGCCCACCCGATCGGCCCCTCGTCGGGCCAGGTGTTCTCGGAGATGAATTTGCCCCAGACGCAGGCGCAGTGCGGCGACGGAGGCATCGTCAGCCAGTCCGGTGACAACCCCTTCGAGGCGTTCGCGAGCGAGGGCTAACTGCCCTTGGGAAACCCACCAGTCACTCAGATTGCGGATGGCATCGCTGCGGAATGCCGCAGGAACCGTCGGGGCCAAATTTTCCTCCAGGCGTGCCACCGCACGTGCCCCCTGCCCCGCAGCCAAGAGCAGGCGGCCCAAGAGCGCTGAGGATTCTGGGCGTCGAGCGACCAACCCGTCCGCGTCGGCGATGCGCCGTAACTGTTCGGCCGCCGCGATGGCCTGCTCCGTCTGCCGTCCCGCCTCCAAGATGCGGACCTCAAGCCGCAACCGATCCCACTGGGCCTCCGGCGTTTGAGCAAAGGGAGTCGCTGCGACCACGACTTCACGAGCCCGAGTCCAGTTGCCCGCACCCAGGTGGGCTTCGGCAGCCAGCATCGAACCCGTCCAAAGTAAGTCTACTGGTTTACCTTGAACGAAGGCTCGTCGGAACGGACCTTCAGGCTGATCCAACAAGGCGGCCGCCTCTTGTGGATGAGCGGATCTGAAAAGGGCCTCGGCCTGTCGCACCGAAGCGTGAAGGGCCAACTCGGATCCAGAGAACTGAGCCAGATAGAGCCCGAAGGTTTTCTGCGCCGCGGCATAATCTCCACGCCCCGCCTCGGCCTCCCCTTGCGCGTACAAGGCCCGACGCAAGGCCTCGGGCTTCAAGGCGGAATCGGGAAATTCTCCGGAAAACGCGGTAAACTCTTCGACCGCGCGCGCATAGGCCCCGATCGAGAAGGAGCGGAGAGCGGCATTAAAGGCGACCTGGTCCGGCCCATCGGCCGCAAGAACCGACAGGCCCAGGACAGTTCCCACCATCCAGCCCCACCTCCGACTCGATTCCTCGCGCAACCAACGCATAGGCCCACTCTCCGGACGTACCGGCCAACGAGCAAGCGGAGAGCAGTCGCTCAGCAAGGGTCACTCGGGAGCAAAACACCCTCAACTGAAGACTAAAAACAGGACCCTTCCCGATTTCCCCCCAGAGACTATGGTGAGCGGCATGCAGGGGAGTCACGGGGTCACTGGAGTTTGGAAAGGCGGCTGGAACGAAGCGGAGCTAAGCCGCTGGGCTGCGGCATTGCGGGCCCAATTGACCGACTCAAGCGTCACCTTGGGATTGGTCTTCTTGGCCCCATCGCTCTTTCCTTATGCCGAAGATGTCTTGGAGGTACTGCGTGTCCATGGGCGGATTCCCTGCCTGGCAGGCTGTTCCGGCGTGGGATTAATTTCGGGCGGCAACGAGTTTGAGGAAGGGGCCGACCTCGTACTCGGGCTTTACCACCTTCCCGGGGCCACTCTGAAGGGCTTCCACTTCGACAACGACGTAATCAACGCCATAGATGACGCGGCGGCGTGGATTCAAAAAACCGGCCTGTCCGCGGAGCAAGTCAATGGCTGGCTCGTTTTTGCCAGCCCGTTCCACCTCAACGGCGAGGCGTGGCTGCGGCAATGGAACTCGGCCTACCCCGGCATCCCTGCCGTCGGCGGCTTGGCCAGTGGCGATTTCTCGGCCGAGCAATGTCAGGTCTACTTTAATGGCGGGGTCCATGAGCAGGGACTGGTCGCCGTGGCTCTCTGTGGGGATGTCACGCTCGAGACCGTGGTGTCGCAAGGGTGCACGCCCATCGGCGAAAGCTGGACCATTACGCGAGCGGACCGAAATTTCATCTTAGGGATCGGCAATCGTCCTGCCTATTCAGTCTTGATGGAGACCTTCGAGGGCATGAGCGAGGAGGAGCGCAAGAAAAGCCAAAACAACCTCTTCGTGGGCTTGGCGATCGATGAGTACCGCGAAGAATTGCACTGCGGTGATTTCTTAGTCCGCAATTTATTGGGTGGAGACCCCAAGAATGGAGCCCTCGCAGTCGGAGCCTACCCTCGCACCGGACAAACTCTCCAATTCCAGCGACGCGACTCGGAGACGGCCGACGCGGAACTGTCGGCCCTGCTGGCACAAGCGCGCACACAGTTGGCCGGACGCCCGATCTACGGGGGATGTTTGACCGTTTGCAATGGCCGCGGATCCCGGCTCTTTGGCACCCCAAACCACGACGCGGGCCTCGTGCAAGAGCAACTGGGCCACACCGCCATTACCGGATTTTTCGGGCATGGCGAATTGGGTCCGGTGGCCCGCCAAAATTTTCTGCACGGCTACACGGCCTCGCTCGGACTCTTCGTACCCAAGTCGACGCCTCACCCGAAGTAAACAAGTCCGGGCCCCACCCCAGCGCCCCCGCCTCATCTCCACTGGAGACGTCTCCGAGAGTTGCCACAACCGCCCCCCTTCTGCCTTTATTTGCGTCCATCTGCTGCCAATCCCGATTCCTGAATGAACGACGAACAACAACCCCAGTTTGAATCCGCCAAGTCTGAGGTTCAGCGCAAGACGCTGGACCAGCGGGAGCAGATGAACGAGTTGATGCGCCTGCGTCACTCCTGCGCGCACATCTTGGCGGCCGCGGTCCTGCGACTCTGGCCCGATGCGTTGTTGGACATTGGTCCCCCGACAGAAGAAGGCTTTTACTACGATTTCGACCTGAAGCACCGCTTCACTCCGGAAGACTTCCCCAAGATCGAAGAGGAGATGCGGAAGATCACCAAGGAGAACCAGGTCTTCGAGAAGTCGATCCAGACCCGGGCCGAGGCGTTGGCCTATTTCGAGGGCAAGGGACAAACCTTCAAGGTGCAACGCATGGGCGACATCCCCGAGGGCGAGGCCATTAGTTTCTTCAAGAACGGCGAATTCGTGGATCTGTGCGCCGGCCCCCACGTGATGCGCACGGGCAACGTGAAGCCCGGGGGCATCAAGCTCCTGAAGGTCGCCAGCGCGTATTTTCGAGGCAACGAGAAGAACCCCCAACTCCAGCGCCTTTACGGCACGGCCTTTAAGAACAAGGAGGAGTTGGACAACTGGCTCCTGATGCAGGAGGAAGCCCGCAAGCGCGACCACCGAAAGATCGGCACCGAGATGGGGCTCTTTGCCATGGATCCAGAATATGTCGGTCCCGGCTTGCCGCTGTGGCTACCGAAAGGGACCGTGCTGGTGGAGGAACTGGAACGGTTGGCCAAGGAAACCGAATTCCAGGCCGGCTACGTGCGCGTCAAGACGCCCCATCTGGCCAAGGAGAAGATGTACAAGACCTCCGGCCATCTCCCGTACTACGCCGAGTCCATGTTCCCCCCGATAGAAATGCTCGAGGAGGACGAACGGAAGAAGCGCGATGCGCTCACGGAACGCCGTGCCGACCTCATCCAACTCGCCGAAGGCATGGGCAAGGCCATCGCGCCCAACCCCAGCGGATACACCGAGGAGCAGGTCCGCCACGACATCCAGAAACTGGAAACCGAGATTACCCTCTTGGGCGGAAGGTATTATCTGAAGGCGATGAACTGCCCGCATCACCACCGCATCTTTGCGGCGGAACCGCGCAGCTACCGCGACCTGCCGCTACGGCTCGCCGAATACGGCACCTGCTACCGCTACGAGCAGTCCGGAGAGCTCTTCGGTGTCATGCGCGTCCGCAGCATGAACATGAATGACGCGCACATTTACTGCACGGCCGAGCAGTTCGCCGAGGAGTTCCGGGCGGTCAACGAGATGTACCTGAAGTACTTCAAGATCTTCGGGCTCGACCGCTACCAAATGCGCTTCAGCACCCATGATCCGGCGCGACTCGGTCAGAAGTTCGTCAATGAGCCCGAACTCTGGAAGAAGACCGAAGACATGGTTCGGCAGGTCCTCATCGAGTCCGGCATTAACTACGTGGAGGTGGCCAACGAGGCGGCGTTCTACGGACCCAAAATCGATGTGCAGGTCTGGAGCGCCATCGGCCGCGAATTCACCATCGCCACCAACCAGGTCGATTTCGCCGTGCCCGCCCGCTTCGGCCTGACCTACCGCGACCGGGACAACACTGAAAAGACTCCGCTGTGCATCCACCGCGCCCCGCTGGGCACGCACGAGCGGTTCATCGGCTTCCTTATCGAGCACTATGCGGGCAACGTCCCGCTCTGGCTGGCCCCCGAACAGGTGCGTGTCCTGACGCTCAACGACGAGGCCCCGCTGGTGGAATACGCCAAGTCGATCACCGCCGAGCTGCGCGCTCAGTTCGTCCGCGTGGAAGGCGACTGGAGTGCCAACCCCGTGAAGGCGAAGATCGCCGACGCCGAAACCTCCAAGGTTCACACCATGCTGGTCGTTGGGCATCGCGACCTCGAGGCCGGGGTCGTTAGTGTCCGCCTGCACGGCAAGGGCAATGTGGGTGCGAAGCCTCGGGGCGAGGTCGTCGCCGACCTGCTGGCCTCCATCCGCGAACGCCGCGCCTGATCACGAGTGACACCCCTCTCGGAGTCTCTGCTCAGGCGGAGATTCCGAAGGGAAACACCGGTTGCCTTGGGGTGCCCCTTGACCCCGCACCGCTGCGCCTCATTCTCCGGCCCCCATGTTTGATCTGGGATCGCTCAATCCGCAGCAACGAGCCGCCGTTGTTACCCACTCCGGTCCGGTCCTCATCTTGGCCGGAGCCGGCACAGGCAAGACACGCACCCTGACTTCTTGAACCGAGCACCAGGGTGTACCCATCGGGCGTGGCCTTGGCGGCCGCATCCATGCCGATCACGCCCTCGGCGCCGGGGCGATTTTCGACCACCACCGCATGGCCGAGGC
>SYMJ01000008.1 GCA_005805505.1 Verrucomicrobiales bacterium | reverse complement strand
GGATCATCATGCGAAGATTTTTGAGAGCCTCGACAAGAAGCTGCCCGATTTCGACCGGGGTTTGAGTGCGCTGATCAACGACCTGCACGAGCGCGGCACGCTGAAGGAAACGCTCGTCGTGGTGATGGGCGAATTCGGTCGCACTCCCAAGATTAATAAAGACGCAGGACGCGATCATTGGGGGCAGGCTGCTTCCATGCTCTTCGCCGGTGCCGGAGTGCAAGGCGGCCACGTCCTCGGTGCCACCGACAAGAACGGCGCCTTCGTCACCGATCGCCCCGTGCGACCTGCCGATGTGTGCTGGACGGTCTACGATGCACTGGGCATCGATCCGGGTAAGACCATCGTCACACCGGAAGGGCGACCCACCCTCATTCTCGACGAAGGCAGCGTCGTCAAGGAGCTCTATGGTTGAGCCAGTGAACACCGCTGACAGTTCACGTCTCTGGAGCACCGGGAAGCGTCTTGTGTACCTCTGTGCCGCGGCTCTTTTGTCGGTGCAAGGCCTGGCTGAGGGCCAGAAATCGGAGCCCAAAAAACCGACCCTTCCGGCCATCGCCATGGTGCTGCCGCTCGGGGTGGAAACGGGCTCCAGACAGAAACTTACCGTACGCGGCCTGAACGTGACCAATGCCACGGCCGTCCGACTGACAGGCCTGACTCCGGCCCTGACCGCCGAAATCAAAGACCGTGGAGCGGCCCCAAAAATCGACGGCTTCGACGCCCAACGCGTCGGAGACCAACGCTTGGAAGTCGAACTGTCGCTGCCAGCGAACACTCTGAGCGGCACGAACATCGCGGTCGTGGTGGTTTCGCCCGACGGGGACTCCAAACCCTTCCCGCTGCTCGTCGCGGCGGCGGGCCAACTCATCGGTGAGCAAGAGCCGAACAATGGGTTTCGCGAAGCGGGGGCCTTAAATTACGGAAAGACGGTGCGCGGTGCGCTGGAGACCTTGACCGACGTCGACGTGTTCGGCTGCGAACTGCAAGCCGGTCACACTCTCCGTGCCGAAGTGATGGCCGACCGACTCGGCGCCACGCTCGACGCCACCCTTTCCCTTTACGACGCCAAAGGGCGACTCCTGATCAGCAACGACGACGCCAAGGGCTTAGGGCGGGATTCGCTTCTCGAATTCAAAGTCCCTTCGGCAGGACGCTACTTGCTTGCTGTGAGTGGCGTGACCGAGAAGGCCGGAGCGGCCGCAGTTTATTTGCTGACCGTGACCACGGCCCCCTGATTCCGCCCCAATCTCGACTTTCCATCCCAGCGATCCCTCCGCTCAGGGTCGCCCGCACGGCTCACTTCAATCCTTCCATGATGACACCCTGGAACCGACTGCGCCGGACGGCACTCTTCCAACGGGAGGCCGAGCTCACGGACACTGGTCAAATCATCGGCTGGTGGGAAACACGACGTGTTCCTTACAACCTCCTCGTGGGCATCGCTGGAGTCGTCTCCATTGCGGTCTGTTTGTTGGCTGTGGGTGTTGGCGGAGCCTTCTTGGATAAGCCCCTCCAGCGGCCCGATCCACCGCTCTTCGGGATCGTCCTCGTCTATGCCGTCATCGCCAACGTCTTCTACTCCGGCGGCTGGCTTGCCGAACTAGTCTGGCTTCGACTGTGGCGCATCCGTCAGCCCCGCTTGGCCGTACTCTCATTTGGTCTCGGACTTCTATTTTCCATTTTGCTGACCTTGCTTCCCGCCGTCGCTGCCGTTTCGTGAGTCGCCTACACTCTACTGACACGACAGCCTCCTCCCACGCCCTAAGGCTCAACCCGTTTTACGAACCCGTTTTCAGCGAAACCCTCGACGTCCACTGCCACCTGGTAGCGACGCCAGAAGAGGCCTCCGCAGGTTGGTCATTGGCGTAAACCCACAACCACGATTAGATTCATCTGCATCAATTCTTCCGGTCCAGTTCAAGTCTCGGGCGCAGGGCCTCGACCCCGACTCGGGGTGCTATTGGCGTTGGTGTTCTGCCTCGGACAGCAACTGTGCTTCTCGGCGGAGGTTACCGCTGCCAAGGACTTGTCTTGGTGGTCGCTCCAGCCTGTTCAGCGACCCACCATCCCCGGGGGAGACCTCGGGAAAGACAACCCGATCGACCGGTTCCTGTCCGTCTCTCGCGGCGTCCAACCAAAGCCCCCAGCGGACCGCCGGACGCTCCTCCGGCGAGTGCATCTCGACCTCACGGGCATCCCCCCAACGCCGGCCGAGCAGGAGGCATTCCTCGCCGACCTCTCGCCCGATGCCTATCAGAAGGTCGTTGATCGTCTGCTGGCCGATGAGCAGCACGCCGTCCGCTACGCCCGGCACTGGCTGGACGTCCTGCGATATGCCGACGCCGACGAGCGCATGACGGCCGCGCCGGGCATCTACCTGTGGCGGGACTGGGTCATACGGGCCCTGCACGAAGACCTGCCCTACGACCAGTTCGTGCATGTCCAGCTCACCGGCCGCCGCTCCAATGAGCGCACCCAAATGTCGGCGACGGGCCACCGGTCTCAACGCGAGCCCCGACCGGGCGATGTGTTTGCCCTCGGGTTCCTGTCGCGAGGGGCTGGGTCTGATCCACAAGAACTGGCCATGAACGCGGTCGACACCATTTCCAGCACCTTCCTGGGCATGACCGTCGCCTGCGCCAAGTGCCACGACCACATGTTCGACCCGGTGTCGCAGGCCGACTATTACTCGATGAAGGCGCTCTTCGACCCGTTGGTCCTTCGCAAGATAACGCTCGCATCGGCGGGCGACCTCGTGGCCGCAGGCAAGGCACAGGCCGAACTCGAACGTCAGCGGGCACCGCTCGAACGCGAACGCGACGCATTGCTAGAGCCCATTCGGCGCACCCTTTACGACGCGCGTGTCGCCATGCTCCCACCAGATATCCAGGCCGTCATCCGCAAGCCAGAACGCACTCGCAGCGTCGAAGAACAAAAACTCGCCGATGATTACTTCCCCATCCTCCGAATTGATGGCGACAAGATCGACGAGGTGCTCACCGAAGACCTCCGCAAGAAAGACCGCGACTTGCGACGCCAGATTGACGACCTAACACAAGGAATCCGTCGCACCAACGCCCCCGTCATCCCGGTATTTCACGCCGTCGAGGCCGACCCGGATCGGGCCCGTGAACCGCGCTACATATTGACCAGCGCCGATCCGAGCCGGTCCGAAACAAATCGGCCGGTCAGGCCCGGATGGCCTTTCGTGCGCGGCTCCATCGACTTCCGAGAAGGGCGCGTTGAAGCCTTCGCCGACTGGCTCACCTCTCCTGACAATCCCTTATTCGCCCGAGTGGCGGTGAACCGGCTCTGGCAATGGCACTTCGGCGAAGGACTCCATCGCCAACCCAGCGATTTCGGTCATCAAACCGGCAAGCCCACTCAACCGGAGCTCCTCGACTGGCTGGCCTCGGAGCTCGTCCGCAGCGGGTTTAGCCTCCGCCACATCCATCGCCTCATCGTCACGTCGGCCACCTATCAACGGGCGTCGGAGTCTGAAGGGGCACTGAAGCCGGGATCCGCCGAAGCTGCCAACCACCAGCACGACCCGGACAACCGCCAACTGTGGCGACACCCGGTGCGTCGCCTCGAGGCCGAGGCCATTTGGGACAACTTGCACTGGGCCGCAGGGCTGCTCGACGTGCAAGTCGGCGGACCGTCCTTCGAACCGGGTGAGCGCAGTGGCACAGGCAAAAGCACGCAGTCCGCGACGACTGCGACGACCGCTCCAACCGCGACGAAGCGCCGTCGAGGCATGTATATCACACGCGGCTTTTCCACGAGCCGCGAGGCCACGCCGGACTTCCTGAGGACCTTTGATGCGGAGGATGGCCGAGACCCCTGCCCCATGCGCACGCGAACCGTCACGGCCCCACAGGCGTTGTTTCTGATGAACAGCCCGGAAGTCGAACGCGCGGCCGATGCGCTGGCGGGGCGGTTGCGAGCCGAAGCCGGCAACGACCTCCCGCGCGCGGTCGATTTGGCCTATCGGCTGGTGCTTTCGAGGCCCCCGGAAGCGAAGGAACGGGAGCGGTCGTTGGCCTACCTCGAGAACGATCCCCAGCGGCTATCCCGCTTCGCCTGGCTGCTCTTCAACCTCGACGAATTCATTCATGTCCCCTGACTCGCCGATACGGGTTCCGCACGACGCCTCCGCCCTCGACCGGCGGCAGTTTTTGTTTCGAGCCGGGGGCGGATTTCTCGGCGTCGCACTCGGCGGCCTGTGGGCCGAGGCCGGCGAGATCCCCAATGCCATTGTGGGGCCCCACCTCCGACCCAAAGCGCGATCCGTCATCTTCCTGTTCATGGCCGGCGGAGTCAGCCACATCGACACCTTCGACCCGAAGGGCAATGCGCAGGCCGGCAAGCTGATCGATGCCGTGGGATTCGGAGACAACCTGGCCGCCATGAAACGCCCGGTAATTCCTTGTCACCGCACCTTCACCCGGCATGGCAAATCCGGCACTCCCGTGTCGGACTGGTTTCCGCACATTGGCGGGGTCATCGACGAGATCGCCGTGGTGCGCTCCATGTGGTGCCACGAAGGCAACCACTTCCCGGCGGTCATCGAAACGTGCACCGGCCATCGAGGTCGCCAGTTTGATCACCCCTCCTTCGGTGCCTGGGTCTCCTACGCGTTGGGCTCGGAGAACCGCAACTTGCCGACCTTCGTCAACATCGGCCGCCCCTCCTCACCGGTGCAACTCACCGGCGGATACCTCGGTGCCGGCGTCTCGGCCACCCCATTCCAAGCGGGCCCCACACCGGTGCCCAACTTGCATCTGCCCGAAGGCCTCAGCGCCCGCGAACGCGACCGGCAAATGGAGCTTCTGGAGTCCATGAATGCCGAGTTTCGGGCACGACACACGCTGCAATCGGGCATCCAGGCCCGCACCCGGGCCTACGAACTGGCCGCCCGCATGCAAATGTCGGCACCCGAAGCGGTGGACTTCGCAGCGGAACCCGCCCACATCCGCTCGATGTACGGCCTCGACGATCGGCACACCGAGGAGTTCGGGAAGCAATTGCTGCTCGCGCGACGACTCTCGGAACGCGGCGTTCGCTTCATCCAAGTTTGCCATGCCGGCGGGGGCAACGGCGGCTGGGACTCCCACGGGGACATGAAGACTCATGAACCGCTCTGCCGCGCCACCGACCGGCCCATCGCGGGACTCATCCGGGATCTCAAACAGCGCGGGATGCT
>SYMJ01000064.1 GCA_005805505.1 Verrucomicrobiales bacterium | reverse complement strand
TCATGGATACGAGGCCGACTGCGGCACATCCTGCGGTTCCGCGATAAACGTCAGGGTCTTTGTCGTGGAGGCCTAGACCATCAACGCTATCCCAATGCGTTCTTCGAGAAGCTCGGGCTAATCTCTCTATACGCCTTAGCCTTAGCCAAACGTACCAGTCCCGCCACAAGCGGGTGACTCACCAACTGGAGAGCCGGATGCGGGAAATCCGCCAGTCCGGTTCGGAGGGAGGGGTGGCCGGCAACGGCCATCCCTACCCCTATCGGAGAGGGTAGACTGTGGAATGGACGGTGGGACATTGTCCCTACCGGAGGGAGTGGGGCTGGCCGCGACCTCCGTCACTTCGGTGCCACGAGGACTCGCAGGCCGGACGCGGCCTTGGCGGCGCGGTACACGCGCTGGGTGGCGGGGCGGTAGTCCGCAGGCTTGGCGCGGTAGATGTCGCAGAAGGTCTGGGGGTTGCGGTCGATGTAGGGGAACCAACTGCTCTGGACCTGGATCATGATGCGGTGCCCGGTGCGGAAGGTGTGGCAGACGTCGGGCATGACCCATTCGAGCCGGGTCACGCGGCCGGGCTCGAGGGGTTTCGGTCGATCCAAGCCGTCCCGGAACTTGGCGCGCAGTGGCTCGCCGCGCACCAATTGCTGGTAATGGCCCATCTCGGCCTGCGTGGGGTTGGGCTGCGGGTCCGGATGGTCGGCGGTGTACACGTCGATGAGCTTCACGATGAAGTCGGAGTCGGTGCCCGTGCTCGAAATGTGCAGGCTGGCGGTGATCGGGCCGGCCAGGGTGATGTCCTCGGTCAGCGGTTCGGTTTGGAACACCAGCACATCGGGCCGGCGCGCAGCAAACCGTTGATCCTCCACCATGTAAGAGCCCGGCATGCCTGTGGTGATGCGTTGGGTGAAGGGCACGGGCCGGGCTGGATCACTCACGTACGCGTCGAAGGCACTCGCAACATCGCCTCCCTGCGGCGGCTCGAACGACAACCGCCCACCCGGGTGGAAATAGAGGGTCTTGGGCACCACATTCGTCGGGGGCCAGGCCGCCTCTTTGCGCCATTCGCCGGTGCCTGTCTCGAAGACGTGGGCCTCAGCCAGCACGATATTCGTCTGTCCCTTGAGGAACCGCCGCCAGAAGGGCAGTTCAATTTCGTTGCGATAGAACTCAGCCGTCTTGGAGTGGAACGGCACCGGGCCGAGCGAGGAACCCTCGCCGCCATGCCAGCCACCGTGCGACCACGGCCCCATCACCAGCGTGTTGAAGATGCCCGGGTTCTGCCGCTCGGTGGCGCGATAGGTCTTGAGCGCGCCCGAGAGATCCTCGGCATCGAACCATCCGCCCACAGTCATCACCGCGGCGCGAACGTTCTTCAGGTGGGGCGTGATGTCGTGACGGGCGCACCACTGGGCATTGGTGATGTGGCCGATGAGGTTGTCCCAGAAGTCGATCTTGCCCTTGTAGTACCGGTCACCCAAGTCGCCGACCGCCCCGCCCCGCAGGAAGAACTCGTATCCGTCGGGCGTGCCGTAGTCGAAGGGCACGGGCTCCTGACTCAGCGGGTTCTGAAGCTTCTGCCCGAAGAAGTTGAAGAAGCCGAAGTTGTGGGCCAGCAGGAACGCGCCGCCATGCAATGTGTCGTCGCCGTCGAACATGTCGGCCACCGGGGCCTGCGGCGAAACAGCCTTCAATGCCGGATGCGAATCGATCATGCCCATGGCCGCGAAGAAGCCCGGGTACGAGATGCCGTCCATGCCCACGTTGCCGTTGTTGTGGCGCACGTTTTTGACCAACCACTCGATGGTGTCCCAGGTGTCGGTGCTCTCGTCGGTGTCCTTCGGGCCGTTCTTTACCGGCTTGTGCGGACGGACGTCGACGAAGGCGCCCTCGGAGGCGAAGCACCCGCGCACATCCTGGCGAACGAAGATGAACTTTTCGCGCACCAGCCCGTCACCGAAGCCCGGATTGCCACCGGCATCGACCGTGTAGGGCTTGAGGTTGTATGGGGTCCGCCGCAGGAGGATCGGGTACTGGCCGGGCTCCTTCGGCGTGTAGACATCGGTGAAGAGAGTCACGCCGTCGCGCATGGTAATTCGCACCTCGCGCTTGGTATAATTAGTCTCGAATCCGCCGGAGTCGTCGGCACTCACCGAGGCACAGAATAGAAGCAGCAAGATCGGGCCGAGCAACCTCGCCCACACAACACGGCATTGGACACCCATAGGCCGAAGACTGGCCTGCCCCCTAGCCCGAGTCCATAACGAGAGACTGCGGGAGAACGCCGGGGATCGCTGACTCCGGAGTACACGCCACCCGCATCCGACACATCGACAACCCGACCTTAGCCGGAACGCTTTGAGTTAAATCGGTCGTGCTGGCCGCATCTTCTTCCGCAAGGGCTTCGTTGTTCGCTCGTTACGGGCCTCAAGCACGAGCCTCAGCGTGGCCCGCGCCTCGTTCTCGCCTCGTCTTCCAAAAGAATCCCGCCACGACCTCTCTTTCCTTCTAACAGAAAACGTTCCGGCCTCAGGGCAAGACGGCGTTGACCAGGGCGTTGCCGATGCCGATGAGGGCCGCGCCCGAAATCAATCCGGCGCAAATGGGCTCACAACCCTCCACCCAAATGTCGTGCTTGGGAGAGCCCACATCGGCCTTGCGGCCCATCCACCAGAACACAAAGGCCCCGATCCACATGGCCAGCGTGGACTCCGGCGGCAGCACCACCCCGAGCCCGATAGACACCGCCGACAGCGGAAAGCGCCCCCGCGAGCGGATTCGCAGCACCTCAAAAACTAACGCCACGATGGCTGCGATCGCCATGGCCACCATGGCCGAGGCCGGCAGGCTGCCCAACCCCTTGGCAATGAGGTCGGCCACACCCTTCCACTGGACGGCCGCCGGCATGGCAAACTGCTCGGTGACCAGCGTGGCCGTGGAGCGAACGCCGGCCGCATTGGGCGGCAGAAACAGCAAGTAGAACAACGGCGTGGCCGCGAGCGCACCCGCCACGATGCCAATCACGTGACCGATGGCCTGTTGGCGGGGTTTGGCTCCCAGCATGTAGCCGGGCTTGATGTCGGAGAGCAGGTTTGCCGCGTTCGACGCCACCTCGGCCGTCATGCCCGCCGGAATCAAATTGCTGGCCGGATTGGAGCGATCCAGCGAACCAATGGTGAACTGGGTGATCTTCGAGAGCGCACCGGTGGGTGTCCACGAGGTCAGCGCCATGGAGTTGGTGCAAATGACCGACAACACGAGAATCAGCGGCAGCGACAGGAACCCCGCCAACCAAGGCACGCCAAAGAACGCATTGCCCATCCACACGCCGAGGAACCCAAAGACCGGCACGCCGACATACGACAACCAGAGCGGCAGTTCGATGTCTCGAAGCGGATCGATTTCCTGGGAGCGTGGGGCGCGTCGCTGGCGCAGCATCCGCCACAAACCGCTGAAGAGATCGGGCCGAGCGAAGAGCGACACCAGCGAACCAACGACCATCATGGAGACGCCCCACCACAGCGCCCATTGGTTGACAATTTCCGCCCTCGAAATGGCCACCACCGCGCCCGTGGCATTGGTGTAACTGCGGATCTCGCCCCGCTGAATCATGATCGGAGCCAGCACGACAAAGTTGAGGATGGCCCCGATCAGGCACGAGGTCGCGACGCGAATGCCAATGAGTCCGCCCACGCCCATGAGGGCGGCATCAACCGTGAAACGCAGCCCCAGTTGACGGATGTCCGTGCCCAGGATGCGTGGGATGGCCCCCGAGGCCTTCGCAACCCAAGTGTAATAGTAGGTGTCCAGGCGCTCATGGAGATGCCAGGGCTCGCGCAAGCCCGCCCACCGGTCCATGCGGAAAACCCCGAATTGCAGGAGCTTCATCCAACCATCGCTCATCAGCAATTGGAGGAAGGCGGTGAGCCCCGTGGTGATGGTCAGGAGGCGGGTCTTAAACAGGCCTGCTTCGGCCGATCCGGTGTAGAGGGCATCAAGCACCACGCCGCAGGCCCTGCCTTCCGGAAAGGGCAATTGCTCCTCGTTGATGAAGCGCCGCTTCAGGGGAAAGGCCACGAGCACCCCAAGGATGGAGATGACGATGGTCCAAAGAATCATCTGCCACGCCGGCAGGATCCGCCCGGTCACGAGCATGTAGGCGGCAAAGCTGGTGGTCAGCGGTGTCACCACATAGCCCGCGGCCGTGGTGATGGATTGGGTGCAGTTGTTCTCAAGGATTGTGAACCCACCGCCCATCGGCGTTTTCTCCAACAGGCGGAACAAGGCGAAGGTGATGAGCACCGAGGTGAGTCCCACACCGATGGAAATACCTGTCTTGGCCCCGATGTAGAGCGAGGTGGCTGCGAGAACGCCGCCCAGCAGAAATCCCGTGAGGGCCGATCGGATCGTGAGCTGGGGCATGTCGCCCCGAAAAACGTGCTCCAACCACCAGTGGTCCTTCTGGGATCGACTCAGGGTACGGACCTGCTCGTCGGATAGCGTGGGGAGTGCCATGTCGGAACGATGCCTCAGCCACTAAGCCGCATTCAACCTCCCGTTGGGAAACGCTGCGTCACGGACTTGCCCAGCGGATTCGCACCTCGGTCTGGTCGGGGCGGACTGGAACCTCCTGCTCGCGTCCTCCGGGCCAGCGCACCCAAACGGCTGCCGCCGTGCTGGGCATCCCCATTAACAGCGGTGCCGCATCCTGCGACCCGAAACCGCTGCCTCCCTGAACCGCACGCACCGGGCCGCTGCGGCCGTCGGCGAACCGCAAGCGCACCTGTGCCCCGATGACCTCCGGATTGGCCGGAGAGCCTTCCAGCACCACACGCAGGCCAGGGCGGGCCCGCCGATTGGCCCAGAGAACGGTGGGGCCATTGATTTGCGACACCACCACGTCGATCCGGCGGTCGTGGTCGAAATCGGCCAAGGCTGCCGCCCGCTGCTCGCCGTCGATGCGAATGCCGGAAACCGCGGGGTCTATGGCATGGAAACTTCCGTCGCCACGTCCCCGCAACCAGAGTCCGCTGCCCGCGTCGTCGCGCGAATATTCCGGAAGGAGGTCCGAACGATTTTGACTCAGAAAAACGTCCTCGAACCCATCGCCATCCACGTCAGCGATATTCACTGAACTGGCCGGTGACCATTGGGCCTCACGGGGAAAGGGACGCCATTCAAAGCGATTGGTGCGGTTGAGAAAGACACCGGAATCAAACTCGACGGCCTCCAGGAAGCTCGCCCGTGCCGCCGATTCTCCCAGGACATGCGGCACATCGGCTCGCCCGAAGGCTTCGTGGGTCGGGAATCGAGCGGGAAGGTCTGGCAAGCTGGCCGTCAGTTGAGTGCGATTCTTAATAGGCAGCCAGGCGCCCTCGCGCTGCCAGGCTTCCAACAGTTCGACGCGGCCGGGGGTATTCCACTCGCCGTGATACAGGCGGATGGGGCCCGGGCTAAACAAGGCATAGGCGGTATTGCGACCGATGTTGGCCACCGCCAAATCCATGCGTCCATCGCCGTCGAAGTCTCCCGCGGCAATCCCCTGCCACCATCCAGTCCGGCCCGCCAGGCGCATCGGTGCGGTCATGTCGCGGAACTGGCCACCCTCATTGCGGAAGAGACGCACCGGCTCCCATTCGACTGCCAAGGCCAGGTCGAGGTCACCGTCGCCATCGAGGTCCACCAGTGTGGCCCCGTTCACACAACCCGCTTGAGCCAGCGGACGACCCCAGGCCGGGGCTCCTTGAAGCACCCCGCCTTCATTCATCCATACCGTGGTCGGGACCGCCTCGGGATAGCGCCCCAACCGAAACTGCCCGCCCACCACCACGTCCAGGTCGGAGTCACCGTTCACGTCGCCCACAGCCAGAGGTCCGTTGAAGTCCGGGCCAATCTCTATGGTGCGTGGCGCTGCACCCGAGGTCGCCGGGTTCACGAGCAATTGCCCGACGGTTTCGCCTCGGGCATTGAGGTGCACGGCCGAAGCAAGCCAGTGCCGGCCACCGAGTCCATCGGCCCAGGCCGCCACGCCACGCTGGCCTCCCGGGGATTCGGGGCCCTCGGTGCGAGAAAACCCCTTTCCCTGCAAGTTCTTGAAGACGATGGATCGACCGCCGCGGCGCGCTCCATGGACGAGGTCCTCCCAACCGTCGCCATCGAGGTCGGTCCAGGCCAACCCGGGGCCTTGTCGGCTCATGCGGCGCGAGATGAGCGGTTGGATGAGCGTGTCGTCGAAGGGTTCCCCGCCGGGCGCCGCCCCCAGGAGAGCGCTGACGTTTTCGAAGAGCGGAGAGGGCAATGCCGGTCGAACCGGAGACGGCGATGAGGGTTGGTCCGTCGGTTCGGACACCTCATACCGATGGTTGGCCAAGGGCCGTTCGATGCGGCTAATTGCTCCACTGCGCCAGCGGATCTCCAGAACCGACGCGGGGTTCGTGCTTACAGGTGCTGGAACGGCGAAGACCCGGAGGGCTTGGTCGCCCGAGAGATACCGTCCGCCGGCCACGAGTTCCTGACCTTGGGACACGGTCGGGGAAATCAGGCGAATCTTGGCTCCGAGGCCCGCCGTGTTGGGGGATCGCCCCTTGAGTTCCACCGCGATACGGGGCGCGGTGGCGTCGTTGCGGTGCACCTCAACCGAGCCATTCATACGGTTGACCACCAGGTCCAAATCCCCGTCTTGATCGAGGTCGCCCAGGGCCATGCCGAAGGCCAGGCCTTCTTCCCGGAAACCCCACTCGGCAGATTTGGGCTCGAAGGTGCCGTCGCCCCGGTTGCGGAAGGCCAGGTTGGCCGTGCGCCACTCGGGATACAGTTTCATCCAGCGCTTCCTTTGTTCCGGGGAGAGGGTGCGGCTGGGGTCCTTCACCCGCTCTTGGGTGTCCGAATCCATCAGGTCATATTCGAAGCCATTGGAGACCAGAAGGTCTTCGTAGCCGTCGAGGTCGACATCCAGGAAGACGGGGCACCAACTCCAATCACTGGCCGCGAGGCCGGCACTGAGGGCTGCCTCGACATAGCGCCCTCCGGGTCGTCCGAGGAAGAGCATGTTTCTATTGAATTGGGGCCGACCTGTCCGGCTCTCGCGAGCAACCGGATCCGGCGGAGTCTTACCCAACTGGCGCAGGCGCCGCTCGTGGCGGGTGGCCAAGAGATCCACTACCAAAATGTCGTCATGGCCATCGCGGTCCACATCCGCCACATCGATGCCCATGGAGTTGAAGCACGTGTGTCGCAACGTTTGGGCAGGGGCTGCACGGAAATGACCACGCCCGTCGTTGAACCAAAGCCGATCTGGAGAGGCGAAATCGTTGGAGACGTAAAGGTCCGGGGATCCGTCCCCATCGAGGTCGCGGAAGACCACCGCCAGCCCCCAGTCCCGAGTCATGGGCTCAGGCTTGCCTTGGTCATCGAGGAACACACCTGGCTCGGCCTGCACCGGCGTGAAACGTCCGTGACCGTCGTTGCGGTAGAGCGCATCGGCCTCGGGCAGTTCGACCACTTCGCCGTCTGGCATTACTTCGAATCGATCCCGAAAACGGGGATCGGTGGTGGGGATGCCGTTGACCTGGCTGACCACCCAACGCCCTCCCTGCTGGCTCATGGCGAAGCGCGTCGAGGGGTCGATCATGTGCATCACATCAATGTAATGGACACAATAGAGGTCGAGGTCTCCATCACCATCCATGTCGGCCAGAGCCATCGATGTGCCGGTGGTGTGGCGATACAGGCCGCTGTCGCGTTTTTCAGTCCAGCGACCGTGACCGTCATTGAGGAAGAGTCGCGTGCCAGCAGCGATGCCGTTGACGAGCAGGTCTAGGTCGGCATCGCCGTCCACATCGACCAATACCGCGCCGGTGGACATCTGACCCAGGCACGCAGCGTCGCCCAAGGGCATGGGCTCGAAGCGCCACTGGCCCAGGTTGCGATACAACTGGTTGGTGCCATGGAGGCTGCAAAGGTAAACGTCCGGGCGGCCGTCGCCGTCCACATCTCCGATCGCTACACCCGATCCATTGTGGGCGACCGCATTGGTGAAGTAAGCGTCACCCGTCAGGCGATTGGTGAACGTCACCCCAGTGACGGCCGGATCCATCAATGTGAACCCCGACCGTTGGCCCGAGATCGCCGGCAAAGCCGAGGCTCGCACCTGCGGATCGGCCCCCGACACGGCCAGGGCACCCACGGCCACAAGGAAACCCAAGACCAACCAATGGAAGATCTGGCTGGCTGGACCCACAGTTCTAGATCGGTTAACGGGCATGGCGGAGCGGAAAGATTGGTCGAGACCGAAGAGGCCTTCAACGCTGCTTCAGCCACAGAATCGCCTCCCGCTGCCAGGTGTCCCACGAAGCGCCCTGATAGCCATGGAGGCCGTGGCCGCCGTCGGGCAATTCGATGAGCTTGCTGGCGACTCCTTGAGCCTGGAGGGCCTTGTGATAGAGGCGACTGTTGTCAATGAGCACGCCTCGGTCGTCCACCGCATGGGCCAGGAAGGCCGGTGGTGTCTGGGCCGTGACCTGGAGTTCACAGGAGAACCGTTGGATTTCCTCCAAGGTGGGTTTCTTGCCCAAGAGATTGTCGCGCGAGCCTGAGTGACCGAGCTCCCCAAAGGACACCACCGGATAAATTAGAATCGTGAAATCTGGACGGCTATTTTGGCGAGCAATCGGATCGGCGGCATCGGGTTTTCCGGAGTCGAACTGGGTACTCGCCGTGGCCGCCAAATGTCCACCCGCAGAGAACCCGATGATGCCCACCCGCTTCGGATCGATCTGCCATTGGCGGGCGTTCAGTCGGACGGTGCGGATGGCCTGTTGGGCATCCAAAAGAGGGACCTTCGATCGGCCTGCGGGCAGGCGATATTCCAGCACAATGCCCATGATGCCGTGCAAATTGAGCCAGCGCGCGATCCCGTGTCCCTCTGGCCCGGTCACCACTCCGCCATAGCCACCGCCTGGACAAATAATCACGGCCATCCCGTTGGGCTTCGGGGCCGGATGGACGGTCAGGCCGGAGTTTTCCGGGCTCACCAAACCGCCGGAGCCATCCGGAGCCTGGCCGGGCCAGAGCGGGAGTTTGGGCGGCGAGGTGGGCTCTGCGGCAAAAGCCGACGATCCCGTCAGGCTCAGGACTGCTGCAATGAGTGCGGGAAGGGATTTCCAACGGGGATGCACGCCGTCGATACAGCCCGAGTCTGGCTCAAAAAGAAACCTCAGGATGCGGTTGGTGATCGAGATTCCAGCGACGACGATTGGACTCGGTGTCCTCCACGAGTTGGGAGTTCCGCTGGCTGGCGGCATGGCCATCGGTGAACAGAATATTGGCTCCGCCATTGTGGCGCTCCTTCGAAGGTTCGCTGCTAATGGACAGCAGGAACGAAAAGTATTGGAGGTACCCCGGCTGCGGCATGGAATCAGCGATAGCGATGAGATCGGACGGTGCAACGACGCGATCCTCCCTCACCTGGGCCACCTCCTGGCCGGGACTCACCACAAATCCCAACCCAAGGTTCTCGTACCACAAGGTCTTGTTGACCGATCCAACGCCGAAGCCGTTGTAGCCGTAGCTCACACCCACCTGCTTGTCGGGCCCGGTGGGGCCGCGCATGTAGGCATTGCCGAAGGCCCAGACGATGGACCGCTCCAGAGGCCATTCGCCCTTGAAGGTGGGGCATTTCAGGACGTTTGTACTGCGCGCGAGGTCCGGCATAATCGCCGTGAACCAGGTGTTGGTGGTATTGGCATCCACCGTGTGCGGGAACACACGATGATCGATGCGGTACATCGACAAGGCCAAGCCGACTTGGTGCAAATTGCTTTTGCAGCGGGTGCTTAGGGCGGCGGTCTTGGCCCGCGACAACGAGGGCAACAGCAGCGCGGCCAAGATGGCGATGATGGCGATGACCACCAGCAGCTCGATGAGCGTGAAGGCCGAGCGGAACGCTCGCGCCGAACGCCTCGAGACAGACGAACCGGCACCCCCAGACCAACGGGGCGACCGGCGCGATCGGGAGGATGAAGCCTGAGGGTTCAAGTCCGAGGTTGAATCACAGGTTGAGCACCCACTGCTTTACCGTGACAGCGCCTACTTTAAGGCTCCTGGCTCTAAAGTCGATTCCCAGGACCTTGAAGCCCGCCCTTCGAGACGCCGATTCAACGATCCGTGCGGAACAGGTTCACCGGCATCCCTTCGGCCGTGAACAAGTTGGGGATGGCATCGCACGTGAAGGCGAAGCGGACGGCGACCGGGGCGGGCACCTCCGGGCTGGAGACCACGACCGACTTGCCGTCGATCACCGCCTTGCCTTCGATGAACCGGCCATCGGAACCGGCGACCTTGAAGTGCGTGGGCGGGCCTCCGCGCGAGACCAGCGTAGTGGGCACCGAGTCGAACTCCACCCGCACGGCCGCTCCTTCCACGCGATGCGAGCGGTACGTCGGGCTGCGGTGATTCAGACCTGTCACACCATAGGTCTCGGCCAAGGCATAATGGGCCAGTCGATCACCCACCTCGCGCTTCATTTGCGGATGGATGTCCTTCACGTTGTCCACCAAGTCGCTGGTAACCACCATGCCAGTCTTGGGATGCGCGGCCGCCAGGGTTTGCGCCTCGCGCAGGAAGGCCGCCCGGGTCGGGTCGTCGTAGGTGTACGGGGCGATTTGGGCGAAGTAGAACGGCAGCTCGGATTTCCACGCCGCGCGCCAACCGTCGATCATCCGGGTGAAGAGCTTCTGGTAGGTGCCATGGGTGGAAACGTTGCTCTCGCCCTGATACCAAATCACCCCGGCGATGCGGAACGGGGTGATGGGGTGGATCATGGCATTGAACGCCAACCCCGGCTCGTACGGCCACCAGGGGACTGGTTTGATTTTCGCGGCGCCGGCCCGGAGGTCCGGGTCGTCTTCAATAATGCCGCGCGGCGTCCAGACTTCGGCCGGAGTGCCGCCCCAGTTGCTGTTGATGAGCCCCACGGGCACGCCCAGTTTCTCGTTCAGGCGCTTGCCGAAAAAATACCCAATCGCGCTGAAGTGAAGCATCTCCTCCGGGGTGCAAACGACCCATCGGGCCGTCAAGTGATCCTGCGGTGTCTCGGACGTGGCCTTCGGTATGTAAAAGAACCGGATCATGGAGTTCGTGGCCCGCGGGGACTCCTCCTTGGACTGGCGCAGTCCCTGATCGCCCGACCACTCCATGTTGCTCTGGCCGCTGCAAACCCACACCTCGCCGACCAGCACATCCTCGAGCACGATCTCAGTGCCTCCCTTGATACGGATCGTGTGCGGCCCGCCGGCCTGAGGTGTCTGGATCTCGGTCGCCCAGCGCCCACCATTGGAGGCCGTAGCCTTCCATGTATTCGTAGACCAACTAACCGAGACCGTGACGGTCTCCGCAGCTCCGGCCCATCCCCAGAGGGTCGCGTTGGTGTGCTGCTGCAGCACCATGTGCGAACCGATCACCGCGGGCAGGCGCACGGCGGCGGCGAGCGGACCGGCGCACAGGCCTAGAGCAGCAAAGAAGAGGAGCAGTCGTTTCATGACAGGGAGAGGCGTGGGTATTCGACGGATCGAGGGAATGAGTGACGGTTCTCCAGCCCGGGATCTGAGACAAGTCGGAAACCCAAGCCCAGAATCGGGTCCGCAATCCGTATCTGCCCCGTCACGGACAGCCTGTCCCTCAACCCTT
>SYMJ01000063.1 GCA_005805505.1 Verrucomicrobiales bacterium | reverse complement strand
CTGCCCAAGTCACGCTGAACCCAATTAATAGGCCGTTTCGACCGCGAAACCGCCCATTCTCTCTCGGCCCGAAGATCGAACCCTCGATCTTCGGGCCTTTTTGTTGCGACGCATTTCCTCAGACAACCCGCATCTTTCGATTGGCCGAACCGCCGGGCGGAGTCCTACCGTCAGCACCATGAAGCGTCTGTGGCAGATTGTCGGGTTGGGACTCCTGCTGAGCGGGTCGGCCTCGGCCGCCAAGTTCACCCCCCTGGAGACCGGCACCAACGACACCCTCTTCTTCTCCTACGCCCAGTCCCCCGACGGCCAATGGATCGCCGGTGGTTCTCAAGCGCGCCGCGATGCCGCCAACACCAACCAGCCCCCTTCGGGCGGATCGGTGGTCTTGTGGCGAACCAAAGATGGCCGCCGCGATTCGGTCCTCGGAGACCACGCAGCCACGGTCAACTGGATGCAGTTTTCCGATGACAGCAAAACCCTGGTCAGCGGCAGCGGCACCTCCGGGCTGCTCAAAGTCTGGTCGATGGCTGATCATTCCCTGCGCCACACCCTCCGCCTAAAAGAACCGCTCATCGCCTCCTCGACACTCGGTTCCCAATTGGTCTGTGCCCTCTCGCCGGATGGCAAACGCTTGGCTGCGGCCGGTGCCGTGGTCAAACCGGTGGGCATTAGCCAGACCTCCGAAGCCGCCACGCTCATGGTGTGGGACCTCACCACGGGCCAGGTGCTCTGGACGTTACCCCAATGCGGAGTCGGCACCTTGGCCTTCACCCCAGATGGCCAGACCCTGCTCGCCTACACTCGAAACATCGTCTGGGAGGAACTCCGTGGATTCCACTCGGCGAGGATTGCGGATGAACGGCTCATGTCTTGGAACGCCTCCAATGGCACCACCAACTTCATGTCACCCATCCCCGGCATGAACCCCAGCCACTTGGTGGTCTCCGCCAAGTCCGGCGGCGTGCTCGCACTCTCCGGAGACCGCAACACCTGGTATGATTTGAAAACTGGATCCGTCTCGCGCGAACAACCCATTCAATTGCGGCGCTCATTGCATGTGGCCGTGATGAACCGCGACGAAGACCAACTGTTAGTGATCGAGTTTTCGGCCGAGAACATGCACCGGGTTCGCATCGCGGATGGGGCCACGTCCATCGCCGGCAGCTTCAAGGGACACACCAACCGAGTGATGTTTGCCGCCGTCTCCAGCGACCTGAAACGCATCGCTGGCACTCGTTCAAACCGTCCGGTGTTGGTCGATCTCGAAGCACCTTGATGGTCCCCGTCTCAGCCGGAACAGTTTTGCTGCCAGATCGGTCATGCGGGCTGCGCCCTCTTTCGCAAGAACCTCGTTGGTCTCTTGTGACGGGCCTCAGCATGGCTCGCGCCTCGCCTTGCAAAAGAATCGGCCACGCCATCCCGTCCCTCCCCACTGAATCGTTCTGGCTAAAGATTCCCAACCCGTCGTCCGGGACTGGCTTGAGGCCCACCGCCGATCGTCGAGCCTTGATCGGGTCAAACCCCGGAGCTCTAGCCAGCCAACCTTGCAGGCCACCTCGTAGCCTAAGGGGTCGGCCGTGCCACCCACCGCACCGACCCATCAGTCGAAGTATAGCGCAGGACTTGTCCGGAAGGTGCCTCCGGCACACGCGCCAAAAATCCCGCCTGCACCAACTCCTGCAACTGGGTCGGGTAGCGATTTTCGGTGGCATGAAACTGCTGCAACGCCGACAGCACCGGAGCCAAGTTAGCGGTCTTTTCAGCCGACTTTTTCCCTGCGGCCGTGGCCCCCAAGTAATCCACCGGAGCCGACAAGGGATTGGACTCCGGCTTGCCGGCCTTGGCCTGCCCGTCCGCCGGATCCGAGCCCCCACAGCCAACCCACGCTGCAATGGCAAAAAGCATTCCAAGCCAACTCACTCTCATAACCAAGGACTCCAAAGAGACCATTCCAAAAAATCAAGAGAAGGCTCCATCCCGAATGGACCAACACACCTCCAGTGCCCGCTGGCCTTTTCCCCGAGACCGACCCTACACAGCGATCTCAGCGATCTCAGCGATCTCCTCCCAACGATTGCCGAGACCAAAATACCAGCAACCCAACCTGTTGCCTCACGGGCTCGAAGGGTTCAGCCCTTTGATATTGGCCCCTGCGGCTCGAGCCATTGGCGCGCGAAACGCTCCAGTTCGATCAGGGCCGGCTCCCACCCGGTATTGAGAGGCATGGAGAAGCGAATGAATTGCTTACGAGCTCCGACGTAAAACGGATTTTGGACAAGTCGGCAGACCGAAGCCCACCGCGTAGTGAGAGTCCGCCCGACCTCCTGAAGGTAGGCACCCACAGTGACGGCTCCATCATTCAGGTTGGGCGGAGGCCCGAGCAACACGTCATCCCAACGCCCATCCACGCAGGCGGCCCAGAGAGTGATCTCGGGCGTGGAAAGTTGTGGATGCCTGAGGACACGGCATTGGAAAGGAATCCTCCGGCCTGCAAAGTTGAGGAACACCTGTGACGGTTCATTGAAGCGGACAGTTCGGAACCCTTGGCCCACCCAACAAATCTCAGGAGTGTGACCGAAGAGGTTGCCCCCAGTGCCCTGCCCCGCCTGCCACTGAGCCTCAAACACGGAGACCCTATTGGAGTGGCTATCGAAGAAATGGCCATTGAAGAGGTGGGTGGTGGCCAAGGTTTCCGCAACTTGTGCCCCCAATGGAACCTCCTGAAATTGATAGCCCAGCATTTGATGATGAGCGGTCAAGAACAGGGGATCGTGGGGCGGCCGTGTCTGGGTTCGAATCCAAAAGCCGGTACCGAAGACGGACACACCGAATAGCGCCAACGTAATAATGATCGAGTACCGAACACGGGCCCGCGATGGAGCCGGATGCGCGAGGGATGCCATTCCACCAAGCCCATCGGCAGGGTGCGAGCCCGAGTTGAGTGGAGATCTCAGCGCGGGAAATTGAAGCCGTTGAACCGTTGCCATGGGCTCGTCTTCTCAGGCATTTTGAAGACAAGCAGCCCCTGCTGCCCGGCTTCAATCGGGCTGTTCTCATCCGTCCCATGTCCCTGACCACTGATTCAAAGATCTACGTCGCTGGCCACCACGGCCTGGCCGGAAGCGCCATCTGGCGGAGCTTGGAACGGCGGGGATACCAGAACCTCATCGGCAAGCG
>SYMJ01000062.1 GCA_005805505.1 Verrucomicrobiales bacterium | reverse complement strand
TTGCCGAGCGGAATCTCAAGCCGCAGCGATACCAGTGGCGGGCTGAAGGAACGGTGATCCTGGAGAAAATCCGCCGAGCCCGGGAAGCTTTGGCACGGAGCCAACCAATTGTTAAAGACTAATATGAGACACTACACTAGCAGCTTTGCCCAGGGTAACATCGATGCGACCGGACAACCCTACGACATGGCCATCGACGGGAGTGGGTTCTTCATCGTTCGGGACACCGCCAACAATGCGACCTATGCGACTCGGGCTGGTGATTTCCGTGCCGATGCCAATGGGTTTCTGACCACGACCGAAGGGATGCGGGTTCAGGGAGAGATTCCTGGATCACCCGGGGTGTCCAGCGACATCAAGATCACCCTCACCCCGACTGCTCCTGCGCTTCCGGCCGACACCGAGGCGATCTCGTGGCGCATTGAGTCGAACGGAGATGTAAATCTAACCTTGCGAAGCACCCGGGTGCCACCTTCTGCCACTCCTCCAGATCCTCTCAAGATCGCTCAGATCCAAGTTCAAACCTTCCGGGACATAAATACCCTTAGCAAGGTGGGTAACAACCGTTTTGGTAACCTGGCGGCCGCGGGTTCCGTGGGCCTTGGCACCGCGGGTCAGGCCGGACGGGGGCAAGTTCGCTGGCAATCCTTGGAGCAAGCCAATGTCGATCTGGCCACTCAGTTCACAGATTTGATGGTCACCCAGCGTGGCTATCAGGCCAACGCAAAGATCATCACCACCTCCGATGAAATTCTTCAGGAGCTGATCAACCTGAAGCGTTGATACCCTGACTTAACCTATTGTCCACCCCATGGCCGCACCCGCATCAGACAGGAACGACGGTCAAAAAGCCGCATCGTCCGGTGGCATCAAGGCGATGCTCCCGTTAATTCTCAACATCGTGCTGCTGCCCGTGATGGCCTTCGCGATGACTCAGTACGTACTTTTGCCGCGGTTAAATTCGGCCGCTGCCGCCACCGCAGCTGTCGAAGGTGGTCACGAGAATGACACTGCAAACTCTGGAGATGCATCCCATGGCGATAAGCCGGCAGACCCATCCAACCATTCGCCGACTCCTAGCAAGGGGGGCAACTCATCAGAGGGCGGAGGACACGGGGCCAGCACGGAAAAGACCGAGATGTTGGATCCAGTCACCGTCAATGTTGCTGGCACCATGGGTTCCCGGCTGTTAATGGCCAAAATTGGCATTCGCGGCAACAATCCCAAACTGGAGGATATCGTGAAGGCACGAGGCCCTGATCTTCGCGATGCAGCTTCTTCGTTGCTCTACACCAAGACCCTCATGGACATCGAGCGCCAGGGAGCCCGAATCACCATCAAGGCCGAGTTGAAAAATGCATTTCTGAGAGTTCTGGGTCCTGGGGTTTTCACGGAGGTCGTGATGCCTGATTTGGCTATCCAGTAATTTTTCACCGAGAACCTTATGTCGGACCAGACCGAATCCATGGGAGATGTGCTCTCCCAATCAGAGGTGGAGCGTCTGCTTCAACAAGTTCAGGAGGAGGAATCCAATACTGTCGTCCTTCAATCGAACGGACGGAGAAGCAATCAGAGTCGTGATTCCATCTCGGCCTACGATTTTCGTACGCCAGTCTTCCTCTCGCCCATCGAGCTGCGAAAGCTACGGATCCATCACGAAGAGTTTATCCAGGCACTGGCCGCGCGTTTGTCGATCTACTTGCGCGTGGAGTTCAATCTCCAGATGTCCCAGCTGCACACCATCTCCTTCCGGCAATGGTGTGAAAGCCTCGACAGCCCGACACACCTCTGTCTCTTCCGGGTGGAACCCTTGCGAGGAATTTGCATTCTGGATGTTCCGCCGCGCTTGGGTTTAACCATCGTGGATCGTCTCCTAGGCGGTCCGGGGCACTCGGTGACCAGCAACCGGGAGCTCTCCGAACTGGAAGTGACGCTCCTCGATCAGGTGGTGCTGCTGATGCTCACCGAATGGTGCACCCACTGGGCCAAGTACCGGGACTTACGACCTGCACTCTTTGGGCACGAGAGCAACGGGCTCTTTCTCCAGGCCGTCGATGCCGATGCGATCATGCTCGTGCTGTCCATCGAGGCGGTCATCAATGATTGCACGGAGACTCTGCAGATTGCGTTTCCCTACTGGACCATCGAGCCCATCGTTCATCTGTTGAGTTCCAGGCTGAAACCCAGCCCTGAAGATCTCCCGGACGTGCCTTCAGAGCAGAGTGGGGCTTGGAATTCTCACTATGACAACACCCCGATGCAGGTCTCCGCTGAGTCCAACGGACTAAAACTCCGAGCCAAGGATGTCGTTGGACTGCGGGTGGGCGATATCGTGCCGCTGCCGCCGGAATTTGCGGAACGCGTGCAGGTCAAGTTGGCTTCAGAAAAGCGGTACTACGGGCGCCTTGGCACTGTGGACGGCCGCTGGGCTGTCGAAATCGACAAAATCTCCCTCGGATCCAATTCCTAATCTCCTTTTCTCATGAGCCAAACTACCGATCTTTCAATCCTGCTAGACGTTCCCGTTGAGGTGAGTGTGCAGTTGGGATCCTGCCACCTGCCGATGCGTGAGGTGCTCAACCTCACCACCGGCTCGATCGTTCAGCTCGACAAGGTGGCCGATGCCCCTGTGGACTTGCATGTAAACACCAAGTTGGTTGCCCGGGGTGAGGTGGTCGTGGTTGAGAATCGATTCGGCATCAAAATCACCGAGTTGCTCACCTCGCTTTAAGGCTGGGGTTTGATGTTTTTTTCCGGATCTCAGGCGGGTATACGGCCATCCTTGGTGGATTGATTTCTCTGACGAAGGGGGCAACCTAAGTTTCATGTTCGGCACCCCATTCTGCCCGATCGGCAGTCCTCTTCGAAGGTTGGCGATTTCTTTGGGTCTGTTGTTCCTGACCTACTTGGCATCTGCGGCCGAGAATCCGCCGTCGGTGCCTCGGTTCTCCATGAGCTACGTGGACCGATCGGTGGATCCGAAGCTCAACTTCTATCAGTTCGCCACCGGTGCTTGGCGCAAGAACAACCCGGTGCCCTCCGACAAATCCCGATGGGCCGGATTTGATGAACTTCAGGAGCGGAACTGGTGGCTGATCCGAGGCATTCTGATGTCCGCAGCCACCAAAACAAATGAACCCTCCGGTTCTCCCCTCCGGCAGGTGGGTGATTTCTTCACGGCGGCCATGGAAACTAACCGCATTGAGCGGCTGGGTTTTGCTCCGTTGGATCCCGAATGGGAACGCCTGAAGGCGGTTCAGAATCCCGAGTCGGCCATGGCTCTATTGGCGGACTGGCATCTCCGGGGGATTGGTGCCGGTTTTGGTATGGGGGTTCAGCCAGACGCCAAGAACAGTTCGGTGTATGCCCTTCACCTGATGCAGGGAGGCCTGGGGCTTCCCGACCGGGACTATTACCTAGCTGAGGGGTTTGCCCAGCAGCGGGAGCAGTACCGTCAGCACATCACCGCTCAACTGCGGCTTTTGGGCGACAGCCAGTCCGAAGCCCAAGCGTCGGCGGAGGCCGTGTTGAGTCTGGAGACCCGTTTGGCCAAAGTATGCCGAACGCGGACCGAGTTGCGCGATCGGGAGAAGAATTATCACAAGCTGACGCGGACCGAACTCGATCAGTTGACGCCTCGGTTGCCGTGGGGCTCCTATTTTCAGGCGGCAGGCATCGCTGCGCCCGACACGGTCATCGTGGGTCAGCCAGAGTTTTTCAAGGAACTGGACCTGATGGTGTCCGAGGTCGAAGAGACCCATTGGCTGGCGTACCTCCGGTGGCATTTGGTGAGCAGCCTCGCTGAACACTTGCATGCGGCACCAGCCAATGAGGCCTTTGCGTTTTACGGAACCGTCCTGCGAGGTCAGCCCCAGCAAGAGCCTCGCTGGCAGCGATCCGCCAAGTCCATTGATGGCGCGCTTGGGGAGGCATTGGGGCGGCTCTATGTCGAAAAACATTTCCCGCCGGCCGCTTCCGCACGCATGTCGGAAATGATCGCCAACCTGCGCGTCGTATTCCGGGAGCGGCTTGCTAAGTTGGAGTGGATGGGCGAAGCCACCCGTCGGCAGGCTCTCCAGAAGTTTGACCGTTTCACCGAGAAAGTGGGGCACCCCAAGAGCTTCCGCGATTATTCGGGGTTGGAGGTTCGACGGGACGATCACCTGGGCAACGTGCTCCGGGCCAATGCCTTTGAATCCCGACGGGATCTGGCGCGGGTCGGCAAGGCTGTGGATCGGACCGAATGGCACATGACCCCGCAAACGGTCAACGCCTACTTCAGCCCGCCCCTGAACGAGATTGTTTTTCCAGCCGGCATTTTGCAGCCGCCGTTCTTCGATTTGGAGACGGATGACGCGGTGAATTATGGGGCCATCGGTGTGGTGATCGGACACGAAATCACCCATGGCTACGATGATCAGGGGCGCAAGTACGATGCCGAAGGCAATTTGCGCGACTGGTGGACCGAGGCCGACGGCAAGGAGTTCGACCGCAGGGCGGCCAAGGTCATCGACCAGTATTCCTCCTATGAGGCATTGCCCGGAAAGCGGGTCAACGGTCGGCTGACATTGGGCGAGAACATCGCCGACTTGGGTGGAACCAGTATTGCGTTCGAAGCCCTCCAGCGGGCCTTGGCCAAGGACCCCAGTCGTCGTCGACTCATCGACGGTTTGACTCCGGAACAGCGGTTCTTCCTCAGCCTCTCCCAACTTTGGCGAGTCAACTGGCGCGAGGCAGAACTCCAGCGCCGTCTGGTCGTCGATCCTCACTCACCGGGCCAATTCCGGGGCATTGGACCGCACGTGAACCTGCCGGAATTCTACCAAGCTTGGGGCATCACCGAGAGCTCGCCTCAGTGGCGCAAGCCCGAAGACCGCGCGAAGATTTGGTGATCGACAGAGAGTCGGGGCGGCTTGTGTTGGCCTCCAAGGGCCAGTCCGTGCCAAGCCACCCTGACGCGGATCACCGGCTCACCAAGGTAGGCTGAATGTCTTGACGTAGCTGTAGCCTTTGATGGCTTCGATCACGCCTTCTTTGATGCCCAGACCGCTGTCCTTGATTCCGCCGAAGGGCGAGCTCTCGACTCGAAATCCAGGCACTTCGTTAATGTTCACCGTGCCGCAACGCAGCGTCTTAATTGCCTTGAGGGCGTGGGCCAAATTGTTGGTCACAACGCCTGAACTCAGGCCGTAGGCGGTCGAGTTAGCTAGGGTGAGCGCATCGTCCAAGTCGCGGACTGTAACGATGGGTGCCAACGGTCCGAAGCTTTCGCACACCACCATGCGGCAGTCGCGGGGCACTCGGTCGATGACCGTGGGTTGCAGTAACGCCCCCTTGCGCTCGCCGCCGATGAGTACTCGCGCGCCCTGAGCCACGGCCTCTTGCACAACCGCCTCCAGCGAGCGGGCCGAAGCCTCGTCGATGACCGTGCCGACCTTGGTTGCTTCATCAAAAGGATTCCCACAGACGTATTCTCGGGTTCGTTCGACCAAGGCCTGTGTGAACTCCTCGGCGATGGACTCTTGGACGAGGATGCGTTTGACCGCCGTGCAGCGTTGGCCGGAGTTTCGGTAACTGCCTTCGGCGGCCAGCGTGACGGCCAAGTTCAGGTCCGCGTCTTCTAGGACGATGAGGGGATCATTGCCTCCCAGTTCCAGGACCAGCTTCTTGTAGCCGGCCGTAGCGGCGATCTTCTTTCCGACTGGCACGCTGCCGGTGAAGGCGACCACCTCGACCTCCGGGTGTCCGACCAACACCTCCGCGATCTCCGAGGTGGGTCCCAGCAGCACGCTCAACATGGGGCCGGGTAGACCTGAAGCGTGAAGCAGTTCGGCAAAACGCAAAGCGACCAGCGGCGTCTTTTCGGAAGGCTTGAGGATGATGGGTGTTCCGGCGGCGATGGCAGGCCCCAGCTTGTGGGCCACCTGGTTCAATGGATGGTTGAACGGAGTGATGGCCACCGCGCAGCGCAACGGTTCCCGCGTGGTGAAAATTTTGCGTGCCTTGCCTTGTGCTGAAATGTCGCACGAGAAGATCTGGCCGTCATCGCGCAAGGCCTCCATGGCGGCGAAGCGGAGAACATCCACCGTCCGCCCAACTTCGTAGCGCGCTTCTCGCAGCGCCAGACCTGTCTCGGAGGTGATGATGCGAGCGAACTCCTCACGCCGACTTTCGAGCGCGCTCCGGGTCTTCTCCAGAATCTCGGACCGCTGGAAGCGGGTGGGGGTGTCCCGGAACGCTGTGGCTGCGGCGATCGCTTCCAGGGCGTGCTGGCGTGAGGCCAAGGTGACCGTGCCCGAGATGGATTGGTCGTAGGGGTTGCGGACGGTGAGCACGGAATCCGAATCGATCGGTTTTCCGGCGACGAGGCTCTTGAGGTTCATCGGTTGGGACAATTCAGGAAAAAGGATTGGGAGCAGTTCACCGGGGAGTCGCTGAGGCTTGTAGGGCCTCAGCAAAAGCCTCCATGAAGCGAGCTAGGACAGACTCAGAATGGTCGAGTGACAGGTAGAGCTTGGTGCCCATCGGGTTGAGGAAGATGCCACGAGCCAGCAACTCCAGCATGAGTCGGCCACCGCGGGCCCGGTCGCTGGCCAGCCAAGAGACATGGTCGGTGACCGGGTCTCTTGAGAAGGCTACCTGGCCCAGAGGTCCGTCTCCCAGGATTTGAGCGTTTTCCCCAACGTTTTGGACGACCGATTGGAGTCCGTCTCGGAAGCGGCGACCGAGTGCGTGCAGTTCGGTATGCACACCCGGTTGCAAGAGGATGTCGAGAGTGGCGAGGGCGGCCGCACAAGACACGGGGTTGCCGCCCGTGGTGGAAGCGCTCCAGACATAGCGGGGGCCGGGTAGTCGTTGTTCCTCCAAGACTTCCATGATTTCGGCCCGGCCGGCAAAGGCCCCAATCGGGAAGCCGCCACCGAGGGCTTTTCCATAAGCCACCAAATCGGGAATCACGCCGTAGTATTCTTGGGCGCCCCCGGGTGCGAGGCGGAAGCCGGTTACTACTTCGTCGAAGATGAGGACGATGCCATGCTGTCGGGTGAGTTCGCGCAGACCCTCCAGAAAACCGGGCCGTGGTTTGAGGCACCGATGCAAGGGTTCCACGATCACTGCCGCCAGCGATGAGGCGTGAGCCTTGAGAATTTGGGTGGTTCCATCGAGGTCATTGTAGGGCGCGACGAGGACATCTTGTTCGGTCCAGGGGGCGCCGGCGCCCGCCGTATCGCAGGTGGGTAAGTTGGTAGGGCGGCTGTGAATCATTCCTGCCACTCCGACCGCATGCTGGCCGTGGTAGGCGCCCTCGAATCGCAGTACTTTGGAACGACCGGTCGCGGCATGAGCCACCCGCAGACAGAGCAGGGTGGCCTCGGTGCCCGATGCAACAAAACGGATCCGCTCGGCGCAGGGGCTCACCGAGCAAATTCGCTCCGCTAACTCGATGGAGCGTCGGTTCAGGGAAGCGAAGTTCAATCCATCGCGGGCTGCGGTAGTGGCTGCCTCTACCACCTTTGGATGAGCGTGTCCCACCAGCGCTGATCCCCAAGCCATGGTGAAGTCCAAGAATTCTCGACCCTCGGTGTCCCAGATTCGCGCACCGCTTCCGCGCTCCGGCACTACTAAGAGTTCCGGAGGCACGCCAAATTCACCGTTGGAGCCTCCAGGAAAACGGCGGAGGGCTCGAGAGGCCCAACTATCAGAGAGGTGGCTCACAGCAGGTTTAGAGAGCCGTGGTGCCGTTGCAGGTGAAGTCGAAGATGTCGAAGTTCCGTGGGTCGCCCAGAGCTCGGGCTGCGTACTCAGGACGCAGCGGATGGCTGAGGATGAAGGGGACGAGTTCTTCGTATCGCCCGCCATGCGAGCGGAGACCGCCCTCGATGGCCTTCAGGTCGTGGTAGGCGGGGGTTCGACCAATGACCGCATCTCGGCCAGAGCAGACGACCAAGTCGCCCATGCGGTCGGCGGGCAGTTCCATCCGTCGAGCGGCTTGGTCGCGGGGCAGCACCTCGGTGATCCCGGGCAGGGTCGCCACGAAGTCTAGGACCTCGGTCAAGGAGACCGACCGGTCGGTCGGCAGGTGGGCTTGAGCGAAGGAGCCTAAGGCTCCGTGATGGACGACGTAGGGGTCCGTGATCGGCAGGATGACCCGGAAGCCTTCGCCCCAGCGCGCGTTGAGTTCCGACTCCAGATAGACCACGTTCGGTGTCCCGTCGGCCCGCTGCTTGGAGTTCATGCCGTGATCGGCGGTGATTCCCACCACGGCTCCGAGCGAGAGCAATTGTCCAATCTCCGCGTCGATGCTTGCATAGAACGCCAAGGCCTCTGGTGCATCCGGCACGTACTTGTGCTGCATGAAATCAGTGGTGCTGAGGTAGAGAAAATCGGCTCGGCCGGCCTGGAGTAACTGCACTCCCGCCCTCAGGACGTACAACGAGGCGTCGCCCGAATAAATGGCAGGGGTTGGGCCAGACAGCGCCTCTACTCCCTCGATGCCGTGGGTGGCCAGTGCAGCGTCGCGCGCCTTTTCGGACGAAAAAGCGATGCCGCCCTTGCTAATCAGGCCGCTGGCGAAGATGTCTCGGAGTTTTTCTTTGGCCGTGACCACCGCCACCTTGCGCCCGGCGGATTGGGCGGCGGGGAACAACGTGGGCACCCGGAGAAAGCTCGATGAATTCATCATCACTTCCTGCCCGATGGAGGTGTCGTAGAAGAAATTGCCACCGATCCCGTGGACCGACGGAGGCACGCCCGTGACGATTGAGCTATTGTTGACGTTGGTGAAGGTGGGCATAGCGGCCCGAGCCGACCCTCGCCACCCCTGAACGGCCAATCGCTGGGCATGAGGCATTAAACCGCGGGCCATCGCAGCATCCAGATAGGCATCGGCAGAACCGTCGAGGCATAGCACCGCCACGGGCTGGGCCGGGGGGGTGTAAATACGTCCATTGACGGTGAAGGAATGGGCGGTCGGATTCATTATGCGCACGCATTATGCCTACAGTGGATCCGGAAGGGAATCCGAGAAGCTGTTCCGATTCTGCGACGGATCGATCCAAGATGCTTGGATGTCCGGAAGTTGGGATGTTCTTGTCGATGAGGAACGCCAGGAACACTGTCGAGCCATGTCCACTGCGTTGGAACTCCGACATGTTTCAAAGTCATTCGGGGGTTTTCACGCGGTCCAAGACCTCTCCCTGTCGGTTCCCGCAGGCTCGGTTTATGGTTTTTTGGGGCCCAATGGCGCGGGTAAAACCACCACCCTGCGAATGATCTTGGGTATGCTCTCCCCCGACTCTGGTGAACTGTCGGTGCTCGGATCCCCCTCGGCGATGTTGGTTCGTAATCGGGTGGGGTACTTGCCTGAAGAAAAGGGTTTGTACTCCAAGATGACGGCCACCTCTGTCATCGCTTACTTCGCCACACTCAAAGGGCTTTCCAGCGCCCGGGCTAACCAGCGAGCCCGAGAGTTGTTGGGGCGATATGGCCTTGGAGCCTTCGCCGACAAGAAAGTCGAGACCCTGTCCAAGGGCATGGGACAGAAAGTTCAGGTGCTTGCGTCCATTGCCCACGATCCCGAACTAGTCCTCTTAGATGAGCCGTTTTCCGGCCTTGATCCGGTCAATCAGGAGGTCTTGGAGGATATTCTGGTCGATCTCAAGGCCCGGGGTTGCACAATTCTTTTTTCCACTCATGTCATGTCCCATGCCGAGCGTCTTTGTGATCGATTAATCATCCTTGGCGGCGGGCGCGGGCTCTTCGAAGGCACCGTATCCGAGGCGCGTTCCCTGCTGCCCATCCGGATCACTCTGGAGACCGCGGAGGGCTCGCCCACGCTGGAAATTCTTCCCGGCGTGCACTCCATGGAGGCGCAAAGCAGCAATCGGTGGCGATTAGAGCTTGAGCCCGGGGCGTCCGCCTCGGCGGTGTTAGAGGCCTGCTTCGAACGATCGCTGCGGTTGCGGTGTTTCGATGTCCAAGATCCGGATCTCCACGAGGTCTTTGTCCATTTGGTGGGTCCGAGTGCCCGGGAGGCCGCTTTGCGATGAGAAACGCCCTGTTAATTGCGGTTCGCGAATTCCTCGACAACATCCAGACCCGGGGTTTCTGGTTCGGAATCCTGTTGGTTCCGTTGCTCTGGCTAATGGCCTCTCAGGTGCCGCTGATTCTGGCTCGCAAGGGGACTCCCACCCGCCACCTCGCTCTGATCGACGCGACGGCCGGAGAGCGCTTATTCGACGTGGTCCTCCACCATCTGAAGACTGCTGAATCTCGTCGTGAATTATTTCACTTTCGCGAATGGGTTGCACCGAGGTTGAAGTCTGGACAGGCCCTTCCGGCCGCAGATAAACAACCTCAAGCGTGGTCGAAATTGCAGGAAGATTTAGGGCCGCTGATGAAAGTCGATGCGGGCCGGTTCGCGCCCCCAACTCCGCTCAATCGTCTGGTGGCACTGCCCCCAGAGTTGGAGTGGCGCGGTCATCTTTCCGAGTTTGAGGGACGCCTTCGGGACTGGATGAGGGAGGAACGCCTTTTCAAGCCGGTTGGAGTCGACGAAGAGGTGCCGCTCTTCGCCGTCGCCATCCTGCAGGACGGACCGTCCTCCAATGCGCCGCCGATCTTGAGATTTTGGTCGGCCAATCAGGCGGACACTCAGTTGCAAGACCGCATCGTTGATGCGCTTTCGAGAAATTTTCGAAGTCGCGAGTACTCCCGGTTGGGAATGGACCCCTCTACCATCGCCCAAGTGGAGGCCTCCCAGGCGCAGTTAATGAGTTTCAATCCCCGTAAAGCTGAGGGAGAGGAGCAGGTAGGGATGGCGGATTTGCTCAGGCAATGGGCTCCCAGTGCGTTCGTGTACCTGCTGTGGATCGCCGTGTTCAGTATCTCTCAAATGCTGCTCAATTCACTGATCGAGGAACGCTCTAACCGGATCTTGGAAGTGTTGCTTTCCTCAGTGACACCGCTCGAGTTGATGACTGGAAAGTTGGTGGGTGTGGCGGCCGTAGGTGCCGTGATGACTCTGGGCTGGATCGGGTCGCTGGTGTTGATGACCTTTTGGACCCTGCACACGGCCGGGGCTGCGGCTTTGGCGGCTGATTCCATCGCCAACCGCTTGCCTCTGGAGTTGGCCACCTTGTTGTTGGATTCTTGGCTGCTGCCCGCGTTCGTTCTCTATTTTCTGCTGGGCTACCTTTTCTATGCTGCGGTAATTTTGGCTTTGGGAAGCACCTGCAATAATTTGAAGGAGGCTCAGAATTTCACCGGAGTCATTGCCTTGCTGATGATGGTTCCCTTGGTTTCGATCGCTTTCATACCCAAGGATCCCAATGGCCCGGTGGCGACGGTGTTGTCCTGGATACCGCCCTATACGCCGTTTGTGATGATGAACCGGGTCGCGGCCAACCCTCCATTGCGAGAGGTGATAGGGACTCTGGTTCTGTTGCTGCTTTCCGATGTTGCTGTCCTGTGGGGCTGCGCTCGCATTTTCAAGACGGCCGTGTTGCGGACCGGACAGCCCGCCTCCCTGGTGCAACTGGCCCGATGGGTCTTGGGCCGGGATTAGTTTTTTTGGTTAGTGCTGGACTTCTCAGCCGGGCTTCGCTCGTTCGGTATCTCAGAAAAACAAACCGGCGACTTCCTCAAGGAGTGGAAGTCGCCGGCGTGGAGTCTTTAGGCGAGGAGATTACTGTTTTTCAGGGCGCCCTGGACGGCCCTCGCCTTGGGGACGTCCCTCTCGATCCGGACCACCGGGACCACCAGGACCACCGGGACCACCGGGTCCACGACCACCCGGCGGGCGAGCCGGTCGGAGTTCTTCTTGAGCGAGCTTACCGTCACCGTTCTTGTCGAGTTTCAGCAAGGCGGTCGCGGCATTCTTGATTTCGTCGGCATCCAAAACGCCGTCATGATTCTTATCGAGGGCTTCCATCAATGGGGAGACCATTCGCGGCCGTCCATCAGGACCGCCAGGACCGCCGGGAGGCCGGGGGCGCTCCTCGTTTTGGGCGATGGCGGTGAGGGTTGCGCCAGCCAAAGCCAGCGCCAGTAAGGTGCAATTCAGTTTTTTCATGGAGTATCGATGGTGTGTTGTGGAACTGGACGCTGGGCGAATGCTCACCACGGCGTTCTGAAAACATACAACGCCACTTCTGTAATGAAATGATGTGTCTCGCAGGGAAAATTGTTAAGCAGGCGTAAATATGTGTCTGGTTCCTCTCAGTGCCGACTAGCCTGCTTGAGATCCAGCCCGATGGGTTGCTCTTGTTTTTCTCATGAAATCCAATCACGCCGACTCCGCATCCCGGGACACGCTGCCCCGCATTTTGGTCATCGATGATGACCGGAAGCTCTGCCGCCTGATTCGTGACTATCTCGCTCCCATGGGATATTCGGTGGAGGTCGTTCATACAGGTCCTGAAGGGGTAGACCGTGCGGTAGGAGAGACGTGGCATGCCGTCCTTCTTGATCTCATGCTGCCGGGTCTCGACGGATTCGAGGTTCTCAAACGGATCCGCGCCAAGGTGGACGTGCCTGTACTGATGCTTACGGCCCGAGGTGACGAAGCCGACCGAATCGTTGGTCTGGAAATGGGGGCCGACGACTACCTGCCTAAGACCTTTTCCACCCGCGAACTCCTGGCCAGATTGCGAGCGGTCACTCGACGCACTGTCCGCTCCCCGGGGCCCGATGCCACCTCAGAAGGAGAAGTTGTCGTGGGTCCGCTGCGGGTTCGTCCGGCCTCTCGATCCGCTGTCTTGGGCGATGTCCCGCTGAGCTTAACCCCGGTGGAATACGACTTGTTGGTCTCGCTGGCCAAGGCCCGTGGGCGGGTCAAGACCCGAGAGGCGTTGCTCGACGAGATTCGAGAGCGGGACTACGACGTGTTCGACCGCTCGATCGACGTCCACATTTCGGCTCTGCGCAAAAAACTCAACGACGACCCCAAGCATCCGCGCTTCATCCGCACGCTCCGTTCGGCGGGCTACATGATGGTCGATCCGGAGGATCCTGAATGACCCTTCGAATTCCACTGTTCAGCCGTATCCTCATCTGGCTGCTCCTGAACCTGCTTATTTTGGGGGGCGCTTTTGGGGTCTTCCTGTGGACCGAGCTCGGTGGGGAATCGTTGCTGGGCCGGGCCGCAGGGGATCGTTCTCAGGCTCCAGCCGGGGCGTTGATGGCCGAATTGCGGGACCGCCCGATCGTCGAGTGGGAACGGGCGATGGCCCGCTTCGAGGAAGCCTATCCGGTGCGCCTGATGCTGTTGCGGGAAGACGGGTCCCTTTTTTTGGGAGCCAAGCTGGAGGTGCCCGCTGAGTTGGCGCTCCGCCTCCGAGCCTTGGTGCAGCCGGGTCCCGGGTTTGATGACCGAAGGTCAGGGCCTCCGCCGGGACAGCCTCCCGAGGATCATTTCGAGCCGGGGCCGCGACCCCCGCGATCGGGGCCACGGTCCTCGATGGGGGGACCACGGGTTTTTCTTCGAGCCGGTAGTCCAGCGAAGTATTGGTTGGTCCATGGTAATCCGATTCGTGGACCGGGTCTTCCGCGAGGTGTGCGGATGGCGATGGTCTCGGAGACCTTGTCGGCAGGCGGTTTGTTCTTTGATGTCCAATCTTGGTTCTGGGCCGCCTCGGCGGTGATCGCCGTCTCGGTACTTTGGTGGTTTCCGTTCGTGCGGGGAATTACTCGATCCGTCTCTCAAATCTCGGCCGCCACCGAGCGTATCGCTGAGGGTCGATTCAATACTGTGGTGCCCGAAGAGCGCGGAGACGAGTTGGGCCGATTGGGCGGTGCGATCAATCGCATGTCCGCTCGATTGGAAGGCTTGGTGACTGGGCAGAAGCGGTTTCTGGGAGATGTTGCCCACGAGTTATGCTCGCCCCTAGCTCGCATGGAAATGGCGCTGGGGATTTTGGAGCAGCGGACCGACCACGACGCCCGTTCTTATGTGGACGACGTGCGTGAAGAAGTTCGTCACATGTCCACCTTGGTGAATGAATTGATGCAGTTCTCCAAGGCGGCGCTGAAACCCGCTGACGCGGAGATGACGTCCCTCCCTCTGGCTAAAATGACTCGCCGGGTCATGGCTCGGGAAATGCCCGAGGCGACCGGTCTCACGGTTCAGGTGCCCGAGGAGTTGCAGGCTCTGGGGCATCCGGAACTGGTGGAGCGAGCCATGGGAAATCTCCTAAGGAATGCCCGAAATCACGCTGCCGCCTGCGGACCTATCTGGATCGAGGCCTTTTCCTCAGGCTCCCATCAGGTGCTCTGGCGAGTGGTAGATTCCGGTCCGGGTGTCTCTGAATCCGAATTGGGCCGATTGGGCGAACCCTTTTATCGGCCGGATCAAGCCCGTTCGAGTGACACCGGAGGCACTGGTCTGGGTTTGGCTATCGTGAAGACCTGCATGGCAGCGTGTCAGGGACGACTCGAATTGACCCGAGGCCAGGAACGTGGATTGGTGGCGAGTTTGGTCCTCAAATCGACCTCTGAGTCACGATTCACCGGAGCCTCCAATGGCGAATAAACGCTTTCCGCGTTTGCGGTGAGGGGGATTCCGGGTCTATCCATGTCCGCGATGCGGATCACGAACCTCAATCCAGACAACGACATCGGTGCCAGTGCCTGGATGCTCTCCGTCGATGGGCACCAACTTTTGATGGACGCCGGGACTCACCCGAAGCGCGAAGGCCTTTCCTCTCTCCCACTGTATGAATCGGTGAAGGATCTGGAGGTTGACGCCATCGCGCTCACCCACTGCCATCATGATCATGTCGGATCGCTACCGGTGGCCCTTCAGTATTTCCCACATGCTCGGGTGCTTATGACGGACCTGAGCTACTTCATCGTTGAGCGAGTCCTGCATAATTCGGTCAATGTGATGGTTCGCCAGCGCGATGAGCTGGGGATACGCGAATACCCGCTCTATACGCATGAAGAGGTGGACGATTACGCCCCAGTCTTTCAGGGATTCGGCTATCGTCGCGAGATCGAGTGGGCTCAGTTTGCCCGCAGCCAGGGAGCCACTCCGGGGCGTCGGCATGGACCGACCTTAGAATTCTTCGATGCGGGTCATGCCCTAGGTTCGGCCGGTGTTTTGGTGCGGGGTCGCAAGCAGACCATGTTTTATTCGGGCGATGTCTGTTTTCACGACCAGACCCTCCTCCGCGGCGCGGATTTCGAGGGGGTACGAGCCGATGTGTTGGTGATGGAAACCACTCGGGGAGCTCGTCAATTGCCTCCTAATTTCAGTCGAGATCAAGAACTGGAGCGTCTGGCCGAAGGAATCAACCGGGTTCTGGCCCGCAAAGGTACGGTACTCATCCCGGCCTTTGCGCTGGGGCGAACCCAAGAGATCCTCGCCTACCTTGCCTTGCTCATGCGGGCGGGAAAACTTCGGGAACAACCGGTGTACATCGGAGGGTTGGGACGGGTCTTCACCGAGATTTACGATCTCCAGTCCAACCGAACCAATCGGCATCATCCGAACCTCAAGTTGACCAATGCGCTGAACATTCAGGTGGTCTCCACCAACGACATCGAATCCATGTCGCTGCGTGGCGGTAGGATCTTTGTCATGACTGCTGGCATGATGAGCGAAAATACCGGAGCCCACGCCTTGGCTGCACGCATTGTGGGTGAGGAACGGCATGGTATTTTCTTTGTGGGCTACGCCGACTCGGAGACCCCTGGTGGTCGTCTTAAAGCGGCCAAGCATGGTGAGCGATTCCATTTCAGCCCTTCGGTTGGAAAGTTGAATCGAAACTGCGAGGTCTTCGACTTCGATCTAACCGCGCACGCCCATCGTGACGACCTCATGAACATGGTTTCAGAGATCAATCCCCGCGTGGTGGTCTTGGGTCATGGCGACACCCAAGCCAAGGGTTGGATTTGTGAGCAAATCCAAACGCGCCATCCCAAAATTCAGGTGCTGCAACCAGCACCGGGCGAAGCCTTGGAGGTATAATCCTAGTAGGGAAGTTGCGTCATGAGCCCGGTGCAAATGCTCTTGGGGTGTCTTCTTTTGCTGTATTTGTCCGAGTTCTTGGTTTGGGTGCGCTCCGACGCTTGGCTCTTGAGGCGTCGTGGGCGCGGGTGGGAGGCGCTCACCCGAGGGGGGCTGATATCCTCATCGCGTGGATCTCTGCACTGGGTGTACCCGGTCCCTCAACTGGGTCGGGCCTATTCGGTCCGAACGTCTCCACCCACAGCGTCCACCGTTTCAACCGCCCTCAGGCTTTCCATCGAAACAGCCTTCAGCGTGGTGGATATCGGCAGGCGGTATCAGGGCGTTGAGGAGGCGTTCCAGACGCTCCGCTGGACCTCTTGGGGCCTGTGGGGGCTGGTCTGGGTTGTGTGCCCCTTGCTGCTGCAGTTCATGGGGCTCCAGCCGATGCTCTGGATTCTCGCCTCCGGAGCGTTGATTCTCATGGTCGCCAATGCCTGGATCCTTGCCCGAGCTCACAGCAAAACCTTCTCCGAGTCTGGGGACGAGCGTCTTAGGTTAGTGCTCTCGGCGTGTCTCTCTCCGCTGGCGGCGATTCGGTCTTGGGATCTCGCTCAGAAGCAGGCCTTAGACGGATTTCACCCATTGGCTGTGGCCGCGGCCTTGCCCGGTTTTCAGGGATGGGACGAATTAGCCGCCGCTGAATGGCGCCGCTTGCGATACTCGGTTGCCTCTGAGAGTTCGGCTAGTTCTGCGATCACTGTCGATGCAGTGGAATCTGCGGAGGTTTGTGCGGCCATTGAAGTGCTGGCTCGAAGGCGAGGTATCGACCCAGCCCATTGGGACTCGCCTCCCCGGGCCGAGGATATGGCTCACACGCAATATTGTCCGCGATGTCGAACCCAGTATACCGGACAAGCGACCTGTTGCCGCGACTGCCGCTGGACCGCGTTGATGCCGATTCCCCAGTGACCCGACGCAGGGATCCCTAGTGCCTCAACTCGAAGACGATTTAGTGCAGGATGCACAAATCGTGTCGGTGTCCCATCAGATCGCTATCTCGGTCGAGGAACCAATCCAGACGCGAGTTTGCTTCATCTAGGTCGATCTCCCGGGCCATGATAAGATAGGTTGCGTAATGGTTGCCCTCCGACTCGACCAACGACTGATAGAAGCGCGAAAGATCCGGTTCAACGTTGGTGAGATAGGTTGCGAGGATTTGAAATTTCTCGCAGCTACGACCCTCGATTAGGGCGCACACAACCAAGTGGTCGATGGCAGACTCGCGGCGCCCCTGCCGAACGCCTCTCATCATGCCCGTGATCCATTCACTGCGCTGAGGTTGGTCAAAAGCCCAACCGCGTTGCTCCAGAAGCCCTAGAACCAATTCGAAGTGCTCCAACTCCTCCATCGCGATTCGGTTGAGGGCATGCACCTTTGGAAAAAGTTCCCGATATTTTTCGAGATGGATGGCTGTGGTTGCAGCCTTGCGCTCGAGGTGAGCGTGATCCACCAGCAAATCGTGCAGACAGCGGGTCACTCGAGGGGCCCATTCCGGATCGACCGAACGACGCAGCATCAGCATGGCAAAACCTATATCGAACCCAACGGGTAGATAAAGCAGATCGAGAAGATCCGGAAAATCATGATTCCAAGCGCTGTGAACCGCTCGCTCGCAGCATTCCGGGGTAAACGAGGGTGTGAGGCTTGATGGTCCTGGGGAACAGATCAGGCTGATTCTCGAGCCACAAACATCGCCTCCAGCTCCTAAAAATCCAAAAAACCTCAGCGAAACAAAAGTTTTTCTCACCATTCAAAGGTGGAAACAACGTCAACATCTGTCACCCAACAGGGGGATCGCCTACAGAAAAAGGTGCGTCCCTGGATGCGGAATTTAAAACTTCTCGAAGAAATTCTGCTCCAAAAACCCCAATGAAACTGGCTGTTCCCGATCAGTTTCAAAAATTTTACCAGAAAGGTGTTGTCAGTCTTAAGGTCGTAGGCTTAACTGTAGTCGTTCTTACGAACAAAGCGGTTGAAAGCCGCTAAGTTCATCAGCCGGATCGGGTTGAAGCTGAAATAATCTTCAATCACATTTTTTCGTCGCCTGAAAGGGTGGTTTTCGACCTAAAGGTTGAAATTGTGAGCTTGTTAGTATTACAAGTTTGAAATGAGTTAAAACTCACTTCAAATAAAGTAGAAAACAGCTCGAAGCGAAAGTGAAAGTCCGCTGAGTTCATTGAAAATTGAAATGCACGATGAGTGAAGAGCCCGGCAGCTGAGCAATCAGTTGCCACAAAAAATAACTCTCGCAGTAAGCTGGTCTGGTAAAACAGGCCGTGCCGAAAAGGGGGTTACAACGTTATATTTAAACGGAGAGTTTGATTCTGGCTCAGAACGAACGC
>SYMJ01000061.1 GCA_005805505.1 Verrucomicrobiales bacterium | reverse complement strand
TCGGGTGGCTGGTCACATGGGACTGGATGTCCGCCGAATTGAGTGTCGGATCGACCGGCCCGCGGAAGTATTTCTCGTCGGCGAGCAGGCGGCGGACCTCCCGCTCGTAGTCGGCCTTCGTGGTCAGCTTGCCGCTCTCGGCCGCGTTGAGCAACTGCGGGTCCGGGCCGCGGTCGCCCAGCGCGTAGGCGATCGCCTCAGCGGCCTCCCGCGGAGCCAGCGGAACCCGGCCATCAGCGTCCGGGTGGCCCGCGCCGAATTCCATCCGATACAGGAACTCCGATTCGAGCAGTACGGACTTGAGCATCTGCCGCAGGCCTTCGGTGTTGCCTGCGATCTTGATCGCGTTCTGCGTCTGGGTCTGGTATTCCCTGAGTTCGGCGTCGGTCGCCGGCCGCCGCAGCACGAGCCCGAACTGGGTCTGCACGGCCGCTTGGAGTTCGGCGTCGGTCGGGGCGTCCTTCTTCGCCACGATCACCTCGAACGCGGGCGGGGTTGCGGGGTGCCATTGGTCTCTGGCGTCGTCCGACCCGGCCTTCGGGTCCCCGGCCTTCAGCCGAGCCGCCTGGATTTGTTTTGTGGCGATCCATTCGGCGTTCGTGAGCATGACCAGCAGGTGGCTGCCGTCGAGCCGGGTCAGGTCGTAGTACCGGACGCCGGCGTGGTCCGGCAGCACAATCGGGTTAGCCACCCCGAAGAACCCGGACTGCCGAAAGCCGTCCCGTCCATGCCCTTGCAGTTGAAACACGTCGAGCACGCGCTCCTGGAAGATCTGCGGGCTGACCAGCCAGCGGCGGGCGGGGGTGTACGCCTTTTTCGTGTTCGAGCCGTCGAACAGGCTCGCGTGATCGACGTAGTTGCCAGCGTCCGGGTACGGCAGGTGGTCGTCGAGTTTCGATGCCTTGTGCGCCCGCAACTCGGCCCGCACCCAGTCGGCCAGTGCCTTCGCGTCCTTCGCGTCCGGTTGGTCCGCCTCCGGGGGCGGCATCATCCGGAAGAACATTTGGTCCTGCACCCTGTTCAGCAGGTCCAGTCGCACCTTCGCCTCCAACGACGGGATTGTGTCGAGGCTCACTTCCCCCTCGGACGTATCTCCGCCGTGGCAGGAGTAGCAATAAGTCTCCATCACCCGCATCGCTTTATCGCGTAATACAGTTGAGTCCACCTCGTTCTGAGCCTTGGGCGCGTCGGCCTTCACTACGATTGGTGCCGCAGGTACTTGTCGTGATTCGCTCGGTTGTTCCGCCCGCACTGCCGCCATCGCGGTGACAAGGATCGAACCACACACAAATACCAAACACCTCGTCCACGTCATTTTTTTGTGTCCTTAGTTCAGCCTGATGTGGTGAGGATTGTGCAGGTGGGTTTCGGAGAGCAGTGCAAAGATTTCCGGCTCCGCTTTTTTATTTCTGGAACGGTAATAAGGCCTCGGCAAACGCCTTGCCCATCTGCGAGAAGATCTTCGCACTGCCGAAATAGTGGTAGCCGCCATTGGAAGCGCCTTTGAGGGCGTCCTTATCTTTGGATGAAAAGACTTCCTCCAACGCGAGGTCGAGCTTCTGCTGGTTGGATTTGGTGATGCCCTCAATCCGCACATCGATCGCGGCAAAGCTTTCCGAGGATGTGCCCCCACCGTTATAGATTTCATTGGAATAGGCCGCCAATACGTTCTTCCCCTTCTTCAATAATTTGACCTGGTCCTGATTGAGGACGATGGAAGCATAACGCACATGGCCCGGCGACCTGTTGGTGGTGTGAATCCTTTGTCCGTTCAGATAGATTTGAAATCCTTGGTGACCTATTACCAAAACCGCGATGCGATAGGATTCGCAGTTGAGTTCTTCGACTTCAAAGGTTGAACGCATCAGCAGGAATTCGCCAGCGCCCCATCTTGAGGGGAGTTTGTCAAAGTTGAGGTCGTAGAGGGTGTGTCCCCAGTTCTTAAAAAAGCCCTTTCCGATAGGGGCCTTACCTGCCGTCCATGCGCTGTCATCGAAGTCGGGCATGAACCAATTCTCCATCCCGGCTGGCAGTGTGATGTCGCGGAACTGCCTGGCACTTTTTTCCATCTGGTCCTTCTTCTCCGTGGCATCAACCGTAGCGAAGCGCCAGATCTGTTCCTCTGGCAGAGGCTTGCCAAGCGGCTTCCAGTAATTATTCCATTTCCCTTCCGTGTCTAAAGTTCCATCTTTTTTCAATGTGTAAGCCGTGGCGAGGATGTTGTTATACTTGCCCTGATTCTCCACTGCGGCGGCAATGTTATGATCCCAGAAGGGAGCGGTATCTACGGCAACCACGTTGCCCTTGAACTCGGGCATGTCGGCCGGTGCGGCCATGGCCTTGCGGAAATTCACATTCTTATCACCGTCGACTCCCAGCACGCCGATCACGAAGGGCAGCTTCGGGGCTGACAGGTCTTTGCGAACATCGCGAATGAAGTGTGCCAACAAGCGCGAGTATTCTTCATAATTCCCATTGGGGTAGGTCTGCCCATCGACCAGGTCATTGAAACCCTGAAACCAGACAAACCCGGCCAGTTCATAACCAGCCTTCTCGTCATATTCCGGATAGACCCGCTTGATTTCCTTGGTCACTTTCCGGACATGCTCAATCATCGCCCGGTACATCACACCTGAGGCGGCATCCTTGTCTTCCTGCCATTTTTTCCGGTCCTCGAGTTTGGGAACTCCGTGGGCGCCCTGGGGATACTTGTCCCACACGTCCTGAACCGCCTTGGGCAGCTTGTACTGCCCGGCACTGGGCGAACGGAAATCGGTGTTTAGGCTCCTGCCTCCCCAGGATGTCTTGATGATGAGGACAGGCTCCTTGAGCATTTTC
>SYMJ01000060.1 GCA_005805505.1 Verrucomicrobiales bacterium | reverse complement strand
CAGTGATCATCTTGCGGCAAGCCACAAGACCAATGGGCAATCGCCCATAGTCCGGCTTGGCCGGACGAACCAAAAACCCCTCACCCAAAGTGGGGAATTTTAATCGTCGTCACTGGGAAAAATAATCGTCGTCGTACACTGAAGAGCCTGTCCCCTGAAGAGCCTGTCTCTCCCGAAGAGCTCCTAGATAGGGAACGATTTCCGAGCAGTCCGTGTCTGCGGACGTGGCGCTTTCGGAGAAATCGCCCTACCTCGGAGGTGCCTGGGTAAGGTTGGGGGTTTCGGCCACCCGGATGCAGTCCGAGTTACTCTCCCGAGGAGCCTGTCTGTGTCTGAGGAAAAATTATCGGTGAACTTGATTACAATGGGCCTCACGGCACGGTGCTTGCATGGTCCTGAGCATCATGAAGCGCCGCCTTGTCGTCAGACTGCTGACCGGAATTGGACTGGGAATGCTGCTCTTGCTACTGCTGGCCCCTTGGGGAAAACCACCCTCAGAGGCACCACTGACACTCTCTACCAACACAGCGGCCACCAGGGTCCCTAGAGCCCCCTACCCCGCACCCCAGGTTTTTCCTGCCCTCACCTCGGCGCAGCAGCAACTGGCTCCGCCACGGCCTGACACCCAAAGAGTCCCCACCTCCCGCGCCCGCCGCTGGTCAGAACCGGTGCCGGAGCCTGCCTTCGCCGAGTTCTCGGGCTGGACCCGCCGCTACCTGAGCCAACCTTCGCCTGGGGCCCGCCAGGCACTGGAAGTCGAAGGCCAGGAACTGGCTCGCCTGCGCCGTCAGGATTTGACCGAGTTGATCCCCGCTGATCCTCAGCGCGCCTTGGAATTGGCCATCCCTCGCGGGATTCGCGACCAACTCCCCGGGTCCATCCAGTCTCTCTTGGAAGAGTCGGTGGACGGCCGCGGCGATTTCGGTGTGCTGGCCGGCATTCCGGCCCCGGAGCACACAGGCCCGTTCGAGCCGGTTTACCGGACGGTATCGCTAGGTGACCGCGCTTGGCGGGCCTACACCTTCGGAGACGCCCTGCTCCGCCCGACGCTGACCGACGTCCCGTTGCACGGCATCGCTCTAGGCAACCTCTTCGCGCTGGACCCCAACGCCGTCCGCATTCTTGATGCCGACGAGGCCGCCCAAATGGCCACGCCCGCGAAGGACGCCCTGTGCGCCGTATCCAACCAACCCGTGACCACCTTTGCCGAAGAAGTGCCGGTGGACGCCGGCGGACACACCGCGTGGCTGTGCAGCGCGGCCCACACCGAGAACTACAATGAGCGACTCATCTTGGCCTCGGTAGACAAAGGCAATGGCACCGATGCCGATGGCGTCTTCCGCCAAAAATCGGCTTACACCGAGGGCCTCAAGCGCTTGCTCATCCTACGCGTCGATTTCAGTGATCTGGCCGGCGCACCCCTCAGCGATGCCACCGGCACCAACATGCTCAACGGGATCGCGGCCTTCTATCTGGAACAAAGTTTCGGCAAGACGACCTTCCGCGCCCTCGGAGCCGGCAGCGTCATGACCACCACCTTGCGCATGCCCAAGACGGCCGCTGTTTACGGCGCCTCAGACCCATCGATCTTGCGAACCGACGCCCGCAATGCCGCCCGCACCGCCGGTGTTAATCTAGCGCTGTTCGACTTCGACCTCATTTGCGTCGGCACCGTTCCCGGCTTCAACTGGGCCGGACTGGGCTATGTTGGCGCTCCCGGTTCGTGGATCCGCGCCTCCTTCGACGCGACGGGCGGCGTGTCCTCCCATGAGCTGGGCCACAACTTCGGACTCAACCACGCCAACGCGTGGGATACCAGCGGCCAGAGCATCCTCGGAGCCGGCAGCAACGTGGAATACGGCGACAGCTTCGACACCATGGGCAATGCCAGCGCCGGTAAGCGCCACTTCAACACCCGATACAAGAACTACCTCGATTGGCTGCCCACGACCCAGGTGAAGATCGTGACAACCTCGGGCAACTACCGGCTCTTCGCGCACGATGCTACCAACGCGGCGACCCCGCGGGCGGTGCGCATCGCGCGCAATGCGCAAACCAACTACTGGCTAGAGTTCCGCCAGAAGTTCACCGACCGGCCCGCCTTGATGGACGGCGTTGGACTGCGCTGGGCCCGCACCGGCAACCAGCCATCGCTCCTGCTCGACGTCACGCCCGGCTCCGCCGACGGCAAGAACGACTCAGCGCTGCTCATTGGCCGAACCTTTTCCGACCGGGTGGCCGGCATTCACATCACCCCGCTCGCCAAAGGCGGAACCGTCCCGGAATCGCTCGACCTGCAGGTGAACCTGGGCAAGTTCACCAACAACCAACTCCCAAGTGTCACCCTCACGGCCAGTGCCACCGCCGCCTTCGCGGGAGCCCCCATCACCTTCACGGCCGATGCCACAGATCCTGACGGCGATACGCTGGCCTATTCTTGGGACTTCGGTGACAACTCAATCGTCGCCGCCAACACCAACCAAGTTAGCCGAACCTGGTCCATCGCCCGCGAATATTGGGTCCGCTGCACGGTCAGCGACATGAAGGGCGGCGAAGGCAGCGCCGCGGTGCTGGTGCGCATCGGAAACCCTTCCACCTATCGCATGGCCGGACGCGTTCTGCAGGGTGGCAAGCCCGTGCCGGGCGTCCGGGTTGAGGTTTCCAACACCCAGCAGACGTATACGACCAGCGACGGCGCCTACACCCTGACCGGATTGGCCCGTGGGCCCTACACCTTGAAGGCCATTGCTGAAGGCTACCTCTTCACGCCGACTGGGTTTTCCAACCCGCTGACGCTCACCGGTCCTGTGGACGGGATTAACCTCGAAGCCTCCGCACCCGGCGACCTCGCCCAGGTTTCGCTGGTGCCCCTGGGGGCACAGTGGCGGTACTACGACAGCGGCAATCTGGCGGGCACGATTTGGCGCTCCAATGGCTTTGCAGACAGCACCTGGAACAGCGGAGCAGCGCCCCTGGGCTACGGCGACGACAATATCGTCACCACCGTGAAGTATGGACCTTCAACGACGGCCCGATACATCACCACCTGGTTCCGCCACAGTTTCACAGTAGACGATCCCGCACGCTTCCTGTCCGTGACGCTGGGGCTCATCCGCGATGACGGTGCGGCCGTGTACTTGAACGGGATCGAGATTTTCAGAAGCAACCTCCCCTCCGGCACCCTGAGTGCCATTACCCGGGCCAGCGCCAGCGTCGTTAGCAGCGCTGATGAAACCACCCTCCATGAGGCCACGATTGATCCGAAGGGGTTCCGCACGGGCACCAATGTGCTCGCCGTCGAGGTGCATCAGTTTGCTCCCAACAGTTCCGACATCCGCTTTAACCTTCAACTCAGCGGGTTGCTGCGCCCCTCCTCTGCGGTCGCCCCTCGACTGGAGGTCGCGCCGGGTTCCGAGCAAATCCAACTGAGCTGGCCCGTGACTGCCGTCGGCTTCGAGTTGCAGGAAACCAAGTCTCTCGAGACCCCTTGGTTTTTCTCCGATGAAACCACCCGCGCCGAGGCTGGCAAAAACATTGCGTCGCCGCAGTTGACGGAAAACCTGCGCTTTTTCCGCCTAGGCAAACCTTGAACATCGGCTCCGAGATTTACACAGGCTTAACAAATCCGCCCCGCAGACTCATCGGATTTTAACACTTCTAGGATCGAATGAAGCCGTCACGACTCGCCGAATAGATCCCATGAAAAACCCAAACCTCCTTCTCGCTGCACTGAGCTGGGCTTCCCTGCCGCTCATTGCGGACCCACGAATCGATTCTTGGATCACCCAACATTCTGGACGCTACGCCCGAGTTTACCTCAACGACGCTGCGCTCCAGTCGGGTGCCTCCGTCACTACCTGGAGCAACGGATCCCAGACCCAGTCCCAACCCGCCTATGCCGGCCTTCAGGAACTGGCCTCGGACACCGACTGGGTGTACGTCCGCACCACCGGGCTGGCCTTGCACCCCATGGGGCCGTGGCTCAACGGCGCCTTCCCCAATTTGCCCACCAACCGGAAGACCCTCTACCGGATCCCGCGCAACCCCACCGTGCCCACAACCCACACCTTGACCGGCCTCGGAGTGATCGGCTGCTTCGTCGACGGCGTGGCCATGTTCGACTCCCGCGACGGCTTCGTCTGGACCGGCGCGGCCGAAGCGGGCATGGGCAACGGCTACTGGAACCGGGAAGCCTATGTGAATGAAGGGGCCACCTTCGACCCGGGCTACGCCCACCAGGAGGGCAGCGGCACCCACCACTACCACGCCAACCCCGTGGCCCTGCGCTACCTGCTGGGCGACCATGTGGATTTTGATACAACCACCCGGAAGTACCGTGAATCCACCGCACCGGTGACGCGGCACTCGCCCATTCTCGGCTGGGTCAGTGACGGGTTTCCCGTGTACGGACCCTACGCCTTCTCCGAGGCAACCAATGCCGCCAGCTCGATCCGGCGCATGACCTCCGGCTTCCAACGCCGCAACGGCCAACGCGGCGCCGACAACCTCTCGACAGGCAGCCGCTCCACCATTCCGGCTTGGGCCCAGCGGGCCTATGGCGTGGGGGCTAACCAGAGCGGGCCAGCGGTGTCCACGCAGTACCCGCTGGGGCGGTACATGGAAGACAACGCCTTCCTCGGTGACCTCACCCACCCGACCACCGGGCAGAAGTTCGTGATGGGCGTCGACTATGACCTCGATGAACACAACGGCCGCTGGTGCGTGACGCCGGAGTTCCCCAAGGGCACGTACGCCTACTTCGTGGCCATGGCGGCCGACGGGACTCCGGTGTACCCCTACAACATCGGCCGATCCTACCACGGCAATCCGACGGGCTCCGTCGCCACCGACATCAGCACTGGTGCAATGACCCACTTCTTGGGCGGCACGAATGCAGCCGTGGTCGTCCAACCTTCGATGGCGGCGGCGGCGAGCGAGGTCACCCTGGTCTGGAACGCATTGGAAGGCGGGACCTATTCGGTGGAGCGGTCTACCGATCTCAAGACCTGGACCAACGCTCAGACCAACATCGCTGCCGTGAAAGACCAGGGCACCTTGCGCACGGCGACGCCGGGCGATGCGGGCTTCTTCCGGGTCCGAAACACGGCCCTGGCCGCCTTTGATCCCGCGACCGGCACGGCCACGGGTGGTGGCGGTGGCGGTGGCGGAGGTGGTGGAATGCCTCCCGGCGGGCCCACTCTGACCTCGGTGTCACCGAACACGGCAGCGCGAGGAACTACAGTCTCTCTGACGATGATCCTAGGAGGCATGACCCCGCCCCCGACTCTGGCTCCGACCTCGGCCCAACTGGGCACCTTCAACGGCAGCAACTTGCAGCGCAATGGCAACACCGTGACCGCCACCTTCACCATCCCGGCCACCGCCCCCAGCGGCCCGCAAACCGTCAGCGTCACCTTCCCAGGCCCTCCCGGCCAAGGTGCGGTGACCTTCTCCCTCGCCAACGCTCTCACGATTCCTTGAAGGACATCTGAAGCGCCTGGCGTTCCAAAGCACTCCCCCTCCCGAGGCCCTCCGGCTTTGGAGAGGGGGATTTCATTTCCAAAATTCCCGCAAATCCGCAGGGCTGCGGCCTTGGTCTCGCAGCGCGCGCAGGCTCAGAGCGGCGTGCCTCTTGGCTAGGCGAACACCCTGTTCATCGGTCAGGAGCGGGCAGTGGAAAAAGTCTGGAGGACTCCAACCCAGCGCCTGGTACAGAAGGAGTTGACGCGCGGTGCTGACCAGCAAATCAGCCCCACGTACCACCTCGGTGATGCCCATGGCGTGGTCGTCGGTCACACAGGCCAATTGGTAACTGGGCACGCCGTCGGGCCGCAGGACCACGAAGTCTCCAAAGTCGCGACCGGCCACCCAAGATTGAGCCCCCTGCCCGCCGTCCGTCCAGGACACGATTTGCCCCTCAGGCACCCGGAACCGCCACGACACTGGACGACCCGAAGGAATCTCCGCCGCCGACCGATGCCGACACGTGCCCGGGTAAATCGGTTCATCGTCCGCCGCATGGGGGGCCGCGACGGCCGACTGGATGTCTTTGCGGGAACAGGTGCACGGAAACAGCCACCCGGTGGACCGAAGAACCTCAAAGATGGATTGGTATTCGCTCCGTCGCTCCGACTGGGAATACGGAGCCTGCGGGCCGCCGCAATCGGGCCCCTCTTGCCACTGGATTCCGAACCATCGCAAGTCTTCCAGAAAGGCCGTCACGAATTCTGGTCGAACACGGTCGCGGTCCAAGTCTTCGTTGCGAAGAATTAGAATTCCGCCCCGGGACTTGGCCCGCTCATCCGCCACCCAAAAAGTCCGCGCATGGCCCAAATGCAAATGCCCCGTCGGAGAGGGAGCGATTCTCCCGCGGTAGGCTGGATTCACAAAGGCCCCCATCGACATATCTCCCTAAGTCTCAAGCCCCGGCGGTCACCAACCACCAACCCCCGACGGCAAAGGCCACCGCCGAACACGCCCACAGCAAACCGCGATACCAGTGACGGGTGTGGAGCGCCCACCGACCGGCCACCTCGCCGAGCAGCGCCGAGAACCCCGCCATGGCCAAGACCGTGCCGAGGCCGAATGACGCCAAATAAGCCACCGCCTGCCCCGCATGAGCGAACCCCAGCGAAGGCAGCACTCCGAGAAAATGGGAACTGCCGGCCAACCCGTGCAAAATCCCGATCCCGACGGCCGCATGCCCATGGCCATGCTCCGGAGACGAAGCCGCCTCTGAAACCGGGTGCGCGTGACTCGGCCCATGAAAATGCACATGCCCGTGTTTACTTCCGTCATGAGCGTGCTCATGAGCATGCACCTCAACGCGGAGCGCCTGGCGCACCGTCCAAATCCCCATCGCGATGAGCAGCACTCCCACCAATCGTTCACTCACCGAAGACACCTGCCCGATGGGCAGCACCGACTTGAAGAGAATCGCCAGCAAGCCAATGAGCAGCACGCCCGCCGAATGCCCTAAACCCCAGCGCACTCCGGACAACCAAGCACGCCGATGACTGCGCACCGCCAGAGGCGCCACCGCCGCCAGATGGTCGGGCCCCGCCAAGACATGCAGGAATCCCGCCACCAACCCAGAAATCACCACCAGCATGCCTGCGAGGCTACGGATTCGACCGCCCGCCGCCATGCAAATCCCCCCCGAGCCGAATCGAACTGTGGGATCCCACCGAAATGGATAAATTTCTATTTCCGGAAATCCTTCGGATCGGAGGCCCTCGCTGCACCACCAAACGCCGCCGGTTGCAAGTGTCCAAATCGTCCCCTGACAAGCGGAGCGGCCCATGGGTTAAGCGGCTAATTCACTCTCACATCAATGCTCGCCGAATCCGTTCTGGTGCCTGACGTAGATCCAACACGCGCCAGATCACGACGACTTCGACTGACTCCATGCGATATTACACGGCGTATGGAAAACGCCGCGCCAAGAGGCGGTAATAGCCGAACACTTTTCGATGGATGCCGGCAAACAGAACCAATGAATCGATCTCCGAGAACACGCTATCGAAGAAATAGGCGCCGAGTCCTTCTCCCTGCCGATAACAGAACATCCGGCCACGGTCGAGATCGTGCAATGCCGAGTCGAGGATCCGTATCCTCATATCATGCGCCGCCGAAGCTCCTCTTTGGCCTCCTCCCAATCGTGAACGACCTCGCAACCGTCCCGAACACGATCCGCCGTTTCTTGGAGCAACTGAGCATGCCAGCCCGGCGAATCCACGCTTTGGTCATCCCCGGCGAGATTCTCCCAGATCTCGTGCATCGCCTTGAGCTTCTGCTCGCGGGACATCGTTTGTAGGTCCAGTTTCATTGAAGTCACCGTAAGCGAGGCACCACCGTGCGCAACGCCGTTTTCAATGACACACGATGTGATGGATCATCGCCCTCCCTCGAACGCAAGTGCCGCGAGGTTGCTCGTCTCACTCCACCCATTTTAGGTCTTACTCGGCGATTCCCGGATGGCTAGAGCCTCGGTGCCTCGACTGGCTTCATCGAGCGCAGCGAACAACTCACTGATCAACTCGAACAACCGCGAAAGAGCAAAGGCCAAGGCACCCGAAATCCACACCACCAAACCCGCCAACCATCCATAATTTAGAAAAGCGAAGATGCCCCCCAACCCGGCGACAGCGGTCACCCCCAACAAGTCGGCCTCCATCCGACCCGCCGATGGACGCTGCTTGTACCTTACCTCGCGTTTCGTGCTAGTAATTACTCATTTCTGCGGCCGGTATGCAAGTTGTGAGTTGTGGGCTGGTGTGCGCCAACGGATCTCTGTTGAAAGGTCTTCGCTGGATCGAGCGGAAAGTTTCAGGACCTGCGCCGAGACGTTGTCGCCGCTCCGCAGTCCGAGTCAGTCCCCGTGCCAAGATTGCCGCAGGGTTACGCTACGGTAAACGGCTCATGCCACCTCGACGCAACGCAGATCCCCGCGCGGCAGTGCCATAAAACCCTCGGCGCGGCCGCCATTCACACCGAACTGCTCCACTGCTTCAGAAAGGAACCGTTCACCGTCTCGTTCGCCATCGGCAAGGAACCTCCTTCGAGACCCTCGAGTTCCTGAAGAAGAGTTCCTTCGACCTGCCGAGCCAGAGTCACCGATGGTTGAAACCCGTTTGAGTCAAAATCAGAAATCGCTCTCTGACCCTGTTTCCTCAGTAATGAGGCCGACACGAAACCACCACGATGGCCTCCTCGGTGACGCGATAGACCAGCCGGTGTTCCTCGGTGATGCGTCGAGACCAGCAGCCGCTCAACTGGTGGCGCAGTGGCTCCGGCTTTCCCACGCCACTGAATGGCTCGCGCGCGACTTGCTGGATCAGCTCCAAAATCTTCTGCTGCCGCCGCCAGTCAAGCCGCCCCCAGTCTTCCAGTTCGCGGAAAGCCGCAGGGCTGAACTGAATCGCGCGCATCAGGCGGCGCGCTCGGTATGGAGTTTCTGGCTCAAGGCAAGGAACTCTTCGTAGGTGAACTTGATCAACTCTCCCGCGTCCGCTTGAGCGATGGATTTTTCAAGGGCCGCCCTCGTGCGTGGATTCGCCAGCAGGCGCTCCGTCTCGTCCAACTCCTCCTCGACGCAAATCGTCACTTGCCGATGCGGGAACATGGTCTTCACGCCGAGCAGAAAGCGCTCGTCCAATTCATCGGTGTTGATCGCAAAGGTGGTTTGCATGGTCGAAGGCTAGCGGTAGCGCACGGGCAATTCAACCGGAGTGCACCGGAGTGCGACCGGAGAGGAGATCAGGGAACGATTTCCGAATTTGAATCAACCGGGAACGGGGCTGGTGGCCTTGCCCGTGCATCGTAGCAACCCGCTGCGGCAATCGTGCAACGCCAACCGACTTGACCTGCGGAGCAGTGACAAGGTTTCGGCGAGGTGAAGCTACGTGCCACCGAAGCAAGGACCCATTGCCCGGACTAGCCCTTGGTTTCTTCCCAGGTGACCCGGCGCCGCCTTGGCGCAAGCCCCGCCCAGCGTATCAACGAAGCGCTGGCGATCTGCATCATCCATGGAGATCCGTTCGCGCCTGTCACCACGATTCATGATGTGCGGCAGCATTCTCGACTCTCAATTTGCGGGCTAGGCCGGGAGAGTGGCTTTGGCCGATATACCTATCAATATCAAGAACTGACCCGAATGGCAGTTAGTTAAGGCCTAGGCGTTTCTTGGTGAGCCGCTTTCTGCGAGGCGGGTGGGGTAGGTTTTCCAGCATGTACTCCATGGTGGCCCGCTGCATTTCCTGCAGCAGGTCCCAGATTCGCCGTTGATT
>SYMJ01000059.1 GCA_005805505.1 Verrucomicrobiales bacterium | reverse complement strand
CGCATTCGTGTCCATGCCGCCAACATACCCTGATCAACGCATCCCTCGGTAGTGGTGCTCCGGGTGACGCTTACGCAGCGGCGTCTTGGAGTGAAGATAGACGCCAGTCCATGAAGGCCTCCGCAGGGATTGAATCGGCCCTCACGATGGACACAAACGGGCACGTTCTCGACGCGTCCAGATCCTCGAAGTGACCTACTTGCTAACCGGAGACGCTGGCCCGTCGGCTACCCTCCGCACCGGCCTAGAAGAGGCGTGCGGCACCGGCTCAATCGCCGCGCACCAGCTTGAGGAAAGCGGCCTCGTCCACGATGGCGACACCCAGCTCGCGGGCCTTGTCTAACTTTGACCCAGCGCTCTCACCGGCCAGCAGGTAATCGGTGTTCCGACTCACGGCTGAGGCCACCTTGCCACCCGATTGCCGGATCATCGCCGAGGCCTCGTCGCGACCGAGTGTGGGCAGTGTTCCGGTCAACACCCAGGTCTTGCCGGCGATAGACCCAGAGGCTGAACCCGAACCTGAGGCAGCCCGCTCGGTCTTGGGCTGGATGCCCAATTGACTCAAGCGCTCGAGGGTCCGGCGACCGGTCTCAGACTCGAGATACGCGGTCAGCGCTCTTGCCGCCCCGTATTCGATGCGAGTGACGTATTCGGGCACCGCCGAACTGCCCTTCTGCCGCAGTTGAGTCCAACGGGCATTGGCCTCGGCGGCGCCCAGCTCCACCAATCGATCTCCCTGATCGCGGATGTCGCCCTTGAGCCGCTCGTACTCGTCGCGGCGACGCTCCCGCTCCGACGAGTCCGGGGCCGCCAAGGACGGCGAGGAGTCGGAGAGTTGGTCGTAGAGTCGCCCCAATCGGACGATGCCCGCCAGGATCTCCGAGTGGGCTACCTGCCCCAGATCTTCATGAAGGCGCGCGGTCTCGTAAGCCATGGTTTCACCCACCGATGGCACTCCCAGTGCATGCAGCCAACGGTGCAACGGCGCGGTACGCGACCGCTCCAACGCCGCCACAACTTTGCTGGCATTTTTGATACCAAAGATGCGCGGATCCTCATCGGTGCCCAGGTTCAGCGTGGCTAGGCGCTCCGCACTCAAGTCGAATAAATCGAGCGGATCACGAACCCAGGCCCGTTCCACCAGTTTCTCGGCCACGATCCCGCCCAACGACTCGATATCCAGTGCCTTGCGCTGAGCGAAGTATTCCACGCGCCGGGTCAACTGCGCCGGGCAACCCGCCACGTTTTGGCAACGCCAAGCCACCTCGTCCTTCTCTCCATCTGAAACCTTCTCCTTAGCGATGGGTCCGCCGCAGGCCGGGCATCGCCCCCCGACATGACGAACCAGGTCGAACACCTCGGCCCCAGGCGCACGCAGCGTGGTCAAGACTTCGGCCACTTCGGGAATGACCATGCCTGCTTTGCGGATCACAACAGCGTCTCCGATGCGGATGTCCTTTCGGCGAATCTCGTCCTCGTTGTGCAATGTGGCCCGGGCCACGGTCGATCCCTGGACGAACACCGGCTCCAACTCGGCCACTGGCGTCAGAACACCGGTACGTCCCACTTGCACGGTGATGGCCAAAAGCCGCGTCTGCGCGGGTGTGATCCACGGCACAGGCTTGTGGACAATGGCGTAGCCGGGCGAGCGGCGCTTGTCCGGGATCCGCGCGGCATCGTCGAACCGATCCACCTTAATGACCACGCCATCGATTTCGTAGGGCAACTGGCGTCGCAGGTCCCGATCTTCATCGTATCCCGCCACGACGGAGCTCCGGTAGAGACCGAGCAACTCGTCCATCCCGCCACCCGTCCACCAACAGCCCTGGATCGGCACTCCCCAAGCTTGGTACTGCCACAACAGGTCCGAATGACTTTCAAAACGAATGCCTTCGCTCACACCCACCGCATAGAAGACAGCACGGATGGGTCGCTGGGCCACAATCCTCGGGTCGAGCAGCTTCAGCGATCCGGAGGTCGCATTTCTGGGATTGGGCGCGACCTTTTCGCCCGCCGCCGCCAGCCCGGCATTCATGGTACCGAAGTCTTCCAGCGTCATGAACGCCTCGCCCCGAATCTCAATCCACTCGGGCGGGTTCGAGGTCTCCAATTGAAGCGGTATGGAGCGAAGAGTGCGCAAGTTGGCCGTGATGTCGTCGCCGAACCGCCCATCGCCCCGGGTCACTCCTAAAGTTAATTTACCCCGTCGATAATGAAGGCTGAGCGAAACCCCATCCACCTTGGGTTCCATGATCAGCGGCACTGCGTTCCGACCCAGTGTCTTGCAAACTTGAGCATACCAGGTGGTCAAGGCAGCCAGCGTGTTTTCATCCTGCAAACGGCCCCGCCGCTCACGATCCGGTTCTTCGACTGAGGAGGGTTCTTCGGAGGCCACCACCTTTTCCAGAGAAAGCATCGGCCGTTGGTGCTCTACACGGGCAAAGCCCTCAGACGGCGCCCCGCCCACACGCTGGGTGGGGGATTCGGGAGTGATCAGTTCCGGATGGGCCGACTCCAACTGCTGAAGTTCCCGGTACAGACGGTCATATTCGAGATCAGTAATCGTCGGCGCCGACAGAACATAATACGCCCGATCATGGGCCAAAATCTCCGTCGCCAAACACGCGTGACGGGCTCGGGCAGACTCGGTGGAAACATCGCTCACAGCGATAGACTGGATCACAGCCTCAGGGCTTTGAAGCCCAATGAGGATTCAGCTTCCCGCTCAAACCCGTTTCGAAAAGCTCATCAAAACCCAACCGAGGAGCGCAGGCCGCGATCGGTTCCCGCCCATCCTACCCCTCGAATCGTGCCTATTCGGCAGTCCCCTTGCGCTGCAGCGGATCCCAGTAGAGCGCATTACGGAACTGATTGGCCCCACCTTTGATGGGATCGTCTGGCGGATTGATATTGGCACTGCGGCGCGTCTCGGCATGGCCATCGTTGAACACCACATTACCGCGGCGCCCATGGCGGTTGTCGTCAATGCCCTCGTACGTGTTGCCCCGACCCGGAGTCATCCCGGAACTGGGCCACCACAGACTGCTGCTCCAGGTCAAATCGGGCTTAGGCATGGTGTCGCCCACCACCAGATTCTGGGAAGGATTCACAATCGACGACCGTTTGAACCACTTCGTCGTCGAGAGACCCGCCGCCTCGTGGGAGTCGTAGGGGTGCACCCCTAGAAAGAATGCATTGTAGCCATAGCCCACCAGATGGCTGTCGAACTTCCACGACCAACTGATCCCCGCGTCCTTGCGCTTGCCCTTAAGCGCATGGCAGCGGAAGTAATTCGATTGCCCCTTGGCATAACCCACCATCGCCGTACCCCACCAATTCGTCCGAGAAGGCAGTTCATCCGCCGTGGTGAGGTTCCCATTCCGGTGACCTGGAAACACCTCCTGATTTTCATCTGTGTACAACTGCATGAAGAGCGCGATTTGCTTCAGATTGTTCATGCACGCGATAGTCTCCCCCTTCGCCTTAGCCTTGCCCAGAGCTGGAAGAAGCATGCCGGCCAGAATGGCAATGATCGCAATGACCACCAGGAGTTCGATCAGCGTGAAGGCCGCGCGGGCATGGAGATTGATCCGAGGTTTCATGGAATAAGGGTCCGATCTGGGAGTCAGCACATGAGAACAAGATCCCGCCGATTGTCCACACCGGACCCTCATTCGATTTGCCCAACCCGGTGCAGCAGCTGGAACGGTCCGTAGCGAGCCTTCCTGCGAGCACCACCCGATCCCACCAAAAACCCGAGCGGAGCGGTGTCGGGCAGCAGCGAGCCTTGGAGGCGAACACCCTCAACCCCCTCGCGCACAGCGCGAAAGATCATCCTTCCCTGAGCCTACTCAGCGACCGGAGGCCCAATGCCGCGGAGCCCCGCCCACCAAAACCGCAGCGGAGCGGTGTCGGGCCGGAGCGAGCCTTGGAGGCGAACACCCTCAACCCCCTCGCGCAAAGCGCGAAAGCCCATCCTTCCCTGAGCCTACTCAGCGAGCAGAGGCCCGATGCCGCGGAGCCCATTCAAGAACACCGTTATAGTGTGGAGTGTCACCTTTTGTGTAAATATGCGGGACCGACCCGAATGGCAGTTAGTTAAGGCCTAGGCGTTTCTTGGTGAGCCGCTTTCTGCGAGGCGGGTGGGGTAGGTTTTCCAGCATGTACTCCATGGTGGCCCGCTGCATTTCCTGCAGCAGGTCCCAGATTCGCCGTTGATTGG
>SYMJ01000058.1 GCA_005805505.1 Verrucomicrobiales bacterium | reverse complement strand
TTTTGGAGTTGTTCCGGTGACGCTTGGGTTTGCAGATACTTCCGGGCCGTCTTGCGATCGACCCCAGCTTTCATGGCACTCAGCTTCATGTTGTGGGTGCGGGCAAACTCCCTTCGGAGCCGCCCGCATTGCTTTCCAGTAATCATCTTGCGGCAAGCCACAAGACCAATGGGCAATCGCCCATAGTCCGGCTTGGCCGGACGAACCAAAAACCCCTCACCTCAAGTGAGGAATTTTAATTGTCGCCAAAGGGGAGGAATAATTGTCGTTGAACAAGGGCGGGCCTGAAGGTTCCGAACCCTCTGAAAAACCCGTTGCAAGCGAGGACTCCGCCACCGGAGTCATCACAGGGGGAACCCAAGGGGGTAACACCCCTGGAACTAGGGCCCAAGTGGGCATCCCTCCATTCTCGGAGATCCCCAGACTCGACTCACCGGAGGACACTTCATCGTTGAGACCCTCCTTGGGTTCTCGATTCGCCCAGAGAGACGCTTCGGAATCGTCCGCAACCTTCGGGGTTGCACAGTCACCCCGTCGCAGACCCCAGTGAGGCCTATGGGACGAGGCGGGCGTCGGACGCAAGTCCGAACCCACGAGTAATTGCACAGCCCTAAATCCCTGTTCTGGTGGCACCGTTTTCTCGATGACCATCGCAGGATGAGCCACCTTATTAGCCCCTCCCCCGGAAGACTCCGATGCCTGGACCGGAAGCACTACCAACGCCGCTTCGCTAGCGGATGAGGGCGGCTGGAGAACTCCATCACCGTGCACCGATGTCAGTGCTCCCGTGACCATCGACGCAAACAAAGACTCTCCATCCGTGCGTTCTGGAACCACCAGAGCTCCGACTCCTCCCACCGCAGCTAGGGTTGGAAGCAACAGCGTCTCCGCCCCCAGCGGACTGAGAGTGGTCATGACTTTTTGCCGGTGGGCACCAACCGCAGTTTGTCCGACAAGGCCGCTGCTAGTTTTGCTCCTTGGGCATTGGTCTTGGCCAAGGCATCGAGAATGGACGCATTTTGATCGTCCTTCATCTGGCTCATGACCTTCACGACGAGCTTTTCGTCCAACTCCACAAAAACCTTCGCGACACTGGAAGGCTCCATACCCGCGTAAGTCTTGGCCAATCGCTTTAGATTGATGGCTTCATCGTCCTGAATCCGGATCACTTGACGATCAATGTCGTCGCGCAGACGGGCCACCGACTGGGTCACGGACGCGAGTTCAGCGCGTTCGGCTGTCAGTCGTTGACCCAACTAGTCCAAATCCTTCTGACGAATCCGGAATGAATTACTCGTCTGCTTGAGGTATTCGATGAGGAACTCGACGTCCGTGTTGTAGTATTTCCAGGAAGGGGTTCTCCCATTGAGTTCATCTGCCGTTTTTTCAGCGAGAGGCGACCCTGAAATACCGGCTGATTCCTTGACCTTTGCAGCCTTGGATACGGTTGACGGCGCGGGGGGCTTGTATCCCTTGAGAATTAAGGCGGCGGTGACAGCCAGATACAGCAGAGCGCCAATCAATGATCCGACGAGCGGAATAGCGATGGATTTCACAAGTTTTGAGAGGTTCCAAGGGCGGCGAAATCGACCGGCCGTCGTCGCAAGGCCATTTCATCAAGATTCTTCTGATCTTCCTTCAACTGTTCACGTTGGTGGTCGACCAACTCCTTAGCGCAGAATTTCTCAACCAATTCACGGTCACGACGGCTTAGCAGGACTGCCTGAAGTGACGCTGCGGCCGCAGAAGTCGCCTCAACCACCTGCTGACGGCTCTCGTGGCACCGCTGTTCCAGCAACAGTCGGTACCCGTCCTGTTGTACGAGTCGAGAAGCTGGACACCCGCGCATCAAATCGGTCTGCACTTCCTGCTGGTGACGCAACAAGGCTCCGAGGCACTCCTGAAACTGCGCTTCGGCCGCTTGACGATTCCGAACTGCACGAGCGTGGACTTGGAGGGTGTCCTCTTCGCGACGTTGTCGAAGCTCTCGGAGGGCTGTGACTCGGGATCGAAATCGTTTCATCGGGACCGGGGTGGATGTTTTGAAATCAAGGTGCTCACAAAGATTTTCCTCCGTTCACGGCCGATTGAAGACCCGCCCAGGCCTGGGCGGGAGTCACACCCTGGTCGACCCCCTGCCGGAGGAAGGTCTCCAGGGGTTCCTTCAGACGAATGGCGGCATCAATGGCTGGATTAGAGCCGGCCGCGTAGGCGCCCAGGCTGATCAAGTCCGCGTTGCGCTTGTAGTTAGAGAGATGCTCGCGGGCCTGCCCTGCCAGGCGGAGCTGCTCCTCGGAGCATAAATCCCGGGTAAGACGGCTGATGCTCTGAAGCACATCAATGGCCGGATAGTGGTTCTGTTGAGCCAGCATGCGGTCGAGCACGATATGCCCGTCGAGGATGCCGCGAACCGTGTCCGCCACCGGCTCGTTCATGTCGTCTCCCTCAACCAAGACCGTGAAGAACGCGGTGATGGCCCCGCTCTGTCCTGAGCCGGCCCGTTCAAGCAACTGAGGCAGGAGAGCAAAGACGCTGGGTGTATAACCCCGGGTGGCGGGTGGCTCACCTACCGCCAGTCCGATCTCCCGCTGGGCCATGGCAAAACGGGTCACCGAATCCATCATCAGAAGGACCGATTTTCCCTGGTCCCGAAAATACTCGGCGATGGCCATGGCCGAGTAGGCCCCCTTAAGGCGCATCAATGCCGGCTCATTGGAGGTCGCCACCACGATCACCGATTTGGCACGACCCTCTTCCGAGAGATCCTTCTCCAAGAATTCGCGCACCTCACGACCCCGCTCACCGATCAAAGCGATGACATTGACGTCTGCCTCAGCTCGGGCCGCCATCATGCCTAGGAGCGTTGATTTTCCGACGCCTGATCCAGCGAAGATTCCCAGACGCTGCCCTCGGCCGACGGGGATCAGCGTATCGAGCGCCTTGATGCCGGTACCAAAGACCTCGCGGATCCGGCGACGCTGCAAGGGGTGAGGTGGTGGCGCCATGCACGGAGCCCGGAACACCGGCCTCACGGGTGGGAGCGCATCGATGGGTTCCCCCAATCCATTGAGAACGCGACCCAGCAAATCTGCCCCCACGGGAACCTCCAAGGGGTGCCCCAGGGCGACGACCTCGGACCCGGGATGAATACCATGGGTCTCCGCCAAGGGCATGAGAAGCACCCGACCCTGACGAAAGCCCACCACTTCGGCCAACGCGTCGCCCTTCTTGTGGCCACCCTCGATCCGACAAAGTTCTCCCACGGCGCAAAGAGGTCCCTCGCTCTCAATCACCAAGCCGATGAGTTGAACGACCCGTCCACGATTCTCGACCACACGAGTACTCCGCACACGCTCCAGTATGCCTCCCAATCGTTGACCCGGCGATGTGCCTGAAGAGTTCATGATTCCATCGATTGCCGCAGCAGTTCGAGTTTCACCTCTCGGCGGGCATCCACTGTCCCGAAATCGGTGTACACCAAGCAGCCCCCGCGCCCGACCTCCGAGGACACTTCGAAGCGGATGCGCTCGCCTCCAAGCTCCTTGAGCAATACCGGGCTGTTGACCCCCTCAAGGAGCGCAAGGTCTTCGGCATGGAGCTGCACCCGAACCCGACCCGTCTGGCGGAGCGAAACCAGCGCCTCCTCTAAGGCAGCCTCAACCATGCTGGGAGTGATCTCGATGCAGTTGACGACTTTGCGAGCCGTCTCCCATGCGATGCCGATGAGCGCCTGCTCGCAGTCTCTCACCACCTGGGGAATCGTGTTCTCGAGCTGGACGAAGAGCCGATTCTGGAGATGGCGCAAATCGGCGCGCTGCTGAACGAGTTGCTCGCTCAGAGCTCTTTCACCATCGGCGACCCCCCGCGCATAGGCCTCCTGCTCACGCAGACACCATTTGCGCTCCAATTCCGAGAGCGAGATCTTGATAACTTGGACCTCGCGGAGGGCTTCGATAAAAGCGATCGGGATCGGATTGGGTTTGAGTTGCATAATCAGGAAGAGCTAAGCCCTTCGTTGTCGGCCTCGGATTTGCGGACCAGTTCGATGATGCGCATCTGGGCTGCCTCGATATCGCGCAGCTTGAGCGGCCCCATGAAGCTCATCTCTTCTTGCACCGTTTCGGCGGCACGCTTGGACACCGCACTGAGAAGCGCTCCCTTGAGTGAATCGCTCGCCGTCTTGAGAGCCACCGCCAGATCGCGCAAATCCACCTCGCGCAGCACCCGCTGGAGAACCGGAGTATCCAAAGTGGCCACATCCTCAAAGGTGAACATCTTCTGGCGTATTTGCTGACCGAGCTCCGGATTGCGTTCCTCGATGTTCATCAGGAGCGCCTTGGTCATGTTTTTATCGAGCGAGTTCAGCAAGTTGGCAGCGCTCTTCAGGCCCCCGGTTTGATTGAGGGCGCGCGTGTGCTGGTTACCGAGCTTGCGATTGAGCTGTTCGACCACCTTCTCGACAATTTCGATAGGGGTCGCAGACAGAGTAGCCAGTCGCTCAATGACCTGATCCCGCAAATCGCTCCGGAGCATGATCAATAACTGGGAAGCCTTTTCGGGTGGCAGGTAGGAGAGGACTAGTGAGATCATCTGCGGCTGTTCAAGCTTGAGCAGATTAAAAATTTGCCGGGCATCTAGATCGACAATTTGCGTCATCGAGGAGACCGGCGTGCGGGTGGGCAGCACCCGAGTGATCACCGTGGCCGCCTTGTAGAGGCCCAGGGCCTTTTCCAACATCGATTGGGTGAAATCTAAACCGCCACGCAGAGAGGTGCTGGCGTGGATGGCCACATCTGTAAACTCCTTCAGGACGGTATTCTGCATCTCAATGGAGAGCATCCCCACCTTGGCCATCTCAGCGCAGATCGCCTCCAACTCGTCGGGCTGAAGCCCTCGAAGAAAGGAGATCGCCGCCTCTTCTCCCAGAACCACCAGGAGCAAGGCGATCTTTTGTGTCCGTGTCAGACGGGCAAAATCGGCAGGGCTCGAGGCCAGAATCTCGGGAATCGGATTAGCCATAGCGAATTACTTCGATTTCTCGGCGCCGCGGGTCATCCAGGTGCGAAGCGCGTGGGTCATATTGGCGGGATTTTCCTTCATGAGCTGGTTCATCATGTCCGCAGTCATCACGAAGGGTTGAACTTCATCCGGTTCGCTGGCGGGGCCGGCCCTGAGGCCGGAGGCGAAGCTATTCATCTGAGATCCGCCATCCCCGGAGGCGGCTCCGAGTGGGATTCCGATGGGGATTTCATCGATGCTAGTCTTCTGGAAGATCCGCCAGAACAAGGCCAGCACTCCGACACCCAAGAGCGGAAAAACTGAATCACGCGCAATATCGATCCAAAGACGCTGGCGCTCACTCTTCTCAAGACGCTGGGTCAGCTCGAGGGAGGGTTGATCATTGAAGGCGATTTCTTCGACCGACAGTTCGTCAATCCTTCCGTCCACGCTATTTGTGACAATGCCCAAGGCAGACCGGACGGCAGACCGGATCTTCATCATCTCAACCGGGCTGCGGGGCACGGCCACACGATTACTCCCGCTCACAGTGTACTCGATGGGGATGAAGACCGCGGCCGAAAGGCGCTTAGTAGAACCTGGGATTTGACTCTGCGTCGTGGTAATCTCGTTGATCTCGTAATTGTTCTGGGTGACTTTTTTGCTCGTGTTGTTCTTGGTCGTCGGAGACGTGCCGGCCGGACTGTTGGTGTCCGTATTGGCATTGGTCGCCGCACCCGGCGCGCCGACCGCGCCCGCTAGGGCCGAGCTCGTGTTGTCAATGCGCTCGTCGGTGATCGTTTCCGTGCGCTTCACCTGACTCTCCGGGTCAAACTTGGTCTCCTTCCGCTGCAGGCTCGTGTAGTCTAGGTCGACCGACACGCGCGCCATAACCCGCGCCGACCCCCCGACGTTGGGGGCCATAAACGACTCTACCTTTTTGGCTAAATAGTTTTCGTATTCGCGGCGTTGCTTGAGCTGCGACGAAGTAGCCCCAGTGATAGGATCATTATCAAAGGCCTCGGTCAGGAGGTTGCCGATGTTGTCGGTGATAGAGACCCCTTCCGGATTGAGCCCTTCGACCGCATTGGCAACGAGGAAGCGGATAGCATTCACCGTCGCGGCAGGGATGGGCACGTTACCCCGCAGCTTCAGGAACACCGAGGCGCTGGGTTTCTTCTGATACTCCACCAGTAGACGGTTCTCGGGCATTACGAGCATCACCTGGGCGGATTCGATGCCATCGACCCGTGAAATGGTCTGGGACAATTCTCCCTGGATGGCCCGCAGGTAATTGACCCGCTGCACAAAGTCCGAAATGCCGAAATTAGGCTTATCGAAGAGAGAAAACCCCGTCGTACCGCCACCGGGAATCCCCTTACCAGCCAATTGGATGCGCAGGGAATGAACCTTGTCGGCGGGCACCGAGATGCTACCGCCGCCCCGGACCTTGTAAGGAATTTTGCTCTCATCGAGCGCATTGATCACCTTGGAAGCCTCGGCCTCGGCAAGGTTGCCAAAGAGAACGGTGTAGTCTTCACGGCTCGACCAAACCGCGATGCCGCTCAAACCGAGCAAGACGACCAATCCGGCGAGGACGATCGAGACTCGCTGGTTGATGCCGATCTCCTTCCAGACGGAAGCCAATTGCTGCAGGAGTTCTTGGAAACTGTTGTTCATCACTTGGGGCCCTTAATCCTCAGACCTGCATCCGCATCAATTCTTGGTACGATTCGAGGAGCTTGTTGCGCACCTCGACCATCAACTGGAAAGAGACACTGGCTTCCTCCATGGCGATCATGGCTTGGTGCAGAGGCACTCCCTGCTGAGTGACCAAGCCGCGAACCGAATCTCCAGCGGCCACTTGCTTGTCAGCCACTTCGCCCACAAACCGACCCAGGGTGTCGGCAAAGGCATCTCGCCCCGAGACTCTCCCCAGCGAGGGGATACCACTCGGATTCACCCCCGTGGGCAGCGGCATCGCGTCCGGGAATGCCTTGTTGAACGGCTGTAGCTTTCCCATCTCCGAGTCGGGAATGAGTTTTCCCAAGTCTCCCATCCCCGCTTTCTGCAGAGACTCCATCCCGGCCTTGCCGAGGGGCGACTCCCGGAGGGCGGCCGGATTGAACATTCGGAGTGCGGATAGCGCTTCCATGGCAGTGTGTCAGTGGAGGCTCAGCGCTTGCCGATAGACATGGCCTGTTGGGCCAGTTGTCGGGCGTTCTTGACCACGGCGATGTTCGCCTCAAACGCCCGAGAGGAGGCGATGAGATCGACCATCTCCTCGTGGACATTGACGTTCGGATACCGGACGTAGCCCCGAGCATCGGCGTCGGGATGATCCGGTTTAAAAACCTCACGGAAGGGGCGAGTATCGGATTCAACACGGCTCACCCGTATGGAGGAACCACTGTTGGCATTGGTCCCGGCATTGTTGACTAGAGTCTCGAAGACCACCTGCTTGCGCTTGTAGGGCTGCCCATCGACGGAGCGGGTGACATTGGCATTGGCCAGATTCTGGGAGACGATCTCTATCCGGGTCCGTTCGGCATCCAACGCGGAGCGGGTGCTTTGAATGCTGGGGATGAGTTCGATCATGGGGGTGTTAGTCCGAAGGTTCAGCTACGACCCGTGATGGCCATTCTCAGCTTGAGCATGGAACCGGTGATGAGTTGGGCTTCTAGGGTGTGGGCCAAGCTGTTCTCATTCATGGCCAACATTTCCTGCTCCAAATTGACGGAATTGCCGTCGCGATTGGAGGCAACGGCCATCGGATCGACCGAAAGGGTCGGGACCGGAATATTGGCGATCTGACCCGGATCGTTGGCCTTCACCGCATTGGACAACTCCGCCTGGAACGACGGTGCCACATCGATTCGCTTGTAGTTCGGCGTCTCAACATTGGCCAAATTGCCGGCAATGGCCTGATGGCGCAGCACCGTGGCATCCAAGAGTTTCTTGGTGACCACATAGTTGGATTGGTTGAACAGCGTTTGAATCATGGACTCGCCTCCGTTCTAGCTGTAAAGCAACGACCATGCCGATCAATGGAACACCTGATTTTGTTGGGTTTTATCAGGAAAATCTCCCGCGAGTGACGGGATCAGGGCGGAACCGAAGTCCACCCATTCGTCTGCCTGGGCAAAACTTTCCGGCCAGCGGCTTCAGAGCCACTCCACTGGCTCAGCGGCTGAAAAGGGTCACCAGAAGGGCTCCCAGTAGCCACAAGACGGCCACCGCGCCGGCCTTCCCCAGACCCGTTCGGGCTAGGCGGTGACTCAGGTGGTGAGTGTCACCCACCCAGAAGGGCTGCCCTCTCCAGGTGCGCGAGACGACCACAAAAGCCATGTCGATCAGGGGAACGGCCACCACCGCAAACGCGACCCTCCAGGACTGTTGGAGCCCACCGTTGGAAATTGTAGAGGGCGTCACGGACAGCAGCGCCAAGACGGAGATCCAATAGCCGACCCATTGGCTCCCAGCGTCTCCCAGAAAGACCGAGGCGCGGGGATAGTTGTAGGGCAAATAGCCCGCCAGGCTTCCGGCGATCAGAGCCGCCCCACAGGCCAACTCGGATTGCCCCCGCCACAACAACGATGAGGCCGACACGGCGGTGGCCCCGATTAAACCGAGACCCGCAGACAGGCCATTCATGTTATCGCTCAAGTTAAAAGCGTTGGTGACCGCCACGATCCAGAACACCGTGAGCGGTGGCCCGAGAATTGCCATCCCGTCCGGAACAGGCACCTGGACCCCCCATCTCGCGACCAGGACGGCAATGATGCCCTGCACGAGAAACTTCGCACCGGCCCCGAGATCCCGACGGTCATCCCATGCTCCCAAAGCCAGCATGCCCACGGCTCCGGCGAGCAGCACTCCGAGGCGGCGCATCCCCTCGGTTCCAACCCAGAGAGATCCGACCTCCACGCTGCCCAGCACTCCTGACGATGCCAGGATCCATATGAGCAGTCCGCCCAAGAGCCCACCGGCCGATACGGTAAACCCGCCCGCTAATGGAATAGGTTGAGCATGAATCTTCCGGTGACCGGGATCATCGACATGACCCCATCGACGGCACAACGCTCGCCACAGGGGCAACGAGACGACCGAGATGACGCAGGTCAACCCGAATGCCCCGAGCACGGCGGAGACCTCGGATTTCATTGGAAGAGGTCTCCCGAGCGATGGAGCAAGCGGCGGTACAAGGCATCTAGGGATTGCACCAGTGCCTCCTCCGAGAAACGCTCCCGCACCCAAGATCGCCCGGTGACTCCGAGCCTCCGAGCCAACTCCGCATCCCCCGCCAACCGGGCGACTCGATCTACCAAACCGGGCAGGTCTCCTGGTTGAAGCAAAAAACCTGTCTCCAAATCCCGACACACCTCGGCGGCACCGTCACAATCAAAAGCAATCACCGGTTTCCCGGCAGCCAGGGCCTGAGGCAGCACCCGAGCCAAGCCTTCTCGGCGCGACAAGTGCACCAGTACATCCATCAAGCCCAGATATCGGGAGACCTCCGAAGGCGGCACCAGACCCGCAAAAACAAAACGTCCGGCCAAGCCGGGCATCGTGGCGGCCATGGTCTCAAAACGCGCGCGCCAGGGACCATCACCCAGCAACAGGAATCGCACAGTGGGGACTCGTCGCACCATCTCAACGGCGGCGTTGAACAGCTCATCGTGTCCCTTGAGTTGGAAGAGGCGAGCCACCTTGCCCACAACAAACTCACCGGGGCGGAGGCCCAGTCGCTCGGCCAGTTCCGGATCCCGCTGAACTCCAAGGAACGGAGCTAAATCAAAACCGCTGAAAATCCGGGTGTACTGAGTTGAATCACCGATGCCAGCGTCGAGGTATTGTCGGGCCATTGCCTCAGCGACCACCACAAAATGATCGGTTTGCTGCCCGGCGGCCCGTTCTGCGCCCCGGAAAATCGTGTTGGCAGCGGCACCCTGAAACGGACCAAAACTCGGCCCATGGATGGTGTGGATCACTTGGGGAACCCCGGCATGACGGGCTGCGAAACGTCCGATGATGCCCGCCTTGCCGCTGTGGGTGTGGACGATGTGTGGACGGGTGCGACGGAAGTGACTGCGAAGCCGCAGGTAGGCCAGCGCATCCATCAGCGGGTGAACAGGCCGAACAAGACTGGACTCCAAACGCAGGAGTCCAGGCACCGCTCGGGCGATGGGTTCAAGAGACCCCTCCGGTCCACTGGTGAGGCCCGAGATGAGTTCCACCTCCCAATCAGGAATTCGTCCCAAGCCAAGAACCGAGCTGAGAGTGTTCTCCTGCGCCCCGCCGACAATCAACCGAGTGATGACATGACTCACACGCATGGGATCAACAAAGGTCGATGGCCAGCGTTCCCAATGGTGCCGGTGGCCCTGGGGATTAGCGCGAGGGCTTCAGGGCGGCCAATCGGCTCATGACATTGGTCAATTCAGCCGTGCCCTTCGGAGCTAACTCAAGATAACGCTCCAATTGCTTCTGCTCCTCCGACGACTGGTTCTGTTGGTGAGCAATTTCAGCCAAACCAAAGCGAACTTGAAAGGTCTCGCGTCCGCCTTTAATCAGGCGCTCGTAATCGGCACGCGACTCGGGCAGTTGTTTGAGCATCAGTCGAGCGATGGCCCGATTGACACGGGCCACCGAATTGTCGGGCTCCTGGTCGAGAACCTTGGTTAGGGCCTCGGATGCAGGCCCGTACCGACCCAGTTGCATCAGGATGAGCCCACGACGGGAGGCAGGCGCTGGATCCAACTTGGCAACCGTTTCCCAAGACTCCGTCATGGCCAGAGCCTCATTGGTCTTGCCCAAAAGTAAGTAAAGGTAGGAAAGGTAATCGTAGAGTTCTGGGTTGCTGGGATTGAGGCGCCGAGCCTCCTGCAGAAAAACCTCGGCCTCTTGCAATCGGTTCATGGCGATAAGCACACGCCCCTCGGATTCAGCCAGGCCGGATTTTTCCACCGGAGTCCAGCCAGCGCGGGAAGAATCGGCTTTCAACCAATTCAAGGCGTTGGTCGCCGAAGTCAGATCACCAACGGCCAGCGCGGCCGCGATGAATCCGAAGTGGTTGAAATGATTGGTGGGTGACAACTGAGTGGCCCGAGCAAAGCCCACCGCGGCCCGACGCACCATGTCGTCCTTCTGGGCGAGGAGCGTCGATCCGAAAATGCGTAGGAATTCTGGCTCATCCACCGGTCCATGCACGTCGAGCAATCCCGGCTTTCCGTCCCAAATCTTGACCAGGTCCGCCGAGAGAGGTTTGCCAGCAACCAAAGCACGGTTCACCTCCAGATTAACCCGCGCCGCGGCATTGTCGGCGTTCAAACGAAGCGCCTCGGTGAAAAGAGTTCCAGCCTCCTTCAGGCGACCGCCCTCCTGAAGGAATACCCCGGAAGCATTGACGGAGCGGGACCACATCGCGGCCACAATCACCGCGTTAGAAGAGCCTCGAGCGGCATCCCGTACCACCGCATCCAACGAAGGCTGCACCTCACCCCAAAACCGGCGCACCTGATCCAACTCCGCCTCGTTGGCTGCGCTCGGTAGCAATGCTTTCCGAGGCAGGGCTCCGTGCAAGGATCCGACCGGCCGAAAGTCGAACGGCTCAGCAAAGAAGCTAAAGACGGTGGATGCGAAGAAGGTCTGATTGCTTTGAGCAGCCCGGGTGGCCAGCGTCAGCCAAAGTCCCGCGATGTTGTCCTTGGCCTCGGCGATTTCACGCAATGCCGGCCAACGCTCCGCATGCCGATTCGCCAAAAACTGTCGGTACACCCGCACTGGAGCCAACCGGGTGTTGACCAACAAATGCCCTCCATTGCCGGCCAGCGTCTCATTCCCGGCCGTCAGGGCCATGAACAGAGTAGAGTCATCGACAAACACCAACCCCGGAGCCCGATGGAGCGGAGCGAGCATGGTGCGCGAGTAATCCCGAAGACTGGAACCATTGTCGGCTAAGACAATCTTCCAGTTTTTGGCAACCAAGGCCGCAGGAACTAGAAGCGTCAGCGATACCACCAAGACTCCGGCCAAACGGGACAACCCCGAGGACAAAGGCGTGATCGAATAGGCGTGTCTAGAATCCGCTCGCCCGGTCCAGATCAGGAGATAATACCCCGCAAAATAGCCCACCACGAGGGAAGCACAGAAGGAGAATGTCAGCAGAGGAACCCCATAGCCCAACTGACGGGGGCTGAACTTCAAATCAAAACCGACAGCAATGCAAAGGCCGAACCAAGCGAGGACCAACACCTGCCAGGCGACCATCGTGGCCAAGGTGTCCAAACCGGCACCCATCCGGGAAGGCCAGCGGATACCGACTCCCACCAGCGGCGCGATCATCATCAGGAAGAGAAACAGAAAGCGGCCCCGCGGAAACAGGAGCAGGTGGTTCACCTTGAGCTCCAGGCCCGTCCGAAAAAGGCTCCAGAAGCTCTCGTCAAATCGTCCGGTCATGCGCGCCGACAACGGAATCCAGATCAGCAAGGAAAGACCCACCAACCCCGCCAGGAACATCCGAGACAGAAAACCCAAGTGGAAAAACTCCCATCCACGAATCCAGACGATCGCCACCAAGAACATCGGTGCAAACCCGATGAATGCATGACTGTTGGCGATACCGACCCCCATGAGGGCAGCGACAATCCACAGGCGGGATTCCTTTCGATCGAGTCGATATTCCAGCAGGTTTCGGATCGCTGCTGCGAAGATCAAAAGATCAATCATCTCCCCAGTAAAGGCCGTGGCATGCTGCCAGAACGTCAACTGGAAGGCCAAGAGACCCACCGCCAAAACCGGCGGTACCCAGGCTAAGGGAATGGTCAGCAACGCAATGTCCGAGAACTCACGGATGCGCTCCTCGTGGCGCCGATCATGGGGAAGCAACGCCACGCAGCGGGCCAGCAAATAGACCACTGCAGCAGCCATGGCTGCTGTGAGGATATTGGCCTGAGCGGGAAACTGGGCGCCCGTCAGCGAGGACACCACGAATCCGAAGATCTGGTTGAGAGGTTGGGAGAACGCGTTGTCAAAGCCCCAACCCGCCGCCTCGTAAACGGGCCGCAGGCTATTGACTCCGATCCAGGCATTGCGTGTGAGCAGGAAGACGACGAAAGCCGTTACCGCCAAGATCCATGGCAATCTCCGGGTGACGAAGAGTTTCGAGGAAACGGGGGCGTCATCCATAGGGTGGTACATAGTTTGGAAAACCCGCAGGAAAGGCAAAGTCGTTTCAAAACGAAACACGTTACAATCCCTTGGCTTCCCAGATGAGGCAGACCACCGAATCGCTCATCCCACAAGGCACCACTCAGCCCCACTCCTCGATCTCATCGGTAAATTTGTTGCCCCCCAAGAAACAAAAAGGCGCCCGGTACCGGGCGCCTTGAAAAGAATGACCGAAGGGAATCTTTCGATTACTTCGTGCCGAGGATCGCGTCCTTGGCGGCCTTGGCCACGCGGAACTTAACGACCTTCTTGGCCGGGATCTTGATCTCAGCGCCGGTGGCCGGATTGCGGCCGACACGGGCCTTGCGGTTGACCAACACCAGCTTACCTACCCCAGGGAAGGTGAAGGTGTTCTTGGCGTTCTTGTAGGCGAGCTCAGCGAGGGCCTCGAGAACCGCCAACGCTTGCTTCTTACTGATCTCGGCCTTCTCGGCAAGGGCTGCGGTGATCTGAGACTTGGTGAGGGCTTTAACAGCTTTGGCCATAAATATTGGGTTTAAGAATTGGGATGTGTGATTGACCTGAAGTGACTTCGGTGCGGATTTAGCAACGCGTCACACGCCGTCGCAAGAGAAAACCCAATGAAAGCATGGTTTTTATCTATTTCACCCCTTCCAGTGGCCCTGATATCGGTTTCCTCACGCGGGGACCTTGACTTGCACCACTCCCCCAACACCATCGGGATCCTCTTCGGGCGATTCGAAACAGAGAGCTCATAGCACCCTTGCCCGGGGATTGAACCAGAACGCCACCATGAACCCACGTCCAAAGACCCGATCGGTGACTCTCGGTCTTTTGCAACATGCCTGCGGGCCCGATCCCGAGGAAAATTTGAGGTTGTGTCTGGAAGCGGGCGCGCAAGCCGCAAAGAATGGAGCCCACATCCTTTGCACCCAGGAATTGGTCCGATCGCAATATTTCTGCCAGTCGGAAGAGCACAGGTATTTCGACCTCGCAGAGCCCATTCCAGGTCCCAGCACGCGGGCATTCCAACGTCTCGCCCAAGAACACGGGGTAGTCGTAATCGCATCGCTCTTCGAAAAGCGCGCCGAAGGCCTCTACCACAACACGGCCGTAATCATCGATGCCGACGGATCCTTGCTGGGCATCTACCGGAAGATGCACATTCCGGACGATCCTCTCTTCTACGAAAAATTTTATTTCACCCCGGGGGATACCGGGTTCCGAACATGGGACACCCGCTTCGGTCGCATCGGTGTGCTCATTTGCTGGGACCAATGGTACCCCGAGGCGGCTCGGCTCACGGCGATGAGCGGGGCTGAGATTCTCTTCTATCCCACCGCGATCGGTTGGCACCCTTCCGAGAAGGCCGAATACGGCGTCCATCAGCACGGCGCCTGGGAGACGATCCAACGCTCCCATGCGGTGGCCAACGGCTGCTACGTGGCCGCCGTGAACCGAATCGGTTTGGAACGCCCCATCGGCGGCGACGGGCTCGAATTCTGGGGGCAAAGTTTTGTCGCGGGCACCAGCGGCCAATTGCTAGGCAAGGCTTCGGTGGACCAGCCTGAAAATCTGCTGGTGTCCGTGGACCTGGCGAAGGTGGACGTCACTCGGACGCACTGGCCCTTCCTGCGCGACCGACGTATCGACGCTTATGGCGACCTCACACGACGCTACCGGGACTAACCCAGCGCCCCACGGGGCGCTAAGCGGACGCTGTTTGGTGATCATCGGGGGGACCCAAGGCCTCGGTTGGTCCGCGGCGCAAGCGTGCCTCCGCGAGGGCGCCCAGTTGGTCGTGGTGGGGCTAGACCCCATCCCGGAGGTTCCACAAACCGAGGATGTGCAAGATCGGTTGGAAGTAATTCTGGCCGACGCCCGGGAAACCGGGGTGGCCGATCAGGCCATCGAACGTTGTGCGCAGCGGTACGGTCAGTTTCACGCGCTGTACCACGTCGCTGGAGGCAGTGGACGGGCCTGGGGCGATGGACCCTTGCACACCATTCCTTTGGAAGGTTGGCAGCAAACCTTGGAACTGAACCTAACGACAGCCTTCCTCTCCAACGGCGCAGCGATCCGTTGGTTCCTTCGCAAAAATCAACCGGGTTGTATCCTGAACTGCGGATCAGTATTGGCGAGTTCCCCTTCCCCCAACTTGTTCGGCACCGCAGCTTACGCGACTGCCAAGTCTGCTCTGGTGGGCCTGACTCAGGCCGCGGCGGCCGCCTATGCCCCGCACAACATCCGTGTGAACCTCTTGGCTCCGGGACTCACCGCAACCCCTATGTCCCTGCGGGCCCAATCCAACCCCGTCATCCAAGAGTTCATCACCCGCAAGCAACCTCTGGACGGCGGCCGCATGGGTCGTCCGGAGGACCTCGATGCGGCGGTCATTTGGCTCCTCTCCGAGAGCAGCCGCTTCGTCACGGGTCAAGTCATTGCCGTGGACGGCGGGTGGTCGGTTTCTGATGCATTTCCATCGCAAGGATTCTCGCCCCAATCGGGTTCAGCACCCCTGGCTCCATGAATTCAACCTCGGAAACCGAGCCCTATTTCTTGGGCATCGACCTCGGTGGGTCCTGCATTAAGTCGGTGGTCGTGAATGCCAGCGGCCAGACCCTCGAGCACGAGTCCATGCCCTTTGAAGATCGGGCGATGGAATGGGCGGACCGGATCCGCGATCGAGTGGAGGCCCTGCGCCTCCGTCGAGGTGAACCAGCGGCGGTGGGGCTTTCGGCACCGGGACTGGCTGCCCGGGATGGCCGGTGCATCCTCCACATGCCCGGGCGTTTGCATGGGTTAGAGGGATTAGATTGGCAGCGATTTCTCACCGTTCCAACCCCGGTTCCCGTGCTCAACGACGCTCACGCAGCCCTCTTAGGAGAGGCTTGGATGGGAGCGGCCCAAGGGTTGGAGAACGTGTTCATGCTCACCTTGGGAACCGGGGTCGGTGGGGCGGCTATCGTCGACGGGCGCCTGCTTCGTGGAAATTTGGGGCGCGCCGGGCACTTAGGACATATCACCCTCGATTCTCGAGCCCAAAACGACGACGTCGGAACACCCGGATCTCTGGAAATGGCTATCGGCAACAAAACCCTGACCGAGCGAAGCCATGGGTGCTACACCTCCACCGAAACCTTGGTTCAACACGCCCGAGCGGGCGATCCCAAAGCGGTTGCTCTCTGGCAAGAATCGGTGCGGGGATTGGCGTTGGGCATCAACTCACTCATCAACGTATTGGACCCCGAAGCGGTCATTCTAGGGGGCGGAATCGCCCAGGCTGGGCCTGACCTGTTTGACCGACTTTCAGAAATCCTGGAGGGGCATGAGTGGCGTCCGAGGGGTGCCCGCGTGCGCCTTCTGCCAGCCGCCTTGAGCGAGTTAGCCGGGGCCTACGGCGCGGCGCGTCAGGCCATCCTGTCTCGGCAAGAGTGTTGACCACTGGCGCGAGGCACAGGCCTTGTTGGCGCAGAAATTAGCAACCGCTCCTCCAGAGGAAACAGACCAACCTTACGGTTCCGAGGCTGTTGTAGCCGGCCCCGTTAGAGGAGTGAACTCTGTTGGGCACTCTAAAAGAAAAAACCCACCTTGGTTGCCCAAGGTGGGTTTGAATAAACAGTCTAAAAATTACTTACGACGGCGCAAGAGGAGTGCTGCGGCACCGAGAGCGCCGAGAGCGATCGTGGTGGGCTCAGGAACGACGGGACCACCGGCGGCCGCCAAGTTGAAGCTCTTCAAGCCGCCCATGCCGCCGGGGATCGCCAAAGGATCAGCCGGGATGGCATAGGTGAAGGTCTCGGAGAGACCGGTTCCGGCAGCCTTGGTCAGAGCCTCAGCGGCACCGACACCAGCGACGGAGGAATCCCAAACCCGGACCTGCAAGGTCACGGTGCTACCCGCAGCGAAACCCGTCAGGGTACCGAGAGCGCCCGGACCGCCGGCGGCGGCCGGATTCCAGCTACCAGGGTAGGTAGTGGTGGAAGCGCGGAACGGAGACGGAGCGAAGGAGCTGGTCAAGGTGCTAGCGGAAGCACCGTACCAAACCTGAGCAACGAAGGTGGTGCCCGTCAGGGGCTTGCCAGCGGCGTCATTGACCAAGGCCAAACCGCGGTTGTTGAGGTCGATCTGTCCCTGACCGAAGGCCGAAACAGCCAGCGCCGAGGCGACAACGAGGTAAGCGAACTTATTCATGGTATATTCTGTTAAGACTGATTAGTTGACAGAGAAGTTACGAGCGTAGGTGCGAGCAGTGCCCTTGAGGAAAAAGCCCTCGCCAACCTTGACGGTCGGAGCGGAAGGAGCCCAAGCGCCGTCGACGAATTCCTTGGCGGCGAAGCCGGAACCGGTCCACTGATAAACAGTGTCACCCTCGGCGGCGGTCAAACCACCAGCAGCGGCGTCAGCCAGACCACCGGCCAGAGGCACGGGGACGGTCAGGAGGTTGTAACCAGCGGCCAAAGCCATGCTGTTGGCCAAGCTCACTTCACCGATCAAGGTGATCGTGGTGGCGGCCGGAACGTTGATGAAGAAACCTTCACCCGGAGCCAAGGTCATGGCCGGAGCGTCCCAAGCGCCGTCAACGAAGGCGTTGGCGACGTACTTGCCGCCGGTGAACTTGTAGACAGCAGTGCCATCCGGAACGTTCAGCACAGTGCCGATGGCGTTGTTGCCGTTGTTCAACTGATTGCCGATTAGGTTGTAACCCTTGGCGAGGCTCAGTCGGACATATCCAACGATGTTCTGGCTGGTCACCTGGGCGGAGCCAGAGACTGCACCGACAGCCGCGACGAAAGCGGCCAAGAGGAGCGATTTAGTGTTCATTGTGGTTTGATTTGTTCCGTGTGTGAGGAAGTTCTGTCAGGGCCTCAAGCGAGCGTCAACGGATTTTTCAGAAAAAAAACCGAACTGTCTTTCGGCGGCTGTGGCGGTGTTGGCCAAGAGCATAGCGATGGTCATCGGTCCCACCCCGCCTGGATTGGGCGTAATCCAAAGGCACTTGGGTTGCACTTCACCAAAAGCGACGTCGCCAACCAGGCGTGTTCCGCTCTTGATGGAGGGATCGCTGAGGCGATTAACCCCCACGTCGATGACCACGGCCCCTTCGCGAACCATGTCGGCTCGGAGAAACTCCGGGACCCCTATTGCAGCGATGATCACATCGGCCCGGCGACAGTGTGCAGCGATGTCACGCGTGGCGCTGTGGCACAGCGTGACCGTGCAATTGGCCCGAGACGACTTCTGGATCAGGATGGCCGCCATCGGCTTGCCCACGATGTTGCCACGCCCTAGAACCACCACCTCAGCGCCGTTGAGCGGTACGCGGCTGCGCACCAGCAATTCGTGAACGCCCACAGGCGTGCAGGGAAGGAACCCTCCCGCATCACCCAGCATGAGCCGCCCCACATTGATGGGATGAAAGCCGTCCACATCTTTTTGAGGCAGAACCGCTGAGTAGATTACGGCCGCATCGATATGCCGTGGGAGCGGAGCCTGAACCAAAATGCCGTGGCAGTGCGGATCGGCATTGAGGCGAGCGATGAGCACCAGCAATTCTGTCTGGGTCGTCGTCTCGGGAAGCACCGTGGTGTGGGAGAGAACTCCCAACTCCCGCGCCTTCTTCTCCTTCATGCCCACATACACTTGGGAGGCCGGGTCTTCTCCGACTCGAACAAAAGCCAGCCCCGGCTGGATGCCCTGATGCTTGAGAGCCGAGACGCGAACCAACGTCTCCTGGTGGATGTCGGCAGCAATGGCTCGACCGTCGATGAGATTGTTCATGGGGATTTGTTAGGCCGGGATCGGGCCGAGGCCACGATCAGACCTGAGCAGGGTTGAGGCCGCTCAACGGGCTGAAACTTCTTCAATGGATTGCACGCGCAAGAGCACTTGGGTTCGATTGCGGGGATCCACGTATTCTTCGGCGACCACTCGAACCGTCTTACCGCGAAACCCCGCAATGGGAGTCTTAGGGTCCTGACCCACCAAGAAACCTAACATTCCCTCACCCGCCTGCGGACTGCGCAGTTGGTAATAGGAGGGCGATTGAGGCTCCAGGCTCCGGACCACCTTGCCCACCCGGGTCACGATGCGAACCTTTTCGGGAGAATATTGGATCGACGACTGAGCGACGCCACCAGAGCGATCCGCGGAGGTCGCCTCGGATGCCCTGGGGCTAGGCAAAATCGGATCGACCGCCACGGCCACAGAAACCGGAGCCGGAACTGACGGAATGGCCAGCGAGGGCGGCGGTGTCGGCAATGGCGGCACGGGAGCCACAGAGATCGCGGAGGACTTCGAACGGGTCGGATTCGGATGAGGAACCGCCGGCAAAACTGGATCACCAGAAACCGGATCACCCTCTGCCGGGAGAATCCCACCGGTCTTTACTGCCGCGAGCTTGGCCGCCGGAGCGCCTGAGACTTCGGTGAACTGGGCTCCCACGTAGGCCGACAGGCCCGCGGGCGGTTCCACTTGCAGCCAGCCATCCGATTCACGGATCTCGCTCAGGGTCGCGCCTTTCTTAAGCACGCCCAACTCGCCGTAATTGCGGCCGGGGCCCACCCGCAACCGGGCCTCGGGGGCTTTGATTTGATGTGAAGCCCGATCCACCAGTGGCCCATAGACCCAGACGGCAACCTTGGCGGGCAAGGCGATGCGAATGAAACCGTCTTTGCTGCTCCCTTGGGTTTCTACCGTTTCCCCTCGCTTCATCCAGACAAGCACTTCGCCATCCAAGGAGGGTTGGGAGCGGACATTAACTCGGTCGCCCCGGATCACAACCGTGTCCGCCAACGCTGGGATCGCGCAGGTCAGCGCTGCGAAGAGAAGGAATCGAGGACGAAGATTGAGGGACAAAAGGACCGAAACGGACGAACAATTCATGCGTTCGAAAGCAATGACCGGATTTCGGTCGGCGTCAATGCGCGCCACTTGCCCAGCGGTAATTCTCCTAGTTTGATAGGTCCGATCTGAGTCCGTCGTAGCTCAACGACCGTGTGCCCCAAGACCTCGAAGAGACGGCGAATTTCTCGATTCCTGCCTTGAGCCAACTCCAACTCAACAACGCTGTGGGAGTTGTTGGCATCGACCAATCGAATACGTTCGGCCTTCAGCATTTCACCCTCGTGCTCAACTCCCTGAGTGAAGCGGTTCAATTGCGAGGATTCCAATCGTCCCTCGACGACTGCCACATACTTTTTGTGCACGCCGTACCGCGGGTGGGTAAGTTTCAGCGAGAAGTCACCGTCGTTGGTGAGGAAGATCAGCCCCTGACTATCTCGGTCCAAACGCCCCACAGTGAACAAGTTAGACCACTCGGCCGGCAGAAGGTGGGAGACGACACGGCGTGTTTCCGGATCGATCCGGGTACAAATGAAGCCGGGCGGCTTGTTCAGCGCGATGTAGAACTTCTTGCGGGTCCGCACCGGCGCCCCTTCCACCGAGACCGCGTCGTGAAGCGGGTCCACCTTGGACCCCAACTCGGTCACCACACGCCCGTTGACCGTCACCACCCCGCGGAGAATTAATTTTTCAGAGGCACGCCGCGAGGCGACACCGGCATCTGCAAGAAACTTCTGAAGTCGGACAGTGGACATGGGATGGGGGAAAATCGCGACGCCGACTGCGGGTTACCTGAATCACCCACAATCGGCGTCATTGGAGTTTGAGTCCGTAATTCTGGACGTTAGCCCGGCAAATCGGAGTCTGCGTTGGAGACGCAGAGCTTTTCCGACCGGGCAGTCCGCACGATTACTCGGGCGGACGAGTCTTGCGCAGACCGGTCACGCGATCGCCTTCCTTCCATTGGGAACGGCCCTTGAGTATGGCGACGCGCTCGAAGCGCTTGAGGACATTACGTTTGGCCCCGGTGGTCCCGGAGGCGCGTAGGCTGTTGTGCTGCGACATAAAATCGAATGTTCCGCTGGCGACGATAAAGGCCCCTCGAATGGGCCGACCGCAACCAGCGAGCCCGTGGTTGTAGCGGGAGGCGTGGAAGATGCAAATCGGATTTTTCATAGAAATCGCATTCACTGCCCTGCGCCTCCCTTGTTTACCCTCACTTTCCGCATGCATTCCCAGCCCTTCCAGGGAGAGGGTGAACGCCATGCCGCTGGTGGCCCAATCAACTTTTCAACCCCTGATAGGGCTAGGAAACCCCCACCTGCAAACCCTTCTTCCGGCCATCGCACGACACATGCCTCCCCTGCCCTGGTCTCGGGAACGGTTGGAATTGGCGGATGGGGATTTTCTCGATTTGGATTGGCTCAATCCTGGGCATGGCCGATTGCTCATCCTTTCCCACGGCCTGGAAGGACACTCCCGCCGTCCGTACGTCGCCGGCCTAGCGCGGGCTGCAGCCCGCCGAAATTGGTCGGTGCTGGCCTGGAACTTCCGAGGCTGCTCCGGAGAACTCAACCGCCTGCCGCGGTTTTACCACAGCGGGGCTTCCGAAGACCTCGCTGCGGTCGTGACCCACGCGGCACAGACCGGCCGATTTGAGGTGCTGGCACTCGCCGGATTCAGCCTCGGCGGTAATTTAACGCTCAAATACCTGGGCGAACGCCACGCCTCAACGGTGCCTGTCGCCGCCGGAGTTGCCCTTTCCACCCCGTGCGACCTGGCGGCGGCCTCGGCCGCGATGGAGAGGCTCCGGGTCTGGCCCTACATGTCCCGATTCCAGAAGGAAATCCTGCGCAAATGGAGCCTCAAAAAAGCACTGTTTCCAGGGCTGATTCCGGAGATCAATCCCCGCTACCAGCGAACTTTTCGCCAGATCGACAACACCTTCACCGCGCCTCTCCACGGGTTCACCCATGCGGAGGCCTACTGGCAAGCGTGCTCGGCCAACGCCTTCCTGCCGTCGATCCGAGTGCCCGCCCTCATCCTGAATGCGGCGGACGACCCGTTCCTGGCCCCCAGCTGTTTCCCGTACGAATTCGCCCGCCACAGCCCTTGGGTTCATTTGGAGGTTCCAAAGCACGGTGGTCACGTCGGGTTCATGGACCGCTGGGGATCCCAGTGCGATCTTTGGTCCGAAGTTCGGGCCCTCGAGTTTCTGGAGTCGTTCTGCACGGTGTGAATCAGCCCCCTTCGTCAGCGGAACCGCGACAAACCCCGCGATCGAGGGCTTGCCAATCTCTATCCATCGTCCATCAAGACGGTGTGCTTCACCGACTCGTCCTCGCGTTGTGCCTGTGGGTCAGCCCACTCCTGGCGGAAGACTGGCCCCGACTCTTGGGACCACGGCTCAATGCCACCAGCTCCGAGAGCGGCCTCCTGCCCCGCATTCCTAGCAATGGCCCTCCAGTACGCTGGGACAAGGCCATCGGCACCGGATATGCGGCGCCATCGATCGCGCAGGGTCGACTCTTTCTCTTTCACCGCCAGGGAAACCAGGAACTCACCGAGGCTTGGGACGCCCAAACAGGCACCCCGATCTGGAAGCACACGCAGCCGAGCTCCTACCGCGACCCCTATGGCTACAATAACGGACCTCGCTGCACACCACTCCTTCATGACAACCGGGTGTACACCTTTGGGGCTGAAGGGCTTTTGAGCTGCCTCGAGGCCGAGACCGGCAAACAGCTCTGGCAGCGCAACACGGCCGCGGAGTTTGAGATTCCTGGGGCTTTCTTCGGCGTCGGCAGCACCCCGTTGATGGAAGGCGGGAGGCTGCTGATCATGGCGGGCGGACAACCCAACGCCACGGTGATCGCGGTCGATCCGAAGACGGGGAAAACGCTCTGGGAATCGGTGGGCGAGAAGAATTGGACTGGCCAACCCATGCTCGGATGGCCCGGTGAGCGAACCGTCGAGTGGCGGCGCTGGGAGAAGACCGCCAGCTACGCCTCCCTGATCGCCTCAGAAATTCACGGACGACGTGTGGTTCACGCCCTCACCCGACAGGGACTCACGGTGCTCGATCCCAACAACGGCCAAGTACTCTTCAGCCGCTGGTTCCGCGCTCGAGCCGATGATTCAGTCAATGCCATGACCCCCTTGGTGATCGGGAACGATGTACTCATCTCCAGCGCCTATTACCGTTCCGGATCGGTGCTGCTGCGCGGAAGCCCCGGGGCTACGAACTTCACCGAAATCTGGTCCGGTCTGGGATTGGAGATGCACTGGAGTCAACCCATCCGAGTCGGGGCTCATCTCTATGGCTTCAGCGGACGCAATGAGCCCGACGCAGTCTTGCGCTGTGTGGAGTACGAGACCGGCACGATGGCCTGGGAGCGCAGCGAACGCTGGCCGCCCCACAGTGCCGAACAGCCCCCAGTCTTCGGCCGCGGCTCCTTCATTCTGGCCGAGGGCCGACTCCTGGCTCTGGGCGAAGGCGGCTTGCTCGGGCTCTTCCAACCGAACCCGGGACGTTGTGAAGAACTCGGACGCTGGCAGGTCCCCTCGCTACATTATCCCTGCTGGGCCGGACCTGTCCTTTCAGGCGGCCTCCTGTACCTACGCAGCGAAGACCGACTGGTGTGCCTGGACCTGCGCGCCACGGCCAAACCTTAAGTCTTGAGACCTTGAAGCGAATCGGTGATCGACCCCAACGGCGCGTCTGCCCTTTCCTCTCGCCCCATGGACTCGTGGCTATCCTTTGAAACTCGGACGCGACTCGACCTCGCGTTGGAGAGCCATCGTCACTGGACCGGTCGCGATCTGGTTCCTGAATTGGCAGCGATGGGGACTCCAGAGCGGTACGAAGCCTTGTGGTCGATGCCCAGGGTACTGGTCTCCCACGGCATCGAGGAGGACCCGGTTTTCTGGTACGGGAATCAGGCAGCCCTGACCCTCTGGGAACTCGATTGGAAATCCTTCACGCGGACCCCTTCGCGCTACACAGCCGAAGCACCCCTTCGCGAGGAGCGCGCCGAACTGCTGGACCGGGTCACACGAGCCGGGTTCATCGACGATTATGCCGGGATCCGCATTTCCAAGACCGGGAAACGCTTCCGCATCTGGCAGGCCGTAGTGTGGAACCTGCGCGACCGGCAGGGCTCGTTCGCCGGCCAAGCTGCCTCATTCACCGATTGGGAATTTCTACCATGAAGACCGCCGCCATCCTCGGAGCCTCCGCAGACCCTGCCAAATTTGGACACAAGGCCGTCCTCGCCTACGCCCTTCAGGGCTACACGGTCTGGCCAGTGAACCCCAAGGAACCGCACATCGCCGGCCATCCCGCCTACCGCGACATTGCCTCTCTCCCGGGCCGCCCCGAGGTAATCAGCGCCTACTTGCCGCCCCTCATTTTGCTCGGAATTTTGCCGACCATCGCCCAAAGGGGCTGTGACGAACTCTGGCTTAATCCCGGTACTGATAGTCTGGAGGTGGTCGCAGAGGCTCAGCGCTTGGGGCTGCCGATTATCCGGGCCTGCAGCATTGTCGGACTCGGCCTATCCCCCGCCCCACTGAATAGTTCCGACGTGCTCGAGTGAATCGCCTTCCACCGGAGCACGGAAGTCCACCCCAACACACTTGGACTGGACTGCCGGCGCCGTTGAGGTTCAATCACGGGATGGCTTCCTTGACCCATGCGCTCATGACTGCCGCCGCCTTGGCCGCCCTACCTCTCTCCGCCGCCAAACACTTGCTCTACGTCGGCACCTACACCGGCCCGAAGAGCGAGGGTATTTACGCCTTTCGCTATGACGATGGCACCGGAACCGCCGAACCCCTCGGCCTAGCAGCCAAGTCTGCCAACCCTAGCTTCCTGGCAATCCATCCCAACGGGCGTTTTCTGTATGCGGTCAATGAAACTGACCAATGGCAGGGCAAGCCCGGTGGGTCGGTCAGTGCCTTCGCCATCGACACCGCCACGGGCAAACTGCGTGAACTGAACCAGCAATCCACGATGGGTAACAGCCCGTGCCATCTGTCCGTGGACGCCACCGGAAATCACGTCCTGGTGGCCAATTATGGCGGTGGCAGCGTGTTATCTCTGCCCATCCAACCCGATGGCGGCCTCACCCGACATACCTTCCTCTCGCAGCACACCGGCGGGAGCATGAACCCGGCCCGACAAAAGGATCCGCACGCCCACTCGGTAAATCTTTCGCCGGACAATCGCTTCGCCTATGTCGCCGACCTGGGCACGGACCGCATCCACGCCTACGTTTTTGAATCGGCCCGAGGACTCACCGCTGCCAAGCCCCACCTCGACACCCGCTTGAAGCCGGGAAGCGGGCCCCGTCACTTCGCTTTCAGCCCCGACGGTCATCACGCCTACGTCATCAACGAGATACTCTGCACGGTGACCGCTTTCCGGCACGAACCCGCTACTGGCAGACTCTCCGAAGTGGGATCGGTTCCTACGGTTCCGGCCGGAACAGACATGACCGGGGTGTCCACGGCTGAGGTGAGGGTTCACCCTTCCGGGAAATTTGTCTTCGGCTCAAACCGGGGACACGATTCCATCGCCGTTTTTTCCCGAGACCTCACCACTGGGGCCCTGACCCCGGTGGAAGTCCGCAAGATCGGCGGGCAGACCCCCCGAAACTTTGTCATCGATCCGTCAGGCCATTTCCTGCTGGCCGCAGGACAAAGCTCGAACGACATCCGCTCGTTTCGCATCGATCTGACCACGGGCCATCTTACACCGACGGAGCAACACTGGGAGGTTGGTTCCCCAGTGTGCCTGCGGTTCGTGTCTTTGAAGTGACTTAAACTAGGCTAGCCCAGCGAGGGTCGGCCGATAGTTTGCGGACCAAGTCTTTGATCTTCTGGGACTCAGACTTGGAGGCCACCAAGGTGGCGTCATCGGTGAGCACCAAGATGCAGTCCTTCACACCGACGAGGGTAATGGGGGTGCGACCCCGGGTGCGACTATCGAAGACGATGTTACAGGCCGCATCCACATGCACCACATCGCCGACAGCGGCATTGCCATCGGCATCTTGCTTGAGGTGGCGGGCCAGCGCCGGCCAAGCCCCCAGGTCATCCCAGTCGAAACGACCATCGGCCACGACCACGTTCTGAGCTTTTTCCATCAAGGCGAAATCAACGCTAATCTTCGGAATCTTGGGGTATTCCTGGGCCAAGACTGTTTCAAGCCGCTTGGGACCTTTGGCCGCTGCGGCAAACCAGCGCTGACAGGCTTGGTGCATCTCCGGCTGGTGCTCGGACAACGCGTTGGTGAGGGTCACAAACGACCATACGAACATTCCGGCATTCCATCGGTAATGCCCCGAGGCCAGGTATTCCTGCGCTTTTTCCAGGGAGGGTTTCTCCACGAACCGCTCGACCTTGAAGAAAGGGGTCTTGAGTGCCTTGCCCGCTGCGGGTGCCGGCAAGGCTTTCCCGGAATGGATGTATCCGTAGCCGGTCTCCGGGCCGGTGGGCTGAATTCCGATGGTGACGATCACCTGCCCTCGCGCTGCAACGTCCAAGGCGTCGGACAGCACCTGACGAAAACCCTTCTGGTCGTGGATGACATGGTCGGCCGGCAGCACCGCCATGACCGCAGTCGTCGAACGCGCCCCGACCACCGCCGCTCCCAATGCGACTGCGGCGCAGGTGTCGCGACCCACGGGCTCGCCAATGACATTTTCTTTGGGCAACTCCGGCAACTGCCGCCGGACTTCCGCCGCCTGAACGGCGTTGGTGATGATGAGAATGTTAGTCAACGGCACCAACGGTCGCACCCGATCCACGGCCTGCTGCAGAAAGGAACGCTCCCCCAAGAGGCGGATAAGTTGCTTGGGTGTCTTTTCACGACTGACGGGCCAGAACCGCTCGCCTCGTCCGCCAGCCATAATGATCACGAAGCGGTTCGCCGAACCTCCGCGAACGACGGGCGCGGAAGAGGCTGTTTTCCGGGACACAGGCCAGGATGTCGCGGCGGGCGATTTTTTGACGTTCTTCAGGATCTTGGCGACTTTGGAAGCCGCCTGAGGGGACTTCGCCTGGGGGCGTTGAACCGGCGTTGCGGTACGGGCCGACTTCTTGGAGGGCATTGGCTTCATGAATTCGATGTTCAGCCATCGAACACCAGGATTCACCCCGACTCCAAGGGTTTCATTCGACAACTGCGCGTTGACAGAGCGCTCACAAGGGTCGAATCGCCGCTTTCCACTCCAGTTCAAACCCCTCCTCCCGAAGCCGCTTCTGGAACTCGGCCGTCAAGTCCGCCTTGGCATGAACCGCGGCCGGCGTGAGCTGACGATCCACGCAAAAGGCAGCCAACGCCCCGGCGGCCTCTCCAATGTTCCACTCCACGGGGTGCAATCGATAGCAACCGTTGGCAATATGTGTGACCCCCAAGCACTTGCCCGCAGCAATGAGGTTCTCCACCCGCCTCGGCAGCAGCGCACCCAACGGGATCTGGAATGGGAGACTGGAAACATCGACATAGTTGCGACCACTGGTTGAGGGATGCAGGTCGATGCGATAGGCTCCAACCCCCACAGAATCCCGAAATGGCGTGGCCCGAACCGTCTCGGCGGCGGCACCGGTCTCGGCCTTACGGAGGTCGGTGGAAATATGGCGTTCGGTGACCGTGAACTTCGCGCGAATGCGACGGCTTTCACGAATGTACGGAGCCAGGGCAAACCCGTCGGGAGTACCCAGCACGCCAGCACTGGGCTTAAGACCCGGCCAACCCGTCCCACCGTCCGGACGCGGCGCGTCGGTTTGCAACCAATAGATGAGACTCCGACTCAACGCCTTGGCCTCAGCCTCACGCTGTCGACGTTGCTCCAGGGTAACACCCGGACCCACCAGCGGGGCCAACCAGTGATCGTTCTGAGGCCAGTTCACCAGGCAGACCGAGGGGAATTTCTTTGGATCCTGGAAGCGGGACGCATCGCGAATGCGACGATAGGTCCACAAGTTGGGAAAAGCCCCTTCCCCCACCGGATCGAAGGGCAAGGTCCGAGGCTGAAGGGTGATGGGATGGGAATGTTCCCAGGCAAATAATCGACCCGGCCACGGTGGCGTCATCTTGGGTGCATAATCCCGCCACCGGGCGTAGTCGTCCGGGCGTTGGGTTACATGATTTTGGCCTGCATGGTGTTCCAAGCCAAAGCACCAAGTGATGGCCTGCTGATCGAGCGGATCGGCTTTCTCTGGAGCGGAGGGCTCATCGGTTTCCGATCGAGATTCGGCCCCGGTCACATGTTCCACTCCGGCCAATGGCAGCAAATCACCGAGTTCCGTGGCTTCCAGCACCCACGACGCCGACACCACCCGTCGACGACCTCCAGTCACTGCCTCAAAGGTCACCGATTCGATTCGATCTCCCTGCACCGAAGCGGCGACAGGACGATGCCCCAGCAAAAGGGTCAGTCGTCCGTTGGCAATGTGCGGAGCCAGCATCGATTCCAAAACAGCCAAAGCCAGTCGCGGCTCATGGCACAACCGGGAGACCCATCCGCCACCTGGATTGATCCGCGCCACGGACTTCGAGGCTGCGTTCAGCGACGAGTGCCGCAGAAAACCCAACCGAACCTCATCTCGGAACTGTCGGTAACTCCGAGTACAGCCCGCCTCCTCGATCCAAGGATGCTCATCGGGCGGCACCGCTTGAGAGGTGAGTTGACCTCCGATCCAAAGGGTCTCTTCGGAGAGCACAACCCGCTGTCCCGCGCGGCACGCTGCCAAGGCTGCCGCTACACCGCCTACCCCACCTCCGACAATGAGCACCGTGGCAGACATTGAGGTCTTTCGTCGCTCCGAGGCGCCCAAATCTGGGGCCGCAAGCCAACCGCCACCCCACCCCATCGCCGCCAAAAACGCTCGCCGATCCATGACGGGCAAGCTGACATCAAAAGGACTGAGTTGCGAGCGCGATGCCTGACTCATCCGGATGCTCCGTTGCTCTGTTTTGTAAAAATTCGTTACAAAAAATAATTCATTTTTAGGAAATTTCGAAATCCCCTTTCCGATGCCGATCACTGTATTAAAGAAAGCAAATCCCACCGCTTACTGTGATCGACGCTCCTACAACGAATGCCCAGTGGCTGACTGCCGCTAAGGACCTCTCGGACAATAAGACTTGGGAGCAGCTCTCAACCACATACCGAGTCCCAATCCTCGACCACTGCGCGAAGGGTGGCCTGACGCCTCAGGAGGCCGAAGAGATCACTCAGGAAACCTTCTGCCAACTGGCCCTCCAAATTGAAAAGACCGGAGGCCATTGGGAACACAAAACCCTTCGCGCTTGGCTGACCGACATCGTCAACCGGCACATCATCCACTACTTCAAAAAAACACCCCACCAGTACCTCTCCCCCAAGGTGCTCACCTTGGTGCAGCAATGGATGGATCCAGCGAACGGGGGTGGAATCTCGTCTGAAGAACGTATCGAGGCCGAATCCCACCTTTGGGCCCTTTCTCTCAACCGAGCCCGCAGTCAGGTGTCACCCCGTCACTGGCAAATTTTTGACACCTACGTGATCCAGGGGCTTTCCTCTCAGGAAGTCGCCCGGCACTTCAACACCAGCCACTTCAATGTTCGCCTGATTGCCCACCGTATTAAAAAGGTGGCTCGCCAGTCTTACAATCAACTCCTGAGCGAGGAGATGATCATTCCCAAGCCATGACCGGGTCTGGACCAGCGTTGCCCCCGGATTACGAGCTGATCCGATCTATTTCCCAGCGGCCGAATTCCTGGGTATTGCTAGTTCGAGATTCCCAGTACCGCCCCTGCTGCCTCAAACTGAATTATTCGACAGACCCAGCCGAACTTCAGGAGCAAATCACCTTGCGCAACGCGCTCATGCGCGTGTCCCTGAAGACTCCCGGCCTGCTGCCGATGCTCGATTGGGGGGTCAACACCAATACTGGAATCCTGTGGGAGAAATTCCCATTGGCTGACGATGTGACCGGGACCATGCCCGAGGATCCTGCCGCCTACCGCCCCATGACCTTGGCCGAGTGGTGTCGGCAAAACCCCGAGCCCACCACCCAGACTGTGATTTCATGGGGCATCCGTTTGGCCTCCGCGCTCACTGCACTTCATGACGAAGGGTTGCTCCACCTGGACATCAAGCCCTCAAACATCCTCTTCCTCGATGGGCTTCCCACCTTGGGCGACTACGGGTCGGTAAGCCGATCGGCGCAGCCCCATCGGCACATGGGCTCCGATGGTTACTACCCTCCCGACAAGCACGGTTCACACGCGCTCGATGTCTTTGCTCTCGGACGCACCCTCTACGAGGTCTGGAGCGGCTTTGACCGCTACCACTTTCCCAACCTGCCAACCCGCTTGCTCAAGGCCCCGGAGTGGGAATCGCATGGCTGGATGTTGAACGAGTCGTTGATCCGGGCCACGGACGTGCGGGTCACCCGACGTTTCTCAGTGGCAGCCCAGTTCGGGCAGGCGCTCTCCGAGGCCGATGAGGGGCGAACCCGACTCTCCCGACGCAAGGCGGCCGCAGCGCTGCTGACCCTGGGTGCCGCGGTTGGCGGATTCTCTATCGTCCGAAACCTACCCTCCCACCATGCGGTGTGGCACCACCGATCCAAGGCCCGGTTCGGCTACGAGCAATGGATCGCCAGCGAGCTCACCTGTGACTGGAACACCCGGATGCTCTACTGCGTCACGGCCGATGCCCGTGGGTCCTTCTTTCAGCGCTACGACTTGGAGCGCTTTCAATGGAAGTACACTGCCTACCCTAAAGGCCCGCATCGCATCCTCTTTTCCACCTTCTCGCCATGGTCGGAGGAACTCATTTTCTGTGAATCGGTTTCCGGTCAGGTGTTCCGGATGCCCTTGGATGGATCCCCACCGGAGCCCCTGCCTACCCAGCTATTGAACCAGTTGGATTTTACGGGTTCGGGTTACGTCAACCCGATCCAACAGCGCATCGGCCAGTTTGGCGGATACGGCAATTTCCGGGTGCACAACCGCCGCCACGAATACGACCCCAAGACCGGGCTTTGGGAACAAATCTCCGAGACCTCTCCCCAATTGCCTTGGCCGCGGGGAGGCACACAGATTTTTCCCGGAAAAGACCGTAAGACTTGGTTCATGATGGGCGGCTCAGGAAATCGAGAAGGGCAGGAAGGGCTTCGGGAAGCGAACCTCAAATCCTTCACAGGCACCTTTTACCCGTTGGGGGATTTTTGGCGACTCGATCTGACCACCCAACAGTGGCGTCCGTTGTTGGGGATCCAGGAATGGACCCCACCGGGACTGCAAAAAGGGATTTATCACCCAACTCTGGATTCGGTGCTCTTCCTCACGGGCAGCGAACCGACCCGTCCGACTCCAGCACACGTTCATCTGTGGACCGAATCCGGAGAGCACCTGCCTCAAGCCCTCCCCAACCGAGGCGACTCCCCTCCTCCACTGTTCCGATGCTGGACGCTGCTCGTCGAACCCGGTTCGGGGGATCTTTGGGTCTTCGCAGATGAGGGGATCTTTACGGTCAAGATCCGGGCCGCCTGAGTCTTCAAACGGTGTCACTCCTTAGGCCACGAAGACTTCCACATCCGTATCCGCGGGCAGAATTTGCAGCCAACCGAATTACCCCCAACGGAGACCCTCGTAATTCCGGCCGGCGGCATAGAGCGGGGTGGTCCAACTAACAAATCACTTCCGCCAAAAATGGGAGAAGTGACAGAGGAGGATTAAAAAACTCCGTCGGAAAACGCTTGATCCAAGGCATCCTCATCCTTAGCTTCGCGGCTCCTTTGTGCACCCGTAGCTCAATTGGATAGAGCGGCTGACTACGGATCAGCAGGTTCCAGGTTCAACTCCTGGCGGGTGCACCAGGTTATTTCCTCTCGGTTATTTCCTCTTGTTTCAGCTACGTTCCGAAATCCTCGGAATTGTCCCGTTTTGGAATCTGCGGTTTGGCTGGAATCTCGGATCCTTTTTTCCCAAGACGAGCACCAACGGTTCTTCTGTCTTCTACATAAGACCGAATACGACCGGGGCCCGCCAAACTTGATAAGAATTTGTTAGGGCAACCGACGAGCTCAGG
>SYMJ01000057.1 GCA_005805505.1 Verrucomicrobiales bacterium | reverse complement strand
GCCGGATTCGAAGTGCTCGTCGAAGCGGGTTATTCGCCCGAGATGGCTTACTTCGAGTGCCTCCATGAGCTGAAGCTCATCGTAGACCTCATGAACGAAGCGGGCATCGCCGGCATGCGTTTCTCGATCTCCGAGACAGCCAAGTGGGGCGACGTGAGCGTCGGCCCGAAGATCATCGACGCTTCGGTCAAGAAGCGCATGAAAGCCGCACTGAAAGACATTCAGTCCGGCAAGTTCGCCAAGGACTGGGTCGCCGAGTACAAGAGTGGCTACAAGAAGTACAACGCCCTGCTCGCCGCCGGCGAGAAGCACCCGATCGAGAAGACCGGTGCCAAGCTCCGTGCGATGATGCCCTGGATGCAGAAGCGCCAGATCAAGGGCGCTCAGGCCGCCTACTAACCGAGAGGTCTCCGCTCGATAAACCGCCGGTTCTCCATCTAGGAGGTCCGGCGGTTTATTTTTCCCTACTTCCCTCCTCCCAAGCATCCTGTCCCACAATGGCCCGCAGCGTGATCCTCGCAGGAACCATCCGATGCGATGGGTGTTGCCTGCCTCCTCGCTGGTGCCTTTGCGCCGTGCTGCGTCCCGTCGTGAGCCCAGTGGCCGTCGACGTCTTGATCCATCGCCGCGAGAACTGGCGCCCCACCAGCACCGGCAAGCTGGTGGCCCGCACCCTTCAGGGTTCGCGCACGCATGTCTATCAGCGCGTCGATCCCCCGACGCTCGAAGCCATCGCGCGTCCCGACCGCGAACTCTGGATCCTGCACCCGGAAGGCGAACCGGTTGAGAATTTACTCCCTCGCCCGGCCGACCAACCCGCTCCGCAGGTTCTTCTGTTGGACGGCAACTGGGGTCAAGCGGGCGAGATGCTGCGGGCCGTCCAAGGTTGGGGTCGCCTAGTTCGCCTCAGCCAAACCGGAGCGAGTCGATACTGGCTGCGATCTCAGGAACGCCTGGACCAATTCTCCACGGCCGAGGCACTCATCGCCGTGCTTCAGTCGTTGGGAGATATGGAGGCCGCAGCGCAATTTGGGCTTCAGTTCGAATTGCACGTCTACGCCACACTCCGGGCGCGCGGGCACAAGGAAGGTGCAGAAGCCTATCTGAAAGGGTCCCGTCTGCCGGAAGCATTCCCTGAGTTTCTGACCCAACTGAACGAGCGGCGTCGCAACCCGTCCGAACCCGGTATCTCCCGAATGGGGCCTTATCCGCAGCCCGAGCGATTGGACTGAATCCCGGTCATTTCCGGATTGGGATTTTGACGGTGTGCCCCTTTCATCAAGGCGTGGCGCATGAGTACCAACTAAACCCCTTCCGTCCGCCGGCCAACCTGCGGATCGACTACGCGCAGGAACTCAATACCCAACAGTATGAGGCGGTCACCGCGGCCCCGGGGCCCTGCCTGGTCCTCGCCGGTGCGGGTGCCGGCAAGACGCGCACCCTGACCTACCGCGTCGCCTGGCTCATCGAGCACGGACTCCCCGCCGACCGCATTCTCCTCCTGACCTTCACCAACAAGTCAGCCCGCGAAATGATGGAACGGGTCGGGGACCTGCTGGGCGGCAGTGTGGTAGATCTTTGGGGCGGCACCTTCCATTCGATCGGGGTCCGCATCCTGCGCTTGCACGCCGACCAACTCGGCTACCGTCGCGACTTCACCATCGCCGACCGCGAGGACGCCAAGGATTTGCTCAACGCCTGCATCACCGACGCGGCCATCGACGTGAAGGCCGTCCGCTTTCCTAAGGCCGAGGCGCTGTCGGACCTTTTCTCCATGCAGGTCAATACCGGTCAAACCTTGGAGGAAGTGACCGGCGGTGAAGAAGGCCCCTTTGCCGGGGTGATGGATTCCATCCGGCTCGTCCAACGCAAGTACGCTGAGCGCAAGCGCAAGGCTGGGCTCATGGACTTTGATGACTTGCTGGTGCTCTGGCTGCGACTCCTTCAAGACTTCCCCGACATCGCCGAGACCTACCAGCGACGCTTCCAGTTCGTGCTGGTGGACGAGTACCAGGACACCAACATCCTTCAGGCCACGCTGCTCGACTGCCTGACCTTGCGGAACCGAAACCTCATGGCCGTCGGAGACGACGCCCAGAGCATCTACTCCTGGCGGGGTGCTAATTTCGCCAACATCCTAAAATTCCCCGAGCGCCATACCGGCGCCAAGGTCTTCAAGATCGAGACCAACTACCGCAGCACGCCGGAAATCCTTGCCCTGGCCAACGCCGCCATCGCCGCCAACCTGCGCCAGTTCCCCAAGGCCCTTCAGGCCCATCGGCCATCGGGTCAAAAGCCGGCCCTCATCGTCTCGACCGATGCCAGGGAACAGGCTGCCTTCATTGCTCAACGCGCCCTAGAATTGCGCGACGAAGGAATACCACTGTCAGAGGTCTGCGTCTTGTACCGCTCGCACTTCCATGCGCTGGAACTGCAAATGGAGCTGACCCGCCGCAATATTCCCTTCGTCATCACCAGCGGCATTCGCTTCTTCGAACAGGCCCACATCAAAGACGTGGCCGCCTACCTCAAGCTCATCGTCAACCCCTCCGACGAGCTGGCCTTCAAACGCCTGGCCCAGATGCTTCCCGGTGTCGGCGGAAAAAGTGCAAACACCCTCTGGAACGCCTTCAGTGCCCGGTTTCTTCCGACGTCGGAATCCACGCCGGAGTTCGAGGTGTCGGACAACGACGGTGCACTACCGGCAGTTCGGCCCATCGCACCCGAACTCAGCGCCATCAGCCGCGCCGTTCCCAAGAAAGCCGCGGTGGCCTGGGCTCAGTTCACCGCCACCATTGCCCAATGCGAGAGTTCGGAGCGTCGAGGGCAACCCGGCCGCTTGATCCGGTGGGTGCTGGAGGCCGACTACGAGGACTACCTTCGCAAGACTTTCGAAAACGCTCGCAACCGGCTGGAAGACCTCGCCCAGCTTGCGGCCTACGCCGACTCCTTCGAAGACACCAGTCTCTTCCTTTCGGAATTGGCTCTGCAGTCCAACATCGAAGCCGAGCAAAACAAGCAACGGGACGGAGACGACGAGGATCGACTCAAGCTCTCGACAGTCCATCAGGCCAAGGGCCTCGAGTTCCGGGCTGTGTTCATCATCATGCTCTGCGACGGTTTGTTTCCGAGCGGACGCTCGGCAGAGACTGCCGACGGCGAGGAAGAGGAACGTCGACTCTTCTACGTCGCGCTGACACGGGCCAAGGACGAACTCTACCTCTGCCGCCCCCTGCTCCGATTCATGGCGGGAGCCGGCGAGGCATTCCAACCAGCGTCCCGGTTTCTGGGTGAATTTCCGGAGACTCTCGTCGAGGAATGGAAGATCCACGCCCCGGTCGCACCTCTGTCTCCCCGAGGCCAACGCAGCAGTTCTGACCGATCTCAAGACCACGATCCCTTCCGAGATCCCGACCCCGATCCCGACCCCATCGACGACGGCGACGTGCCGTTCTGAAGAATATCCCCGATGGAGAATCAGCCCATCACCATCAACAGCGCTCCCATCCACTCACCCTGACCCGCCAAGACCCATGCGCCATTCACTGACCGCCGCAGCCGCCACCGATCCCACGGCCCTCTACCGCTATCGGGATGGTCTGTACGCCGAGGACTTGCTCATTCTCGCACTGGTCCGAATGGATTTTTTCACAGCACTGGCCGCGGAGCCCACCGACTTGGAAGGACTCTGTTCTCGGCACCAACTCCACCCGCGGCCTGCCGACGTGTTGATCACACTCTTCCATGCCATGGGGCTCATCGAGTTGTGTGGAAATCGCTATGCGGTGACCGAGACTGCCCGGGAGCATCTGGTTTCCTCCTCCCCGTGGTTCCTCGGTCCCTACTACGAGTCTCTGGTAGATCGTCCCGTGGTGAAGGATCTCCTGCGGGTGCTGCAAACAGACAAACCGGCCAACTGGGGCAGCCAATCGGCCCAACCCGACTGGCACAAGGCCATGGAGAAGCCCGATTTCGCGCGGCAATTCACCCAGGCCATGGACTGTCGGGGCGTCTTTCTGGCTCGAGCCCTTGCCGAGCACCTACCCATCCAGCAATCCCGTTCTCTGTTGGATATCGCCGGTGGATCGGGCATTTATGCTTGCTCGCTCTGCGCCCATTTCCCGGAACTGAAAGCCACCGTTCTAGAAAAGCCACCGGTGGATACGATCTGCGCTCAAGCCATCGAGGCCCGCGGATTCAGCGACCGCGTTCAGGTGGTCGCGGGCGACATGCTCTCCCAACCGTTGCCCCGCGGACACGATCTCCACCTCTACTCCAATGTGCTGCACGACTGGGACATCCCCATCGTCCGAGAACTCCTAGCTCGATCGTTCGAAGCCTTGCCCTCTGGCGGGCGACTGCTCATCCACGACGCCTTCCTCAACCGTGACAAATCCGGCCCGCTTCACGTCGCGGAATACTCGGTAATGCTCATGCACGCCACGCAGGGCCGCTGCTACGGCGTGGGTGAAATGGAAAACTGGCTGCAAGACACCGGGTTCACCGATTGTCAGGAACTCCCCGGCGGAGCCGCCCGGAGCGGCCTGATCGCCACCAAGCCCTGAGTGACTTGCTTACTTGGCTGGCCGCCGCGTGCTCAAGCTTCTCTGGGCACGCGGCTGAAACTCTGATTCGCGGCGCTTCTTCGAGTTCGGCCGATCACCAACTTACAGGAGCGCGCTTGCCCTGCTTGGTGATCGTCTTCTCGTCTTCCCAGACCGCCAAGCCATCTCGGGTAGCCAAGGCCATCTGGAATACATAGGTCGACTCGCGCTGATTGCCCTGACGCGTGCGGTTCTCGATAATCTTACCCGACAGCGTGTAGTCCGGACGGCCCGACACCTTCTGGGTACCGAGGAATTGCTGTTCGCGCTTGGCTTCCGCCGCAAGAGGGTCTTCGGGGCCACCTAGGCCTGCGGTGATGTCGACGACGACCTTGCCGGTCCCCAGCAGCGCCACCCGGATCTTTTTTACCAGCATGTCCGTATCAACTTGGATGCTCGTGTTATTGACGATGCGACTGATGGCTAGAACAGCCCGACCATCGGGTCCGCTGCCCTTCACACTTCCGGAGTTGATGTGCTTGGCGATCAACGAATTGATCATGGACTCAGCAGCCATGTTCCAATCTTGGACATTGATCTCACCCACATTGCTGAGGGTTCGGGTGCTGGCCGGATCCACATAGGTGGCCTGACTGGAAGCGCATCCTCCCAGGAGTGCGGCCGTGGCGACAACGAGGGCGGTGGAAACAAGAGGGCGGTTCATGGACGGACAGAAAGGTTTAAACGGATGAAAAATGAGTTATCGGGCGTTTTCGTACAACTTCAGGCGGTAATCCCGGACCGAGGGATTCGGGGCCACCCCGTTAATGAACAGAGATTCTTTGCCTTCAACCTGACGAATGATGGACACCGACGAAGGGCCTTCGACCAAATTGCCGTCCTTGTCGAACCACTCCCATTTGTAGGCGAACCGTTGGTACCGGCGAGTGGTGTTCTGCACCTCAGCCTGCACCTTCAGAAATCCCCCAGGGCCATCGGAGACATTCACCCCCAGGATCTGAACCTTTCGGGCCAGGGAGGCATCGGTGATCACCCGTTTTTCCGACACCAAGTTGCGCTGGAAGGCCGGTTGGGCTGTCTCGGTGGTATTGACGGTCTGACAACCGGCACCCAGGAGGGCCATCAAGGTGGCGGTGGCGAGGGCTCGGACAGTATTGGAGTTCATTTGAGGCGGATCGCCGTGACCACGAGAGGTGACAGCGGACTCACAGAGCGAACGAGGATCAGGTTAGTGGATTTTGGATCGACAGCAACTTCCGCCTGCTGGGTATTCGGAGCGGAGACTCGAAGTTTGCCGTCGGCCGGGGTGGGAAACGAACAAAACTGGTACTCCTTGGGGAGTGTCGTCCAAGTACGGGTATCAGAAATATTGACGGCCGCCTGAGTGGCTGCCGTTGCCAGCATCGACACCAACCCCGCCACAGCACCTCCCTGCTCCTCCGCGGTCTTGTTCACGAAGTAGGCCGCCGTAGCCTTGATGGTGGTGGACATGAGCGTCTTGGTCACGATGGTCGGCAATTCGTTACGAAACGCCTGCCCAATCACGCTGTCCATGCTTGCAAGCAGCACGGTGGATTCGGTGCCAGTCGACGAAGAAACGGTCAGCGGCGCAATGTAGTTGGGATTGAACTCCAACGTGGGTAATGCGACCCCGACGTAAGGCACCCGCTTGGCCCCGACGATGAGGAGCGGGATGTCGATGCGGAACTGATCCCGGTGCGGTGCGCTGCCCGTCTCAAAGATCACGAACGTCCGTGGCGGTGCGGGAGCGCCATTGGCTGCCTTCTCGGCCAAGGCCAGATCAGCGTTGATGTACTTGTTGGCACCAGACATCCCCTGGACCCGCTCGAACGACTTCCGGGCGCGTTCCAAGTCGCTGGCGCCCGTGGACAACGACAGAAAATAAAGACCATCGAGATACACCGGGAACGGATTCGCGTAGTCGGCGTAGGCCTTGAGTTGATCCAGCGTAGCGTACCTCTTCTTCATTTCACCACTGACCAAGGGATCCGACTGGGCTTTCTGGACACTCTGATATTCGCCCGACTTTTCGGACTTTGCCGACTGGATCTCCTTCTGATCGCGCTCGATGCGCTTGCGATTGTTGGCCACGGCATCCTGCTGCCGTTGGTAGGCGCGAAAGAGCTCTGGCCGCGCCATTTCTGGCTGACCCAACTGAAGAAAGTTCAACGCCTTGTAAGTGCTGACGAGCACCTTGTCATAGTCGCGCCCGGTATAGGGCAAGTTCGCCTGGTTCGAAAATAAAGCGCCGGCCTCGCGCGAGACACTCGTCTTGGCCTTCTCATCGAAGCGAAGGATCTGCTCATCGGCTTGCTGGAATGCAGCCTGACTCTCGGTGATCTTGCCGGCCGCCCTCAGCGCCATCGCCTGCTCCAAGCGATACACCAGTGCATCCTTACCTCCCTGGGCCTTGTCGGCCTTGCGTGTGTAATCGGCGCCAGCCGCTTCGAGGTGACCACTGCTCCAAAGACCCTTGGTCTCGGAGGTCTTCTGCTGGTAGGTCTGGCAACCGGTCAATAGAAGCACCGCAGACAACACAACCAAAGCCATCCGGCCTGCTTGGAGAGAAAACATGAAATTAATTGATTACTAGGTTCAATGGGAGGGGCTGGAAGCGGCAATCCAGCATTCCGGAGTCACTTCCTCAGGAGAGTTCCCTCGGCAATACCGCGATCCTCCACGATGGAAGCCTTTGAGAACTTCGGTAGCACATCGGTGACGCGAACCTTGCCAATCTCCACCTCTTCTTTGCCGAGGACCTCCTTGGTATCGGGATCGATCAATTCCTTCCCGACAGCAAAGACACGCCACACTTGGTCGACCACCATACCGGATCCCTCGCCTCGGTTCACGGTCACGGATTTGTCATTCTTGGTAATGATCTTTACCGGAAAGATCACATCCACGACCTGCGTCGCCGCCCAATCGGCCGAATCTTTCACCACGGTTCGGATCAAGGCATCGGTGATCTCGGCATCGGTGCTCGCTTCGTTAAAGGTCTGCTGAGCCTCGGTCGAACTGATGGATTTGGAAGTAGACTCCAGCAGCTTGCCCGAAGCCGTCTCATAGATCTTGGTGATCAGCGACAAACGGATCGTCCGCTTGGTGAGCGTCGTATTGCTGAGCTTCTGGTCCAGGCGCTGGGTTTGGTCGTCGTAATCGTCCACCGTCAGCACCGTCAGGTACTTGGTTTCTGCCAAATTGAAGCCCTTTTGCTTATCAGGATTCAGAGCGCGGGCCTTGTCATCATCCGTGATGAGGTCCTTGAGATCGCTGCGGACCACGACCTGAAACTTGCGCGTCGCCTGGATACTGTTGTTGAACTGCTCCATCAACGATTGCGACATTTGCTCCGCAGACAGGGTTTTCCGAGCGTTGGAAAGCTTCGTCGAGACAGCCGGGGTCACCTTGACCGCGGCGACAGCTATGGTTTCACGCTGGGCAAAGGCACTGGATGCGGCGGCACACCAACCGAGCAATAGCAGGAGTCGGAACAAAGAATTCATCGTCAGAAAAAGGGTTCGCTAGGAGTGATGTCAGTGACGGTTCCGATTCTGCAGGATGGCTCCATCGTACAGAGACTTGCCGTTGATCTGGATTTTGTTGTCCTCGCGGACATCCACCCGGTAACCGCTTTGTTCTAGCATCCTTGCAAAGCCTTCGACGGCCTTGACCTGAGAATCGGTCAACTTTCGATTCACCTCAATGCCCTGAAGGAACGCGACATTATCCTTCCAACGAGCATAACCCACCTCACTCATTTGCAGTGCCGGCCGCAGTTTGAGACCAGTCACGGGATTAATGGTTTGCTCCACGGCACCAAAGCCCGGCCGTGTGAGCCGCAATTTGTGGAAGCCTGGAGCCAATCGCAGCGTCGCCGGAGTCGTTCCGACGAGCACTCCATCCATCTCGATGCTGACGTCACCTAAAATCACATCCACCGATCCAGAACTTCCTTTGGTGATCGAACCATCATTCCCTACCCGCAAGTCTGGGAGCTGCAATGGGTTCTGGGTGAGATCCACCGCAACTGCGGAGACGCTGATCTCGATCTGTGAAGGTTTGTTCACCTTGGCCTTGGCAATTTGAAGCACCTTATCCGGGAACAATTGGAGTAAGCGAATGACGGCGTCGTCCACGAGTTGGTTGAAGATTTCCGAGGATTCGACGCCTGCAGTTTGAGTGCCTCGAATGTTTCGGGAAACCCGAATGCTGTCACCGGCTAGGACTCCACCCTCCGCCGCTTCGGCAATCTTGTAAGAGATCCGCAACACATGATTGTGGCTGGTCAATTGGAGAGTTCCGTCGTTGAAGGTGCGTTCCTCTCGTGTGACCGAAGACAACGAGGCTAGAACAATCCAATCAGCGCCCAGCGACTGAGCCAATCGCAGAGCCGATGTCCGCTCGGAGAGCAACGCATCCAACTGGGCTCCGGCACCTTCCTTGGCGATCGCGTCGGTGACCAACTGTCGACCAATAAAAACCAGCCCCGGACTGGCTGCACGACTCGACAATTGATCCTCCAGTTGAGCAGCCAACTTCTTGAATTCCTCACCCGCTCGGTTATCGACCAGCAGCGCCGCCTTTCGAGCACTGGATATGGGTGGAGTTTCCTGACCCATCAACCCGAGCCCGATCCCCAAGAATGAAAATGTCCAGACCCACACTCCAAAAATCCAATGCAATTGCTTCATATCAACGGAGAACTGCCGACAGAAATCGCCTGGAACCGATGGGTTGCGCCCGCATCCCCACAAGCTCTGAGTTGTTGGGTTAAGGCAATTTCCTCACAAAAACGAGCTCTTTTTTAGAATCGCTCCAGCAACCGACAAAAAGCATGGCTGCAATATCCGTGTATCCCGTCGGAAAGAAGCCTGTCCCTTGTCCGGCGAGATTGCGCCGGCCATAGAATCCCCTAACCTTCGCTCATTGGCACGCTGCATGACTCCTCACTCCATCCTCCGGCCCCTAGGAACGGGTTTAATTCTCGCCACTTTAATCGGTTGCGCATCGGATCCCAATCTGCCGGGAATCACCGACCCTCGCCAACCTGGTCCAGCTGTGGGACAAGCGGTCGGCGCAACGGTGGGTGCCGTGGGGGGAAATGCGGTTGGAGCAGTGGTGGGAGTCGCAGAAGGAACAGCTGCTGCCGCCCAAATCCCGTTCAGAAACACTCGGAGAGTGGTGCGCCAGTGGCATCAAGAGATCACTTCAGATGGCCGTACCATTCAGGTTCCGGTAGATATTGAAGTGGACGCCTACGGTCGCCCGATCAAAGCACCGAAAGCCGTCAGAAAATAGCCTGCCAACGGACTCTCAACGCGGTTCTGAAATTCACGAAAATTGCCGGTTTGAAAACCATGGTTTTGTCATGTTCTAGCAGAGGGCTTCTCCCGGATTCTCAGCAACGTTGCGTAATCCACGGAAAGTTGCCGGTTTGAAATCCTCGGTTTTGCCGGATCCTCGGATCGGTTTTCTTTGCGGATGAGGCCCAGCGTTTCTTCCTTCTTCCAGATGAGGCCGAATGCGTCCGGGACCCACCAGACTTGATAAAAATTCCCTCGGGCAACCGACACGCTGAGGCCGGATCGATGATCCGTTGAGTTTCAGGGGTCGGTGGTTTTCAAACCGGCGGATTTCATCGGTTTTCACACCGTCACCGTCACCGACACAGGGCTTCAAGGCAATGGGAACTCCCGGGAGCCACTGGCGTTCGGAGACATCCGATCCTGAAGGTCACCCCCTAGAAACGTCGAGGAACCAATGAACTCTCCTCATATCTGAGCTTCTTTGATGAAAGTTTGAACCGAGACAGCAAAAAGCCGGACTCTTTTGAAGTCCGGCTTTTAAAGGTTTGGCGGCTACCTACTCTCGCGCAAGCTATCCCAGCACTACCATCGGCAATGCGGTGTTTGACGGCCGAGTTCGGGATGGGATCGGGTCGGGCCACCGCTTTATGGCCACCATAAAATGTAATCGCAGCACCTAACCGGTGACCGCATTAAAATGTATTATTTAAAGAACTGATCCAATTAGACTAACCTCAGCTAGCCTAAACTTAATTGGTTTGCACCAACTTAAGGATCCTAAAAACCCCAACAAGTTGAGATAAAAAGCCGGACTCTAGAGGAGTCCGGCTTAGGAAAGGTTCGGCGGCTACCTACTCTCGCGCAAGCTATACAAGCACTACCATCGGCAATGCGGTGTTTGACGGCCGAGTTCGGGATGGGATCGGGTCGGGCCACCGCTTAATGGCCACCGTAAAAAATTTTAGAGAACAAGTCTGCTTAGTTCTCTGAAAACTGCATATGTAGGAGTCTGAATCGTCGAAACGAGTGTGCTTCATTTTTCAAATATTTGACTATTTGAAGAATATCGAAGCAATCAAGCCT
>SYMJ01000056.1 GCA_005805505.1 Verrucomicrobiales bacterium | reverse complement strand
CGAGTTGGCTCGCCTGCGAAATTCCTAAGAATGGCCCTCTGGCTTGAACCCGAACGATTGGATTGGGCCTTTGAAGAGCCTGTCCCCAGTCATTTCAGTTCATTTTCGATTACGCCGATGGCATCTACTGCAAAGGCCTCATCCGGGGAAAAGGGTGCCTGTCCCTTTCTCGCCCTCTTTCTTGCCCTTTCCGCTCTCGGTCCTCCTTAGAATGGCCCACTGGCTTAAGTCCGGACGATTCCGTTGAGTCCGCCAAGAGCCTGTCCCTATCCCCCCTATGTCCCGGCCTTCCAGACCCGCTGGGTAACGCAGTTTTAAATTCGGGATTGACGGGCGGCCTGTCTATTGTATTGCAAACTGTTTGCATTCGGTTCAAACCCGCCCCTTATTTATTATGAAACTGCTCTTGATCGTCCCAGCCTTGACCCTGGTAATTCCCGCGTTTTCCCAAACTTTTATCCAATCTGGCCATGTCGATATCGGTATCGGATACGCAGACAAGGCTTTTGATTTACATGTTCATCAAGAGGAACCGGTGGATCAGGAGTTCACCCCAGGAGAGGTGGTTTTCTCAATCGGATCCGCTGCGGCCGGAGTTTCTCCCGGCGGCGCGTTCACCAGTTTTCTGGGAGCCACGGGCACACCGGTTTGGATTCTTCCAACCGCCGAGAACGCACAACTGCCCTTTCTGGGATTCGGCACTGAAGAACTCGTTGCTGGCGACTGGTCGAGCAACATTACTCTCAGTCTGAAAGCCGTCAGCGGTCCGGGCACTTTCTCGATCTGGGGCACCAGCGGATTCGGCGCTCCCGAGTTGAAGATGACCACGGCCGATGGCATCACCGCTGGCGACCGCTTGCCGCTGGTCCCCGGCAGCCATGGTCATTTCAATGTCGGCTTCTCGGCACCTGGCGACTATTCGGTCACTCTGGAGGCCTCCGGAACCCATCTCATCGACGGCTTCCGTACCAGCGATCCGGCCACCTACCGCTTTCAGGTGATTCCAGAGCCCTCCACCTGGGCCCTGGCCCTCACCGGAGCCGGAGTCAGCGCTCTGGCCTTCCACCGTCGATGGCCAAAGGGTCGTGGGGTTTAATTCTGTTCCGTGCGGGGCATGGAGTACCGGAAAATGGCTTCCCCCGGGTTCCATGACCGAACCTCCGGCCAAGACCTTGAAAGAGGCCGGTTTTACTTTTGGGGTTTGTTTTAGACATAAAACAATGTTGTTGCCTTGCGCAGATCGGTCCCGCAGAAACTTCAACGGTGCCGCTCATCCCATTTACAAAATCTCCCATCGGGATCCTCGCGATCCATAGACGGGTCCGAGCCATATCCCGGCCGATGCGTCTCGGTCTGATAATGGCCACGGTCCTTTCCAGCAGGGTGGGAGCATCCGACCCGGTCCCTACCCAACAGTATTGGCTCCTCGACCCGGTGCCCCGGCAAGCCATGAGACCCTTGAGTACCGATCGGCCGGACCAGACGGAAAGCCCGTACTCGGTGGACGCCGGGCATGTCCAATTCGAGTTCGAGGTAGCCAAGGCGACCTTCGGAACGGTCTCCGCCGATGGCGACCGCTCCGGCCGAGAACTGGTGGTTGGAGGGGTCAACGCCAAGGTCGGACTAACGCCCCGGAGCGACTTGCAGTGGATCTACGATGGCCAAGTGGTTTCCTGGAGGCGATCCGATGCGACCGGACGGCTCGAGCAGCGATCCGGTGCCGGTGACCTCCAGACGCGTCTCAAGGTCAACCTCTGGGGCAATGACGGCGGCCTCACCGCCCTGGCCCTCATGCCCTACGTGAAATTGCCCCTGTCGGCCTCCCATGTCCGCAACGGGCATGCTGAAGGAGGTCTCATTGTACCACTGGCCGTCGAATTGGCCCCGGGCTGGTCGTTGGGCGGCCAGACCCAGGTCGACTGGGTTCATTACGACCCGGCCGGTCACGGCTTGGAATGGGGCAATACCGTGACCCTCGGCCGCGACATCACCGAGCGGTGGGCCGGCTTCATCGAATTGGCCGCCCGCATCGCACCGGAATCCGGTCTACCTTGGCAGGGGCAATTTGATGTCGGCTTCACCTGGGAAGCCCGTGAGGGGCTCCAACTCGATTTCGGCTGCTTCTTCGGAATCACCCGATCGGCTCCGGATTACATGCCCTTCCTCGGGCTAACCTGGCGGTACTGACACCAACAGGCCGTTGGTAAGAGGGTTCCCGACGCGGGCAAATCAAAAGTAGCGAGGAACCACCGTGGGCTGCCGGGGCTGGATGTGGGTGTCGAGCGCTTGGCGGAAGCGTTCGATCCCGGCTTTCTCAGCGTCTCCGAGGCCGTAACGAATGTGGCCTCCCAAATACGAGTGGCGAAATTCGCGAGTGAATTCGGGGCGATGCTCGACCCAGTGGGGCATCGATTCCAGACCGAGCAGTCGGGCTTGGCGAAGCCGGTCCGCCAAGGCCGGTGTCGCAGCGGATTCCCCAACGGCCCACACGGCATAAACAAACGGCAGGCCTGTCCATTGCTTCCACGCGGCCCCCAAATCCCAAATTTGATGAGGGTGTGGACCCAGAGAAAATCCAATGGCTGGATCTCCGATGAGCAGCACGTTGCGAGGCATCCGCTCCCGGTCATAATCCGCCAAAGGTCTGAAGCGCGGCGATAGCCCTCGGGCTGCCAAGAGCACGCGCAATAAATTCACGCTGGTGCAGGAAGCCGGGTCGAGATGCACCTCGGTCAGGCGTTCGTCGAGAGGATCCTGATGGGCGAGAAACACGCTGGCCACAGGACCGTCGGAGGCGATGGCCACGCCGTCCACGATGGGATACCCCGGAGCGAACAAGGCTTCGGTGATACTGAGCAAGGCGGCCTCGAGCCGACCGGCACGCAATTCCACCGCCAACGTCGACGGCGGCAAGAATCGACACCCCTCCTCCAGCCCACAGGTCAATGGCACCGCATTGAGGTAGGGAACGGACCCGATGCGTGCCGTCTCAGGAATCACACCTCAAGAGAGCGGCTTTATGGTCCACCGCAAGCAACGAACGATGCGAGATCTCGAAGAGCATCACTTGAGCCGATCAACAAATTGGGCCGTCTTGTCCATGGCCACCTGGATCTTGTCGAAGGCGGTCGCAAAACAGCAGCGCACAAAGCCTTCGCCACTGGGCCCGAAAGCTCCGCCAGGCACGCAGGCGACCTTCTCCTCGTTCAACAAACGCACAGCAAACTCCTTCGAAGACAGACCCGTGCTGGTGATGTCGGGGAACGCATAGAAAGAACCCCGCGGCAGATTGCACTTGAGACCCATGTCGTTGAGGGCCTTCACAATGAAATTGCGGCGCAACTGATACTGGTCGCGCATTTCAGCCGTCGCGGCAGCCCCGTGAAGGAGCGCCTCGATGGCGGCCTCCTGGGCGATGATGCTCGCACACATGATGGCGTACTGGTGCACCTTCATCATGGCGTCGATGAGCGGGGCCGGACCGCAGGCGTAGCCGATGCGAAATCCAGTCATGGCATAAGCCTTCGAAAAACCGTGCAGGAAGATGGTCCGCTCGGCCATGCCCGGCAGCGAGGCGATGGACACGTGCTCTCCCTCGAAGGTCAGCTCGGAATAAATCTCGTCAGTGAGAATCAACAAGTCATGGCGTCGGGCCACCTCGGCGATTTCAAGCAACTGCTGCCGGGTCATGGTGCCCCCGGTCGGATTCGTCGGAAACGACAGCATGAGCACCTTGGACTTCGGCGTGACCACCGCCTCAATGGCTTGAGCCGTCACCGCGAAACCATCTTCGGCCTTGCACGCCACCGGCACCGGGACCGCATGAGCCAAAACCACACTCGGTGCGTAGCTGACATAGCAGGGCTCGTGGTAAATCACCTCATCGCCAGGGTTGAGCACCGCCCGCAGAGCCAAGTCCAGAGCCTCGCTAACACCGACCGCCACCAGCACCTCAGTCTTCGGGTCATAGCGAACCCCGAAGTGCTGCTCGACATAGTCCGAAATGCACTCGCGCAATTTCAGCAAGCCCAAGTTGGAAGTGTATTGGGTACGACCGCGTTCCAGAGCGTAAATCGCCGCCTCACGAATATGCCAAGGGGTGGCAAAATCTGGCTCTCCGACCCCCAGCGAAATCACACCCGTGGTGTTCTGGACGAGTTCGAAGAAGTCGCGAATACCCGAGCGCGGGATCCCCGCGACGTGGTGGGCGATGAAGTTGCGATGAACGGAGGACATGGACGTCTCTGGGGGGTATGCGAACTCGGGGACCTTCGGGAAGAGGAATTTCCCGGATCCGCCACAGGTTCGCCGGGTTGGGCGGTTAGTGGCGGCTCGGGCGGGAAAGTGCGGCTGCCGTAGCGCAGGCGACTGCCACGGGGAGTGAAACTGGTGTTCCGGACTTCATGACGCACCCCTATTCCGAACAAAACCCCGGCCCTGTCAAGGCGGGCGTGCCGCGGATCTTCAGCAGATGGGCTATCCTTTTCGAAGTTTCGCCAACCCTTCGAGACACCCAACCGAAACACGACTCCCCCTCGCACTCGCTGGCGATCTAAGCTTTATTAATTCAGTGCGTTGTCAGAAGAGGAGCCTCTCCCGGCTTCCAATTGATAACAGCCCGGTACCTGCCATGAACGTCTCATCCCTCAGCCGCTTCGGCCTTCCCGCCTGGATTCTGGCCACTTCTCTGGCCACTTCTCTGACTGTCCGGGCCGACACCGACCTCGGCTTCATTGAAACCTTCGCCCTGGCCTCCGACCGCGAAGCCACCCTTGGGCAACTCGTGCCCGGTACCGAGGACTATTACTTTTTCCACGCGCTGCATTACCAGTCCTCCGGGCAGAAGCAGAAATTTTCTGAGACACTCACCCAATGGGCCACGCGCTTCCCAAATTCCGAGCAGCGCCAACTGCTCGAGAACCGTGAGGCACTCCTGGCCTACGGCACGGATCCGCAAAAAACCCTCCAACATCTGCGCGATCGGCTGGGGCTGCAGTTCAACCACGTCCAGGAGCTCCCCGACCAAAAGCCCGACCTGCCCACAGCACTGACGCCCTCCATGATCTCGCGGGAACGTTTCCTCAGCGCTCTCCCGACAGGCAATCCGCTCGGCACGCTGTCCGAAGCCGAGGTGGAACGGTTGCTGCAAGACCCGGCCCCGGCTCTTCCCTACCCGGCCGTTGACCTCCTGATGCGGATCCAACGACCGGACGCCCCGGGCCTGCTGCCAAGGATCCTCTCCGAATTAAAGACATCGGAAAGCCGAGGCTTTGGTTCCTTGCCCATTCATCGGGCGTTGCTGCCCGCGCAGCTCGATGCGCTCGAAAAGGAAATCCCTGCGCTGGCCCACCAGTCGGCGTTTGTGATGACCCGGATTGCCAAGCTGGCTCCCGGGGCCGACGCCAATACCCAGACGAATCCGCTCGAAAGGGAGGCCTGGCTGGAGCGCGTCGAAGGCTATGTGCGGGGACTGCCCACGGCGTTCAATTCCCTCAAGGCCCACGTGCTGTATGCCCGCCTGCAACACGACCGGACCCGCGGTGTCTATGATCGGTCTCGCTTCCTCGAATACTTGAAGCTGCCCCGACCGGCCGCCTACATGAACCCGAAGTACCTCAAATCGGTCCAGGCAGACCGCTTTGCGGCCGACTTGAATGCCGCCTTCCCGGAATCGGGTCTGGGACTGCCTCCCATCGGACTGGACGAACCGTTGGTCCGTGAATTCTTCCTGCATTTCGCCGCCACGGATGCCCAGTGGGAACCGTGGACCGAATGGCTCCGGGACACCTGGGTCAAACCCCTCTTCGCCGAAGCCAAGATCACCCAGGGTGCCGGTGAAACCGAGCGCTGGACCTCATTGCTGTCGCCGACGGGTTATCAGGCGCTCAAGGATCGGGTGGACATCGAATTTCCGGCCACCAATGCGTCGAGCAGTCCGTTGGACCAGGAAGTCGCGGTGAGCGTGACTCTCAAAAACACGCCTCAGGTCATGGTCCGTCTCTTCGAGATCAACACCCTCGCCTACTTTCAGTCGCACAAACGCCCCCTGAACACCGACCTCCCTCTCGATGGTTGGGTGGCCAACGTCGAGCAACGTCACGACGGAGAATCTTCGCCCTACCTGCGGTACACACGGCCGTTTCGCTTTCCCGAACTCCAAGGGAAGCGGGGGGCTTGGATCGTCGAGATCATCGGCGGCGGACGATCTTCCCGGGCCCTCCTCCGACGCGGAGGATTTTCTTTGCTGCAATCCAACGGGCCGGGCGGCGATTTGATCCAGGTCCTCGACGAGAACGCCCGCATCGTCACCAACGCCGTCGCCTGGCTAGACGGTCGCAAGTGGGAAGCCGATCCCAAGGACGGTCGCATCCAAATTCCGTTCACAGCCACCCCGGGCCGACGCCCCATCGTCTTGTCCGATGCCGACGGGCGGTTGGCGTCCTTAGCCGAATTTGAACACCATGCCGAGACCTATGAGCTGGAGGCTCAGTTCCACCTGGATCCCGAGCACTGTGTCGCCGGAGCCGAAGCAGTGCTCGCGATGCGCTCGTCCTTGCGTATCGGAAATCAGGCGGCCACTCCGGAACTGCTTGCCGAGGCCCGACTGACGCTGACCACCACCACCCTCGATGGCGTGAGCTCCAGCACGGAGGTGCCGCTCACCCCGCTCTCCGCAGCCCGGGTGCTGACCCACGTCTTCCGGGTGCCTCAACGTCTCGGCCGAGTCACGACCACTTTGCAGGGACGAATCGATCCCGTGGCTGGCGGCGAGAAACGCGAGCTGAGTGCCTCCCGGAGCTGGGAAATCAATGGCATCGAAGGGACCGCCCTGGTCAAGGACGCCTTCCTCCGGCGGAGCGGCGAACGCTATTGGGTGGAAGTCCTCGGCAAGAACGGGGAACCGGTACCGGACCATGCCCTCCCGATGACGTTCCATCGCCGTGGCTTCAACAACACCGTCGAGGTTTCCCTGCGGACCGACGCCCAAGGCCGCATCGATCTGGGGGCGCTGGCGGAGATCACCCGACTGGAGGCGACCCCGGCTCCGGACCTCCGGCGCTCGTGGCCCTTGGAGACCTCCGCCCAGACGCGTCCGCGAGAACTCCACGCCCGCGTCGGCGAGACCGTGCGCCTCCCGTGGTCCCCGCAAGGACGGCCAGACGCCTGGTCACTGCTTGAACTGCGCGGCGGCACCTTCGCCACCGATCGAACCACGGCGGTGCGGGCCTCCGGAAACCTGCTGGAAATCGCAGGACTGGCGGCGGGCGACTACTCGCTGCGCCTGCGCGATCCGGAGGATTCAGTGATCACCCTCCGCATCGGTGACGGTGGGCCGGTGGCCGGTTGGTTGGTGGGCAAGAACCGATCCTTGGAACTGCGTCCCCGGGAGCCGGTTCATTTGGTATCCGCCACCCTCACCCCTGAGGGCGGCGCCGAAATCACGCTGCAAAACTGGAACCCGTTCACCCGTGTCCACGTGATGGCCAACCAGTTTGTACCGGCCAAGAGCTTGTTCTCCAATTTGGGCGGCTTCACCCGATGGGGCGTCGGATCCAAGACCCCCGACTTTTTGCCTAACTTGTATTCCGGTGGCCGGGAAATCGGCGACGAGTACCGCTACATCTTAGACCGCCGCTATGCCACGAAGTACCCGGGCAATCGGTTGCCCCGGCCCGGCTTGCTGCTCAACCCCTGGGACAAGCGCTCCACCGATTCGGAAGCACTGCCCGTCGCCGACGGGGCCGCACCGCTCGCCTCCGCGGGCAGCCTGCCCGGAATGGCACAAATGGCCGACATGCTGGCGCGCAGTGAGCTCGCCGCGGCCCGACCGGCTCTGGATTCTAACTGGGACTTTCTGGCCACGGCTTCTCCGGCCTTGTTCAACCTCATCCCGGATGCCACCGGCAAGATCCGGCTGCCGGCGACCGCCCTCGGGGACGGATCCCTCATCCAAGTGTATGTGGAGGACGCCACCGATGCCGCGTGGCTGACGGTTGTCCGGTCCGAAAAACCCCTCGCCCTTCAAGACCAGCGCCTCAGCCGCGTATTGGAAACACCCGGCGGCTCGACGGAAGTCCGGGATGCCCAAGGGCTGGTCCGCGGACAAACCCGGACGCTGTCGGAGGCCCGGAACAGCCAGTGGGAAACCTACGACACCCTGGAGTCCGTGTTCCGCTTGCTGAGGACCCTCAATCCTGATCCCCAGTTGGCGCGCTTTGATTGGCTCATGCGTTGGTCGTCGCTGACACCCGACGAGCGACGCTCCCGCTACTCGGAGTTCGCCTGCCATGAGGTGAATCTCTTCCTGCAGCGGAAAGATCCGGCCTTCTTCGAGTCCGTCATCCGTCCCCACTTGGCCAATAAGCGGGCGCGCACCTTCATCGATGACTACCTGCTGGGGGCCGATCTGAAAGCGTATCGAGAACCCCGGGCTTACGGGCGGCTCAATCTGGTTGAGAAAACCCTCTTGGCCACTCGACTGGACGGCGAAGCCGCTGCCACGGCGCGCCATTTGCAAGAACTCTGGGAACTGCAACCCATCGACACCCTCGAAACTCAACGGTTCGAAACCGCCCTCGGTGGTCGGGCCTTGGAAGATTCCGGTGGCGTGGGCGGCGCAGCCGGACATTCGCTCAAAGGCCAGGCCTCCGCCGCACCCGGCGAGAGGATGTTCGAAAAATCCGGAACAGAGCGGGAGTTGATGTCGAGATACGGTCTTCTGCCTAGTCGAAACCAGCCAGCGCCGGCCGACGCCGAATCCATGATGCGGATGGCCGAAGATGCACCGCTGGACAAATCGGCCCGCCGGTCTATGGACCGAAAAGCTCCCACCTTGGCCAAGATGAAGGCATCTCAGCCCCAGAGCGTGGCGTTGGGCCTGGAGGTGGAGACGGCTCGCAGCCTCCGTGCTCGTTCGGCCGCCTCCGGGTATTACCGTTCTCCCGGTCCCGCCAAAGAATGGGCGGAGAACCAGTACTACCGGTTGCCTCTCGAGGCCCAAGGCCCCGACCTGATCCCAGTCTCAGGTTTCTGGCGCGACTTCGCCGCACGAGATCCGAAAGTCCCCTTCCTCTCGCCGCGAATTCTGGAAGCACACCATAACCTCAGCGAAATCCTGCTGGCCTTGGCGGTTCTCGACCTGCCCCTCCAAACCACCAACGCCCCCACGATCCGCAATGAGGGAACTTCCAGAACCCTCACTGCCAACGGACCGTTGCTCATCTTTGTCCGTGAAGTGAGGCCTGCGACCCCAATTTCACCGAATGCCACGGGACCTGAATTGCTGCTGAGCGAACGCTTCTTCCGACTCGATGACCGCTACCTGACCGAGGGACAGGAACGCTTTGATAAGTTTGTGAGCGACGAGTTCCTGCCCGGCGTGGCGTATGGCGCGCAAGTCGTGATTAGCAATCCGGGTTCGTCCCCGGTGAAGGCGGATGTGTTAACCCAAATTCCGCTGGGTTCCATTCCCCTCCAGAGAGGTCGAGCCACCCACAGCCACCCTGTCCGGCTAGAGCCTTATTCGACCTTGAAAGTGGAGTACTACTTCTATTTTCCCAGCCACTCGGCACAGCCCACAAATTACGCCCACGCACCCGCGATCCTGACGCTGGATGGGAAGGCACTCGCTCAAGCCAAGACCCAGTCCTTTCGAGTGGTGCGCCAGTTGTCCGTGCGGGACACCCGATCCTGGGAGTATCTTTCGCAGCAAGGTTCCGAGGCAGAAGTCCTGGCCTTCTTGTCGACCAACAACCTGGCCCGATTGAATCTCGAACGCGTGGCGTGGCGGGTCGCCAAGAGCCCTAAATTCTTCCGGCTCCTCACAGAATTTCTCTCCCAGCATCACGTCTGGAACGAGCCCATCGCCCGATACGCGGTGGTTCACAACGACTCCGGAGTGCTCCGCGAATGGCTGCGGCACCGGGAGGATTTCCTGGTACAGTGCGGACCCTGGCTGGAGTCACCGATTCTGCGCATCGACCCCATCGAACAACGGACCTACGAACACCTCGAGTATTCTCCCCTAATCAACCCCAGAGCGCACCCGGTCGGATCCCGACGGCGGATCGCCAACACCGTGTTCCGCGAGCAATACCTGCGCTTTCTGCGTGTGCTGGCCTTCCAGCCCCGATTGACGGCCGACGACGAGTTGGCGATTGCCTACTATTTGTTCCTTCAAGATCGGGTGAGCGAAGGGCTGTCCCGTTTGGCAAGGGTGCGACCCACGGAGGTCCGTACGCGGATCCAGTACGACTACCTCCAGGCCTGGTCCCATTTGTACGAAGAGAAGCTCCCTGAGGCCCGCAAGATCGCTCGGGGTTACGAATCTTATCCGGTACCGCGCTGGCGCGGACTTTTTGCGGACCTGACCCGCTACGTCGACGAGGCCGAAGGCAAGAAGGTCGCTGCCAAACCGGCTCCAGGAACTCCCGGCAACTCTCCCTCCGATGCTCAAACCGCGGCGGCGACGGCCCAACGCGAGGCCTCCTTTGACCTCCAGGTGGAGAACCGCAGCATTTCCCTCACCTGGAAAGGGTTGTCCTCGGTCACGGTCAATTATTACCGCATGGACCCCGAGTTCCTCTTCAGCCGAAACCCCTTCGCCGAGCGAGACGGAGACCAACCCAGCATTCTTCAACCGTCCCTCTCCACGGTCGTGCCATTGCCCGCCGGCAAGAACGCTCTGGAGTTGCCCATCCCCGCCGCCCTGGCCAAAGACCACGTAGTAGTCGAAGTCTTGGGTGGCGGCCGTCGCAAGGCGCGGATGCACCACGCCCACACCTTCCGCCTTCAAATGGCGGAAAACGAAGGCTCGTTGGAAGTTCGCGAACCGTCCGGAAACCGCCCGGTCTCCAAGGCCTATGTGAAGGTCTACGGTCGGCTGGACAATGGAGAGATCCGCTTTGTGAAGGATGGCTATACGGATCTTCGAGGCCGCTTCGATTATGTGGGCATGAATGAGTCTTCAGCCACCGCCTCGGATCAGCACATCCCTCGGGCGCTGGTCGCCAACCTAGCGGCCAACCCTGGATCTACCGGCATGGAACACCCCGCCTTGGCTCACGGGGAGGGACCGCGGATTCGCCGTCTGGCCGTGCTCGTGCTCAGCGAGGCTCACGGGGCGGCCGTGCGCGAGGTCGAGGCACCCGCCCGGTGAATCACTCCGGGCGTTTGCCCAGACGAATCCGCACCGAAGACTTAGCCGCAGGTCCCGGCCTTGCGGGTGGGGGACTCTTGCGGGCGAGGTCCATGAACCGCGACTGGGACCGTCGAGCCCCGGGAGTCTGAGCCTGCGGGGATCTCCGGTAGGTTCCGTGGGACTGATCGGGCTGCAACTGTCGCACCTTGGCGACATCTTGAAGAGACTCCTGGAGGATCTCCTGCAAAATGCGGTCCCGAATCCGCCCATCCAAGATTGGAAAGGCTACTTCGATGCGCTTGAAGAAGTTTCGGGGCATCCAATCAGCACTGGTCACGAAGACCGAGGGATTGCCGGCGTTTTCAAAACTCCAGATGCGGCTGTGCTCGAGGAAGCGGTCTATGATACTGAGCACGCGAATTCGCTCACTCAAGCCGGGCACGCCGGGACGCAGGCAGCAAATACCCCGGATTATCAAATCGATCTCGACCCCGGCCTGGGAAGCTTCATACAGCGAGCGAATGGTTTCGTCGTCTACCAAGGCGTTCATCTTGGCCACGATCCGCGCCGGAAGCCCGGCTCGCGCATGGTCCGCCTCGCGTCGGATCAACGCCTGGACCCGCTCATGCATCTCGAAAGGGGCCAAAATCAACTGATGGGTGGGTCGGTACTGACAGACACCGGTGAGCAGGTTGAAGAGTGTGGTGGCATCTTCACCGATGTCCGGGCGGCAAGTCAGCAAGCTCAGGTCCGTATAAAGTCGGGCGGTCGAAGGATTGTAATTGCCGGTGCCCAGATGGACATAGCGGCGAAGCCCATCGTCATCTCGACGAACCACCAAACACACCTTGGCATGGACCTTGTATCCCACCACGCCGTAGACCACGTGAACGCCGGCCTCTTCGAGGCGGCGGGACCAGGCGATGTTGTTGGCCTCGTCAAATCGTGCCTTCAATTCCACCACTACGGTGACTTGCTTGCCGTTCTTCACCGCATCCATGAGGGCTCCCACGATGCGGCGATCGCCGCCCGTGCGATAAAGGGTTTGCTTGATAGCCAGAACGCGCGGATCGGCCGCTGCCTGTTGGAGGAACTGTAAGACCCCATCAAAACTCTCATAAGGATGGTGCAGCAGCAGGTCTCCTTGGCGAAGGCTCCCGAAAATATCCCTACCTTCCCGAAGGGGTTCCACAATGGGCGCTACAAAAGGCTCATCGCGCAATTCCGGGCAGTCGTCTCCTTCCAGGATGGCCAGAAGCCGACCGGGGGCAATGGGCCCCTCGATGGCGTAGAGGTCATGGGCTTCGAGGCCTAGGGTGGTCAGGAGTTCACGGCGGATTGCTTCGGGGCAATCGGTTGAAACCTCCAGACGCACGGCTTCGCCTTTCCGACGATTGTGCAACTCGGCTTCAACCGCCATCCGCACATTGGAGACCTCTTCCTCGTCGATATAGAGTTCGCTGTTACGGGTAACCCGGAACGACCACCAGGCCTCGACCTGCGCTACGCCGAAGAGGCCGGCCAAGTTGGCTCCGATGAGGTCGGACAGGAAGACCGAGTCCCGGCGACCGTCGGGGCGTGGCAGCCTCACCAGATGAGGCAGCACCCGAGGCACCTGGACGATCGCTAAACGGGTAGCCCCCGGATCTCGACCGTCTGGGGTGTGAATCCGAGTGATGAGATTTAACGATTTATTGAGCAGCTGCGGGAACGGATGGGAGGGGTCCACGGCCAATGGTGTCAGCACCGGATAAACCTTCTCCTGATAGTACGACGCCAACCATTGCCGATCGGACTCGTCGAGCATTCCTGGCTTCAGGAAACGGAAGCCCTCGGCCTCTAACGCCGGAGCCAAATCGTGAGACCAGCATCGATCGGCATCCCGGACCAAGGCCCGCACTCGCTGAGTCACCACCCGGAGACACTCGCTGGCGGTAAGACCATCGGGCATGCGATGCCCCCCTTCCGACTCAATCTGCTGCTTGAGCCCGGCGACGCGGACCTCGAAGAATTCATCCAAGTTGGAATGGGTGATCCCGAAGAACTTCACCCGCTCGAGCAACGGAACTGCGGAATCCAACGCCTCGTCCAAAACCCGCTGGTTGAACTCCAGCCACGAAAGTTCGCGATTGAAAAGGCTTCCCGGCCCCCCCCGGGACGGAGGATTGGGGATGACTTTCGGAGTTCCTGGAGATTTGCCGGCGGAGGGGCGTTGCTTACGGGCCATGATTCAAGCGATTCGGCAGACTAACCCGGACACCCGCCTTGTCGACAGTGACATTTGAACGACACAGAACAACGAATGACCGTTTGAGCGAAAGATTGAGACTATAGAAACACCCTAACTCAGACGACAGGGTTTACAGGCCGCGCGCAATCTTCTTGTCGTTGCGCATCAATTCGAGGGTCCCTGATGGCAAATAAGAAGCGGCTCCCACGTCGGGAAACCGGTTCCAATCGAGCGAAAAGCGGTCCATCCCTAAACCCAAGTTGTCGAAAAACAGGCTGCCACTCAGGGTCCGAATCTTGTTGCCCCTGAACAAATTCTGGCGGGTCACGATAAAGAACAGCGCATGAGCCGCTGCTAGATCTTCGACCGTTGGTATTGAGGCCTCTCCTTCCTCAAACTTCCGCCGGAGAAAGAGTTTCTGGTCCGCCAATGTCCGGTTCTGGCTGTCGTCGACACAACCGTCGATGGCTATTCGAGCCTCCGTGGGCTTTCTCTCGGTGAAAGAGGGCATGTCGAGCCACACCTTGTACCGGTTCGGAAAAACGTAGTTCCGCTTATCCAGCTTGGCGTAGATCGCCTGAGCCTCCTCGATGATGCCAATACGCGACACGTTGGGCGGGATCACAAAAAAGATCTCATGGGACCCTAGTATCTCCACCGAATACTTGGCGCCTAAGGACTCGCGGGCCGGCAACTTCGCCACAATATCCTTCATGGCTCGCTCTTAAGCCCGGATCTGATCTTGGATGACGTTCAGCGTAACAAACTCTTCAGGCGTGTTGGCGATGCCGAAAATGGTATCATAATCGGCCCTTAAAGAATCCAAACGGATCTTGGTATCGTCGTACTGAAGTACAATGTCTGATTCAGAGCTCATGGTGTCACCTCTCTCTCGGGCAACTAAAACAATTTTACGGTCGGTTCAATGGGTGAAGCTTCTCGAGACGCACTAGATACTCGCAGCACATCGTGCGAGATGTTGAGGTAACTCATTTCGACGTCGGAAGAAACGGTTTGGAACCGGCGGCTTGGACTGCTGCCTCAAAGTGCTGCGTTGAGTCGAACTGTTGTCCGTTTTTGATACATGATTCAAGATATTATTAATTTTAACATCTAAATCACTATTTTATATGGATCAGTGGGTGATTTTTCGCCGTTTTATGTTCGTTGTTTTATGTTCGTTGTTTTATCTTCGCTGTCTCGCTGTTTCGCTGTTTCGCTGATTTCTGTTCGAGCACATCGATGGACCCAAAGCCTCGGCAGTTCTAGTTATCGGAGACTGACGGGCAATACTTGAGAACAATTCTGGAGATCCGAACCACCAAGTCTCGGAGGTTCCTCGGAGACCGAGAACAGCAACTCGTGTACGACGACGATTATTTTTCCCAGCGCATTGCCTCACGATTCTGGTTACCGGAGGGGAGGAATAATTGTCGTTGAACAGGTGAGGGCACGCGGCCTACAAGGCGGGCTCGTGGGGTGTTCCCCGTCACCCTATAGGGGTAGGGATGGTCGTTGCCGGCCACTCCTCCCTCCGAACCGGACTGGCGGATTTCCCGCATCCGTCTCTCGGGCCATCCCCTCCTCGTCTGGCAGCACAGGGAGCGGACGGTGAGACACCGTCCCTACCAAACTGCCAAACTGCAATGCCTCGTGCAGTGCGACAGAGGGAGAACCAACGACGTGGGGAAGGGAGAACGGCTCCAATAGCAAAAAACAGCAGAAAACAGCGGGATGAAGATTCCGGGAGAAGCAGCAGCGGGCTTTGGGGTGACACACGGATTACACCGCCAAAGCCCGCCGGCCCATCCCCACACGGGGATGAAAGTGGCGACGGTTTGACAATCCCATCATCGAGGGATGAAGACGAACCGAGGGGAACGGGCTTTTGGATAATGCTTTCCGATGAGTTCGGTCAAGCTTCTCTTTCTCAGCAATAATTCCCGGGCTCAAACTAGCCAACCTCCGGCCCGGATTCAAATTGGGATGCGTGAATTTTTGGTGTCGGCTCCTCGCAGTCGTAATCTTGAAAAGCTTGCCTGAATGGCCCTTTTTCAGAGGAAGTTCACCAAACCTAAAAATCCAAGCTGGGACCCGCGGGCCACTTTCAACGTTCCCTCCAGGCTCCGGGCTGTGGGCGAAAAAACCAAAAGGCATCCGCTCAACGCTCATCCCAACGAGCTTGCATCTCGGAGGGTTTCAGCCGTTCGACCGGCTGCGAGATCATCCATTCGTGCCCCTCTGGATCCCGAAGCAAAGCGCACTGATGCCCGTGAAAGTGGGTCTTGGGAGGCTGAATTACCACCATTCCGGCCGCAGCGCACCGTGCGGTGAGGGCATCCGCATCCAAGACGAAGAGACACAGACGAACCCTCGGTGGCCGTGATGACATCCCGGACACGGTGGGCTGGGACGAGGCTTCCTCTTCCAGCAGCAGCAGCGACCCGTCAGGCAACCGAATTTCAAGGTGAGCCCATCGACCGGTGGCTGGATCTACCAAGTGGTAGAGTTCTTCCGCGCCGAAGGCCGTTGAATAGCACTGCAGGGCCCTTCGGGCATCGCCCACGCTAAGGACCGGGGCCAACGGGGGATACTCGGTGGGTTGGTCTTGAGGCATGGGAACTGGTGGATCCCTTGATTAGGACCACTGAACACTTCTGCCCAGAGTTTGTGGATCTGAGCCGGAGAGGTCGCTCAGTGGTACTCTTGAATCGTTTTCACCGAATAGCCCTGGCGTTGGAGGGCCGCGATGCCCAGCGCCGCCGCCTTGGCCCCGCTGATGGTGGTCATGATCGGGGTACCCGTAATGACGGCGGTGGTCCGGATACGAACCTCATCCTCACGGGGAGCCGCCCCACTGGGAGTGTTGATCACGAGCTGTATCTCCTTGTTCTTGAGGAGGTCCACAATGTTGGGACGTCCCTGAAGAACCTTGAGGGTTCGCTCCACCTTGAGTCCGGCCGTTTCGAGCCATGCTGCAGTGCCATCGGTGGCCACCAGTTCGAAGCCCAGGGCCAGGTAGCTCTGAGCCACCTCCACCAGGTCCTTCTTGTGGGCGTCGGCGATGGAAATGAAAACCTTCCCACTCAGCGGCAACGGAGAATTGGCCGCCATTTGAGCCTTGGCGTAAGCGACGCCCAGATCGCTGTCCAAGCCCATGACCTCGCCTGTGGATCGCATTTCCGGAGACAACAAGATGTCTTGCCCCAGAAACTTGTTGAAGGGGAAGACCGATTCTTTGACCGCCCAGTATTTCGGCCATTCTTCAGCGGTGAAGCCCACTTCTTGGAGGCTCTTGCCCGCCATGACCTTCGCCGCCAGCTTGGCCAGCGGGCGTCCGATGGCTTTGCTGACGAAGGGTATGGTGCGGGAGGCTCGGGGATTCACTTCAAGCACGTAGACCACTTCGTCCTTCACGGCATACTGGACATTCATCAAGCCGCTGACCCTCAGTTCACGCGCCATCGCTTGAGTGTACTCCCGGATGGTCTCAAGAACCTTGGCCGACAAGGTGTGGGGCGGCAGCACCATCGCAGCGTCACCGGAATGGACACCGGCAAACTCGATGTGCTCAAGAATGCCACCGATGACGATGGTGCCCTGTTGGGGATCGGAGAAGTTGCCCACGTCAGCGATGCAGTCGACATCGACCTCAGTGGCGTCCTCTAAGAACTTGTCCACCAACACCGGCCGCTCAGAGGAGGCCTCCACGGCGAACCTCATGTAGTGAATCAGCTCAGCGTCCGAGTAGACGATTTGCATGGCGCGGCCACCCAAGACGAAACTAGGGCGCACCAGCACTGGGTATCCGAGGCGATGACTGGCTTGCAGGGCTTCCTCGGCGTTGATGGCCAGTCCGTTGGGGGGCTGCGGGATCTCCAGCTTGTTCAGCATGGCCGCGAAGAGCTTCCGGTCCTCGGCCATCTCGATGCTCTCGGGAGATGTGCCAATGATATTGACGCCGTTTTTCTTAAGCGCCATGGCGAGGTTGAGTGGCGTCTGGCCGCCGAATTGTGCGATGGCCCCTGAGCACCCTTCCCGCTCGTATATATGCAAGACGTCTTCGAGGGTCAGAGGTTCGAAGAAGAGTTTGTCGCTGGTGTCGTAGTCGGTGGAGACGGTCTCAGGG
>SYMJ01000055.1 GCA_005805505.1 Verrucomicrobiales bacterium | reverse complement strand
GGCGGGAATCCGGGATGTAGCCCGATGAGGCGCCCAGGCTGATTCTGCTCCTAGATAGGGACCGATCTCCGAGCGGTCCGTGTGTGCCGACGCGGCGCGTTCGGAGAAATCGCCCTACCTCGGAAGTGCTCAGGCGAGGCCGAGGTTGTGGCGGGAATCCGGGATGTAGCCCGATGAGGCGCCCAGACTGATTCTGCTCCTAGGTAGGGACCGATCTCCGAGCGGTCCGTGTCCGTGATAGAGGGTCCACCGATTTTCGATCGGATAGATCGAGGCGATGTGGCCGCGATGGCATTTGCACCGGCCAAGGGATTACTGGTTCCTAAACGCGATGCCGGTCGGGTCGTTGTCGTCCCACCCGCGGCGGCTGTGATAGGCCCACCAGTCTTGCTCCTTGGGATTGCGCTTCTCGGGGGCGGCGTGGGAATCGGCGAATACTAATTGGATGGACCCATTGTGCGGTGCGTAGGCGGGTGTCCAGTAGGGCATCTCCCAAAGTAGAACCGCGGTGGAAGTCGAGGCCACCGAGGAAGTCATGCGCCCGCTCACCGGGCGATCGACGTCATAGCTAGACTGATCTTTTTTCAGGAAGATGTGGTTCCACGGATAGGTGATCCAATCGTTGTCGCGCAGCCAGTTGCGGTAGTTGTCGCCGCTTAAAGCGGGATCCTTGCCGCGCAGACCTACTGGGCAGGCGTAGGTGCTGGGTGAGGGCGGGGTGTTTTTGCTTTGAACCGTGACCACCGCGCTTCCTCGGTTGGTGCCGCTGTTCTTGCCCACATACGGCTCTAGCAGTTCGTAGTGATACTTGTCGCCGATTTGGAAGGAGTTACCCCAGACCTTGCCCCAATTCTTGGATCGGGGAAACCGCTCGCCATTGTCGCCCGAATACATCGCTACACCGAATCCGATCTGACGCAGGTTGTTGAGGCAATAGCTGCCATTGGCCTTGGATTTAGCTTTGGCCAGCGCGGGCAATAACATGCCGGCGAGGATCGCAATGATGGCGATGACGACGAGTAGCTCGATGAGCGTGAATCCGGTTTCGACCGGTCGTGGGGAACAGGGCGTTGGGTTCATGGGTTTTGGTCTGGTTGGTCGTGGGTTCAGTGGCTCAAAGCGTTAAAGTCTCACGGTTGGGTTTTCTTGGTCTGAGGCGGTTCACCCACCAACGGTTGGGTGCTCCGGAGATAGGCGAAGAGATCGCGCACTGGCTGCGGTTTCCAACCGTCGAGCAGGCCCTCCGGCATTAGCGACAATCCCGCTGGGTTCAGTTCGGCGATTTCGCTGCGGGCCAGCACCACATTCTGATTGTCCAAACCCCGCAGCACGATGGACTGCGCATTCTGCTCCACCAAGAATCCTGCGAGCGAACGGCCATCCCGGGTCTCGACCGTGTAGTTCTCATACCCTTCTCGGATTTCGGCACTCGGATTCAGGATCGCTAGCAGCAACGACTCGATGTCGGTGCGGTCGTGGACCGTCAGGTCGGGCCCTACTTCGCCGCCTTGTGCAAAGAGACGGTGGCAACCACTGCAACTTGTCTGGAAGAGCGATCGCCCCGCATACGGGTCTCCGGCGCTCTCACGGATCCAGGCGGCCCGCTCGCGGATCTGGCCCTCGAGTTCGGCACTCGTGGACTTGCCGGTTTGCGGCCAAACAACTTCGGCCAGCGCCTGCAATGAGCCGTCCCGGTGCTGTTTGATTTTGCGGACGATGCTCGCCGGAACACTCAGGGGCGGGATCGGCGGTGCTGCCCAGCCAGAGGGCTTTCGAGCGATGGCCTGGACATAGGCTTGTGACCAGGTCGGTCGGCTGGCCAAGAGGGCTTGAGCTGTGGGCAGCGACAACGGGCCCAGGGCGGGATACACACTTAAAACCACCGGGGCGATGGACGGATCGTCATAGGCTGCCAACGCAGTCAGGGCTGCCTGTCGCAGTGCATCATCTTTCACGATTCCGCGACAGGCTTTGCTCAGGGCCGGCACGGCCCCGGCGACCCGCACCTCGGCCAGCACTGCCAAGAACTCCAATCGCTCCGCTCGTGGGGCCGTCTCGTCGGCGACGGTTTTAAGCGCTTCGGCGATGGCGGCCGGGTCGCCCTGACGCAGCGCAAAGGCGGCCGAACCGACCCCATGGCGCGCCATGGCCCGGCGCAGCGCCTCGGGCAAGCCCGACAACGCTCGCCCCTTGGCCGCCTGCTCCATGCCGGAGGCCAAGCGATGGCTGTGGGCCCGACTCGGTGAGAGTTCGAAGAGCCGGGCGCAGTTCAAGAGGTCTCGCTGGGTTCCTGCCTGAGCCCATCGGCGCGACATCCGTTCGATGAGGTGGTGTTCGACCAACGGCTGCCGCCAGAAGGCCTCGTTCTGCCACAAGCCCAGCACTGCGGTGGGGTCTTTTTCTGCAGCGGTCTCCATGGCCCACCATAAAAGCAGCGGTTGTCGTGGGTCGGTGTCGTCTTCGGATCGGCCGGCCAAGGCGAGGACGATGGGCAAGCCTGCGGAGGCCGGCAGTCGTCGAGCCGTGCACGCCAATTGATTGCGCACACCAAGATCGGGTTCTTGAACGGCCATGCGGCTTAACGTTCCGGCCAATGCCTCAGAGACAGAACGAAGGTCTCCTGTCAGGCGAACCGCCCATTCCCGCACGGCGTCTTCTGGATGGTTCAGCGCGCGTTGAACCAAGGCCTCATTCCAACCCCCGCTGAGGTTCAAAGCCCAGAGCGTCTCGAGCGCGAGTTGACCACGACTTTGGAAGAGCGTCTGGGTCAGGCCCGGGATTAGCCCCGCATCGTTTCGATCCGCCAAGACCCGCAGCGCTGTTTGGCGAGTCCAGCGGTTTGGGTGCTTGAGCGCTTCGACGAGATCCGCGGAACTGGCCTTGCCCAGGTTGTTGATCCGCATGGCAGACGCACCTCGCGCCTTCAGCCGGTAGACCCGTCCGTTGGCCGCATCCATCTTGCCCTCATGGTTGCGGAAGTGATTGACCTGCTGGTCGTACCAGTCACAGACGTAAATCGCGCCATCGGGCCCGACCTTAATATCCACCGGCCGGAACCACCGGTCGTCGCTAGTGACCGGATGCCCGAGATCATGGGTTTTGAAGGTAGATTTTTCGGGCAGGAATTCGCTCAGAACGATCCGCCCTTGGAGCGGTTCCACGCCGAAAAGCTGACCGTTGTATCGAGACGGCAAAGCACCGTGGTCATAGATAAGAAAATTGTGGGTGAACCGCGGGATGCGGTCGTGGGCCATCGCCGGGAAGTACCCGAAGGCATAGGGGTTGGAGAGCGGTCCGTGTTTCTCAAAGCCCTTTTGTAAATAGGCGCCCTGCTGGTAGTGGAAGCCCCGCGTGTCTCCACCATTGTGGCCGGAGAAGATTCGCCCGCGATTGTCGATCTCGCAGCCGAAGGCATTGCCGCCGCCTTCTGAGAACACCTCGTACACGCGTCGCTCAGGATGATAGCGCCAAATGTTTTGGCCCTGTGAATAGAGGGCTTTGGCATTGAGGGGTTTACCGTCGACGCCGTGGACCCAGATGTTGGCGGTCACCGTGCTGCCCTGGGCTCCATAAAGCCATCCGTCCGGACCCCAGCGCAGCGAATTGGCCACACTGTGCGTGTCTTCCAGACCGAAACCCGAGAGCCGGACCTCCGGATCGCCGTCGGGCCTATCATCTTGGTTGGCGTCGCGGTAGAAGAGTAAGTAGGGGGGATTGAGCACCCAGACCCCACCGCGGCCGTGCTCGACCGCGCTGACAATGTTGAGCCCATCGACAAATACCGAATGGCGGTCCAAGCGCCCGTCGCCATCGGTGTCTTCATGGATACTAATGCGGTCCTTGCCCGGGAAATGTTTGGGCGGCGGCGGCGGCACTTTGTCATAGACCGAGCGCCACACACTATCGTGACTAATGCGCGTCAGGCCCGCGGGTGAGGGATACTGGCGGTACTCCACCACCCACATCCGTCCGCGCTCGTCGAAATTCAGGAACACGGGCTGGGCGATTTGGGGCTCGGTGAGCAACTGTTCCCATTCTAGGTCGTCGGCCACTCGAAACCGCGACAGCGAAGCTTCTGGGCTGAGAGGATTAGCAGTGGCTTCTTGAGGCAGATCCGGCGCTGCGGGGGCCGGGGTTGCCACCGGTTTAGCAGCGGTGTTCGTGGACGTGGGATTGGCCGGTTTTGAGGGCGGGATTGCCGAGGTCTCTTTGGGTACCAGGACCACAGGCTTGCCGGAGATCGCAGCCTCAGCCGGCGGCACGGGGTCTCGCAGGCACCAGAGGATTCCGTTCAGCAGCAGTCGGCGAAAGGAGGCTGTCTCGAAGTCATCCGGGTTGCCCAGGGAGGTAGAAAAAACTCTCCGTTGGTGCGCGGTATTAATCCACGCCACGGGCTCTAGAATGGTTTGCCCCTCCACTCGACCTTGCATGAGGGGAACGACGGTGTCGGCGGGCTGTGACTGCTTGTAAAGGTGCGAGGTGGTGACTTGCCGCGCGGACGTGACACCCGTCATGACACTGTGCCCAGTTTGGTTGGCAATCCCTTCGATGAGCGTGCGTGGGCTTTGAGGGGGTTTGTTATTGTAGTGCCCGCCGTATTTCATGCCCAACACGTCGATGTCGAAGGTGGGCCAGGCGGCATATCCGGGTGCTTTGGGTGTGGCATCGAATCCGTGACTGGCCGTTCGAAGGGCCACGACCGGCTTGCCCGCGGCCACATGCGCCTTGAGCAAGTCGATGAGTCGCTGGGGCGGGGTCCGGCGTCGCGTGCTCACCACCACGAGATCCGCGTCGCGCAGGCGCTCGATGTCGGCAAAATTGGGGTTTCCTTCGATGGGCGGGGCCATCACGGTGCTGACCTCATAGCCCCGGCCCGACAGTTCGGCCGCGGCGAAGGCCGGCAGGGTTTCCCACGTCTGGTATTCGTTCTCGCCAATGAGCAGAACAATTTTCTTCTGCATATTGCCCGCGAAGCGAAAGGGCGCCTTTCCGGTGAAATCGGCCCGCGTGATGCTCGGGCACCAGAAGCGCTCGATATGCTCCACCACCAGTTCGGTGCCACGAAAGTGCGACACATAGGGGGCCTTGCGGTGGTTGTACATCGAGTCGGTCATGTCGCGCATCAGCACCACATTCTGTCCCTGTTGGACCATTTGGCGGATGGCGAAAGGCCGGCCGAGAACGCACATATTAATATGCACCCCCATGATGATGACGTTGGTGATCCCGCGTTGGCGCATGAGATAGAAGGCCTCGGCCGAATCGGTGATGGCATCGCCGTCGCGGATCTCTAGCGCCGGATGCTGGCGCGTCCAGGCTCCGTAGCCGGGGCATTCTGGGCATCCATCGCAGCCGCCGTCGGAATCATCGATGGGGAGCGGGGCTTCTAAGTCACTGACTCGCGAGCACCAGCCTTGCAGGGGAATGGCGGTCTTCACCGGCGGTGCCGATTGGGCGAGTTTCCGGCCCGGGTGATCCTGGTAGAATTTCAGCGTATCGCTCGGGCAGTGGAGGATGAGCATGCCTTTGGCCCGGGCGGCCAGCAGCACCTCGTTCATGGCCGGGGCCATCTCGCCCACGCGCTCGGTGGCATCGGGGCAATGGTGCTGGTCCCACATATCGCACACCACCACGGCGGTTCGGGCGGCATCCCAGGTCACGGTGCCATCGTGAGGGGTGGCCGCCGAGAGGTTGGTAGATCCCGTGCGCCAGCGTGTGTGCAGAGTGATGGATTCGGCCTGGGCGCTGCAGTGGCAGAGGGCGACCGCGAGGTAAACCCAAGCGGCCCACCGGCCGGTGGCATGCCGCCACGCATTGGCCCACGACGGAGTACGGGGGATCATTCACCGCCAGACTGAACCCCTCCACATCGCTTGGCCAGCCTCTATCCCGCTTGCCGCCTGCGTTGTGCCACGTGGGCTGGTTGAGCGGGTCTCCGGAGTGCCCCAACGGGGCTGCGCATGTGTGAGCATGAAACTGAAACGACTAACCGGTGAAAGACCGAGTACGGTGCTGGCATGGCACCGTGTAGCTGAAGGTAACTGCGTCGCCGAGAGGCGGGGTGGGGAACAACCTAAAGCGAACCTGTCGTCCCAAAGC
>SYMJ01000054.1 GCA_005805505.1 Verrucomicrobiales bacterium | reverse complement strand
TCGCTTGAGAAGATCCGCTTCGGCGGGCAAATTGGTGCTACGCACCGCAAATCTTGAACACGGACCGTAAAAATAAACCAGTCAAAATACAAACGAGCCCGGTTCACAAACAACTATTCAGATGCAGATGAATCAGCCCTGCCTGTCAGACGCGTAACAATTTTATGACGGCCGATGCACAGGGTTGCGCCGGATCGGGGCGCAAACCCCGATCAGGACGCCCAGTAAACCGTGCCGACCCTCCGCGGTTAACTGTTGTCACCATCGAGTAAACCGCCCAGACCACCCAAAATTGAGCCTTCTTCGCGACGGCTTCCACCTCCCGCCGGTGAGGCGGCAATAATTCGGTTGGCCAAGCGGCTCAGGGGCAGCGACTGCAACCAGATCTTGCCGGGCCCTCGCAGCGTGGCGAAGAAGAGTCCTTCGCCGCCGAAGAGGGCGGTTTTGACCTTGCCCACATACTGGATATCGAAGGCGACCGAGTTCTGGTAAGCCACCACGCAGCCGGTGTCCACGCGCAGGGTCTCGCCTGGGGCTAGGACCTTTTCCATGAGGGTGCCGCCTGCATGGACGAAGGCCCATCCATCGCCCTGAAGGCGTTGCATGATGAATCCCTCTCCGCCGAAGAGGCCTGCCCCGAGCTTCCGTTGCAGGGCGATGCCCACGCTCACGCCCTTGGCCGCACAGAGAAACGAGTCCTTTTGGCAGATAAGTTCGCCACCGAGGTTGGCCAGGTTCACTGCGACGATCTTGCCCGGGTAGGGCGCTCCGAAGCCTACGCGGGACTTTCGGGGCGAGTGGTTCTGGAAGACGGTCATGAAGAGCGACTCACCGGTGAGCAGTCGCTTGCCGGCGCCCAAGAGCGCTCCCATGAAGCCGCTCTGCTGTTGAGAGCCGTCTCCGAAGATGGTCTCCATCTCGATGCCTTCCTCCATGAACATCATTGCGCCCGCCTCGGCCACCACGGCTTCCATGGGGTCTAGCAGCACCTCGACATATTGAAGGTCGTCTCCGCGGATTTCGTACTCGATTTCGTGCATCATGGCTTTGGATTGAGGGTGGGATCGCCGCCCTTCAGACCGACACCCAAACGCCAGTTGGCCTCGGGGTCAAGTGGAGGACCAGCCTCGGATTCTAAAAACACTCTGGGCTTGGATGGGTAGGGAGGTTGGGAATACGAGGTCGGGATTTGCCTGCGGGCACTGGAGTAGGTAGCCTCAAATCTCATGAAGTACCGTCGTTTTGGCCGGACCGGAATCCAGATGCCTGTCTTTTCCTGCGGCGGCATGCGTTACCAGCAATCCTGGTCGGATGTCCCCTGGGATGAGGTGGTTGCCGCGGGGCAGGCCAATTTGGAGGCGACCATCGCTCGCTCCATGGAACTGGGTATTCACCACATCGAGACGGCTCGGGGCTATGGATCCTCGGAGATGCAGCTCGGGCCTGTGCTGGCGCAGTATCCGCGCGAGGCGATCATCCTTCAGACGAAGGTCATGCCCAAGCCGACCGCGCAGGAGTTCCTCGAGACCTTCGAGACTTCCATGGCCTACTTGAAGCAGGACTACGTGGACCTGCTTTCCATCCACGGCATCAACAACCGCCAACACTTGGACGAGACGCTTCGCAAGGGCGGCTGCATGGAGGTTTGTCGCCAACTTCAGCGCGAGGGACGGGTCCGTCACGTGGGCTTTAGCACCCACGCCACGCCGGATGTAATCTCCGAGGCCATCCGTAGCGATGAGTTTGATTACGTCAACTTGCACTGGTACTTCGTGAACGACCTCAACCGCGTCTGCGTGGCGGAGGCGGCCCAGCGCGACATGGGGGTCTTTATCATCAGCCCGAATGACAAGGGCGGAAAACTCTACCTTGAGTTGCCCAAGATGCGCGCGTTGTGCGCACCGCTGACACCCATGCAGTTCAACGACCTCTACTGCCTGGCCCGCCCAGAGGTGCACACGCTGTCTCTAGGTGCGGCCAAACCGTCGGATTTCGACGAGCACATCGCCGGTCTCGAACATTACGAGCAGGCGGCTCAGGCGGTGGAGTCCATCGACCGTCGTTTGCGCGAGGAAATGGAACGCGTGCTGGGGGCTGAGTGGTGCCGCCGCTGGTGGGCCGGGCTTCCGGAATTTGTTGAGGTGCCGGGCCAGGTGAACCTGGTGGAGATCTTGCGCATCTGGACCTACGCCAAGCCCTTGGAGCTGACCGAGTGGGCGAAGTTTCGCTACAACATGCTCGGCAATGCCGATCACTGGTTTCCGGGCGAACACGTCGAGAAGCTCGACTGGTCTCGGCTCAACGAAGTGATTGGTTGCAGCCCGTTCGCTGATCGTCTGGCCGGGATCTTGCGCGAGGCTCATGACTTGTTTCATGACGCTCCGGTCCAGCGACTGAGCCAAAGCTGAGCCCAGTCGGAGTCCAGGTGAAGTCCAGTCGGAGCCCAGTCGGAGCCCAGTGGGAGTCCAGTCGCAGTCGAGTTCGAGTCCGTCCCCGGGCGATCGTTTTTAACGCGATCCTCTGGGCGGGTCACTCGTACCGCAGCGAATCGATCGGGTCGAGGTGGGCGGCCTTCCAAGCGGGGTAGGTACCGAAGAGAATTCCCACGGCTGAGCAAATGGCCAGTCCGATGCCCACCCAGTCCCAGGGGATTACCGGTGGGGCCTTCACCACGAAGGAAATTAGGTTGCCGAAGAGGATCCCGCCGACAACCCCCAGGGCGCCGCCGACTTCGCTTAACAGCACGGCTTCGGCGATGAACTGGAGCATCACGCTGCGCTTGCGCGCCCCGATGGCACGACGGATGCCGATTTCGCGGGTCCGCTCAGTGACGCTGACGAGCATGATGTTCCTGATGCCGATGCCTGCGGCGATAAGGGCAATGCTGCTGATGGCGGCCACGCCGAGGCGAATGGCCGAGGTGAGGCTGCGGAACTGGCTTACAGCCGACTCGTTAGAGACGATCTCGAAGTCGTCATCGTCGCCCGGAGGTACCTGTCGCATCGTACGCATGACGCCCCGGGCTTGTTCGACCATCTCCGCATAAGTGTCCCGGTTTGGAGCCTGCACTTGGAGTTGAACCGACAGGTTTTCACCGTACAGGCGTCGGGCGGTGCCCAGCGGAATGGCGATGAAGTTGTCGCGACTTTGGCCAAACAACGCGCCGCGTTGGACGAGCACGCCCACCACTTTGTAGCTGATGCCTTGAAACTTCACTGACTCGCTCAAAGGCGATCCCCGCGGAAATAGTTTGGCGGCGAGGTCGAATCCGAGCACACACACCAATCGGCCGCTGTCGTCATCGGCGGCGCTGAATCCGCGACCTTCACCCAAGGTGAGATTCTGGGTCGTAAAGCCTTCGGGAGTCATCCCGTTTCCTGGGATATTCGGGCTGGTTTGCGCGTAGCGAGAGGAAGCCTCGCCGGATCCGAAGTTGGCACTGGCCGAGACGGCCTGAGCCAGTGTGACCCGCCGTTCGAGTTGGCTCAGATCCACGATGCGGAAGGGCTTCCGCCTCCGGTATTTTTCCCAATCAGCAGCATCGAAGCTGATGCCTGAGAAGCGTTGGAACGCGAAGGTGTTGGCCCCGAGGCCGTTCATGGCGTCTTCTAGGTTCTGCTGGAGCACGCGGATGCCGGTCATCACGGCGATGATGGAGAATACGCCGACGAACACTCCCAGGATGGTGAGCGATGAGCGGAGGATATTGGTTTTCACGGCGTTGGCCGCCATCCGCACCATCTCAACGAGTTCGCGCCAGGGAGTCATTAGCCGGGGGTTCATGGCTATTCGCTTCGAAGCGCGTCGACTGGGTTCATGCGGCTCGCCCGCCAAGCCGGGATGAAACCAGCCACCATGCCCGTGGCGGCTGAGACGAAGAGCGCCAGGGCCACGATCCACCAAGACATGCGTGCCTCGAAGACGGAGCCATTGGCTCGCGCGATCTCGCCGATTTTCCAAGAGATGGGCCAGGCGATTCCAACCCCGATGAGTCCGGCCAAGAAGGTGATTCCGGCGGCCTCCATGAGGAACTGCATCAGGATGGACCGGCGCTTGGCGCCCAGCGCCTTGCGGATACCAATCTCCTTGGTGCGCTCGGTGACCGACACGAACAAGATGTTCATGATGCCGATGCCGCCCACGAAGAGAGACAGGCCGGTGACAAAGAAGCCAAAGCTGCCCAAGACCGCCTTGAAGCCGTCGAAGAACTTGGTGATCGCCTCCTGTTGGTTGATGGCGAAGTCGTCAGGTCGACCCGGCTCTATTTTGCGGATGCTGCGGAAGAGGGACCGCGCTTCTTCTAGGGTCTCGGAGACGGTTTCCGGGCTTAGAGCCTTGACCGTGATGACGTAGTCGGGCCGGCGCTGGATGTCGTCTTGGAAACGGGAAATGGGAATGACGGCCTGGTTGTCTTGATTCCAACCCAGCGTGCTGCCCATTTTATCGAGGACTCCCACGACCTCATAAGGCGTGTCATTAATGCGGACTTTCTTGCCCACCGGGTTGTCGTTCGGGAAGAAGGATTCAGCCAAATAAGACCCGAGGACGCAAACCGGGCGGCCTGAACTGACGTCGGAGGCGCTGATCCAACGCCCTTGAGCGACTGTGAGACCGCGAATAATAAGCGATTCTGGAGTATTGCCGAGGAGCCAGACACCTTTGGCCCGCCGACGTTCGTAGGTCACCGACGATTGGTGGATTTCGCACTGAGGGGCGATGGCCGCGGCGGTGGTCATGCGCGACTCGAGTTCGCGGTACTGGGCGAAGGTGATGTCCCGCCGGTTCCGATAAATTCGGTAGTCTTCAAAACTCATCCACGGGAAGCGGCCGATGAAGAGTACGTCCGAGCCCAGTGAAGAGACCGACCGGGTGAAGGCCTCGCCCATGCCGTTGATCATGGTCCCTAGCAGCGTGGCCGCTAGGATGCCGATCACCACGCCGAGGGTGGTCAGGCCTGAACGCAGCTTGTTGGCCCGGATGGCCGCCACCGCAATGCGGGCCGATTCGCCCAGTTCGCTCTGGAGGGTCATGGTGCCGATACCGAGGCGACGACGGCCCTCGGGTGTGGGTTGGTCTCATCGGCGGCGATCAGGCCGTCGCGGATACGGATGACCCGGCGGGCGTGAAGGGCGACCTCTTCTTCGTGGGTGACCACGATGATGGTGTTCCCACGGCGGGATAGTTCCTCGAAGAGGCTGAGGATTTCGACGCCGGTCTTAGAATCCAGATTCCCGGTGGGCTCGTCGGCCAAGATGATGGACGGAGAGTTGACCAAGGCTCGGGCGATGGCGACGCGCTGACGTTGTCCGCCGGACAGTTCGTTCGGACGATGATGCATGCGGTCACCGAGGCCCACGTTGACTAAGGTCTGTCGAGCGCGCTCACGCCGTTCCTTCGGGGGGACTCCGGCGTAGATCAGGGGCAGCTCGACGTTGTGCAGGGCGTCGGCTCGGGCCAGCAGGTTGAAGCTCTGAAAGACGAAGCCGATCTCCCGGTTACGGATGTCGGCCAGTTCGTTGTCGCTCATCCGGGCCACGTCCTTGCCGTTGAGTTCGTAGCTGCCCTCGCTGGGCGTATCTAGGCAGCCCAGCAAGTTCATCAGGGTAGACTTGCCAGACCCCGAAGGCCCCATGATGGCCAGGTACTCGCCGCGTTCGATTTGCACCGAGACCCCGCGCAGCGCATGCACCGTCTCGGTGCCCATCACGTATCGGCGGGCCAGGTTCTGGATTCGGATGAGAGACATGGCCTTGGCAAGAGAGCGGCTCAGGGCTTCGAGTCTTTGGCCTTCTTCGCCTCCTCGAGTTGGACGAGCGAGCCGTCGTTCAACTCCTTGGAGATGGCTTTGAAATTCCCTGTGATGATTTCTTGGCCCTCGGTCACTCCTTCCAAGATCTCGTAGTGGGAGTCGTCGCTAATACCCCGCTTCACGGGCAGCATTTTGGCTTTATCGGTTTCTTGGACGAAGACCACCTCGATGGGTTTGATTACGTTGCGAGTCTTCTTGCCGGCCAGAAATTCGATTTGTCCCTTGTCCTCCTCCGAAGTGGACCCGGTCTTCTTTGGGTCGGGTTCGGTGGACGTGGAGCCGGGCATGCGTGTGGTGACGGCTTGAATCGGAACAGTAATAACATTGGTCCGGTAACGCGTCTCGATGTCGGCCGTCACGCTCATGCCCGGCAAGAAAAGTCCTGTGTCGGCCATGCGGATACGGACCTCGAACTTGGTGGATTCTTGCTGGGAGCCACCGGCGGTGGTCTTGGCCGAACGGGCCACCTGGGTGACCTGACCATCGAACTTCCGGTCCTTGAAGGAATCGACATCCAGCCGCGCCTTGAACCCGGGTTGGATGAGCACGACGTCCATTTCACCGACTTCAACCCGGGCCTCCATTTTAGTGAGGTCGGCCACGGTCATGATGTCGGTACCGGCCATCATACCTGTGCCGGAGACGCGTTCGCCCAATTCTGAATTGAGTTTGGAAACAGTGCCGTCAATGGGGCTGAAAATAATGGTCTTGGCGAGATCCTCCTGCGAGCGCTTGAGGCTGGCGCGGGCCATCTCGATGCGTTGAGTCGAAGCGATGGCACTGGCCCGCGCAACCTCAGCTCCGGTCCGAATTTCATCGAAGAGCGATCCACTGATGAGTTGCCGGGAGAAGAGGTCTTCGTTGCGCTTGAGTTCGGCTTCAGCCTTCCGGGCGTTGGCCTCGGCGGTCAGCAGGTCGGCCTGTGATGACTTTAGGCTGGCCTCTTGGCTGCGGAGGGCCGCGGCATAGAGGTCGGGCCGCACTCGGACTAGCAAGTCGCCCTTGTGCACCTGTTGCCCCTCTTTCACTGGCAGGTCGATGATCTCGCCGGCCACCTCGGAGCTAATCTTCACCTGCATCACCGGTTGCAGCTTGCCGCTCCCGGTCACTACTTCCGTGAGGTTGCGACGTTGAACCTTCTCGGTAGTCACCGTCATCGGCTTCTGGCGGTTGCAGCCCGCACCGAACAGGGCAGCGGCCGCAAGCAACGGGAGGATGTGGCGATGAGACATTTGCAAGGAATGGAAACGGTTCGACTGGGGGTTCCTGGGAGGCTTAGGGAGGAGAGTCGTTCGGTTCGTTATGCGTCGAACTTATCCCAGATCGGACACTGGATTTCGGAAATCTTTGGGATGCTCGGGTCGATTTATCGACTGAGGCTCTACAGGTTGGGGTGTCTTCCGGTTACCAAAGGATCGTAACCGACTGAGGCCCCGCAGAATAATTAGACCCGACCCGACAGGACCGTCGGAAGACTTAATGTTGGTCCAAGCAGCCGTACTTCACGAACAAGCCGCTGAAGATCGCTGTGCCGCCCAAAAGCAAGTAGACAGCATACTCTTTACCGCTGGCAGTCAGGGCGATGCCGGCACTCAGCACGGCCGTGGTCACGAGGAAAAAGGCGAGTGACGCGAGGAACTTCATTTCCTCTAAACTTAGCCTGAACCTTATTAAGCTCAAGTCACGAATAGATGGGTGGGTGGGTTTCGGTGCATCCCGAAGTTGTTGGTGAATGAGCTGGACTACCAGGGTGGAGGTTGGGAGAAAGGGGGATGGACGCAACGGAAGTGATTCAAGGGCGAAGGCTCTCCGAGAGGGATGTGGAGGAGTTGAGGAGCTGGATGGG
>SYMJ01000053.1 GCA_005805505.1 Verrucomicrobiales bacterium | reverse complement strand
TCTTTGTCCATCGACGGGTACGACATCGCGTGGGACACCGGCCATGAAAATATCGTCGATGGCCACGCCCGACTGGCAAAAGCCTGCGACCAAGGCATCGCTGCGCTCATCCACGATCTCAAGGCGCGAGGGCTCTTTGACGACACGCTCATCGTCTGGGGTGGCGAGTTCGGCCGCGCACCCACCTCTGAAGGCGCCAAAGGCCGCGACCACGACCACTATGGCTACACCAACTGGCTCGCCGGCGGCGGAGTCAAACGAGGCTTCAGCTACGGAGCGACGGACGAATTCGGTTGTTCTGCGGTGGAGGACCGCGTCCACGTCCACGACTTCCACGCCACGATTTTGCACCTGATGGGACTCGACCACGAGAAGCTCACTTATCGCTACTCAGGCCGCGATTATCGGCTGACAGATGTTTCCGGGAAAGTCGTGGAGGGAGTCCTCGCCTAACCGACATCGCCCGTCGGCTGAGTGTCGAAGTCACCGCACACCGCCGGACCTCTTATTCCGAGAGACACTCTGTCGCTACAAGGTGGGAACTCTTTGGTTTTTTAGAGCAAATCCCGGCCCAATTGGCTCCCTTCACGCGCGGGATAAATCGTCGGCACTCCACCCTGGGCTTCACGATTTCCGAGGCAGGCGGATGGACAGAATGCGGTGATTTTCGCTGTCACCGATGAGCAGGGTTCCATCGCTTTCGACAAAAATACCGTGAGGACGTGCCAACTGGGTCGGCCCACGAGAACCGGCCAGACCGTCGCCCAGGGTTCCTGTTCCAACCACCGTTTCGAGTGTCCGGCGCCGGACATCGTATTTGCGGATGGCATGGTTTTCGGTGTCGGCCAAATACACGTCACCGTCCGGTCCTACGGAAATTCCCTTCGGCCCATTCAGCGTGGCCGCGCGAGCTGGGCCGCCGTCTCCAGAGAACCCGGGGCGCCCCGTCCCCGCCTCAAGATGAATGATCCCGGCGCGGAGATCGAACCGCAGCAGTTGATGCCCTTCGCGGCTAATGAGGAACAAGTTGCCAGAGGTGTCAAAATCGAGCGAACGCGGTCCGTTGAGAGGAGTGCCCCGAATGGGAGAACCATCCGGAGTGGGGCCCGCCTTGCCGGTTCCAGCAAAGGTGGTGATGACTCGCGTCTTCGGATCAATTCGGCGCAGGACGTGATTGCTAATATCGGCAATGTAGAGGTCGCCCGCTGGACTAAATTGCAAGCTGATGGGTTGGTTCAACCGGGCTTGATCGGCCGGTCCATCGTCTCCTGAGTACCCCTTTTGACCGTTGCCAGCAAACGTCGTGAGCAGGCCGCTTTTAGCATCATAACGACGAATCACATTATTGCCGGTGTCGCTAATGAAGAGGTTGCCCGCGGCATCAAAGCGCAGTTCATGCGGTTTGTTCAGCGAGGCATTCTTGGCCGGGCCATTGTCGCCGGAATAGGCCGCGGTGCCGTTGCCGATCACCGTTGTGATGATTCCCTCAGGTGTGATCCGCCGGACAACATGGGCTTCGTAGTCGGCGAACCAGAGGCTTCGGTCCGGTCCGCGCACCACGCCGAAGGGACTGTTCAAGCGAGCCATCAAGGCGGGTCCGCCATCCCCATCCGAACCGACGGAACCGGAGCCGGCGATCCGAAGCGCGGTCTCAGCCCATCCTGATTCTATGGAGAGGATCAGGGCGATGAGCGGAATGAATGGAAGCTTCATAGGGTGTATCTAGAAGTGAGACAAGGGACCGCCGGGGGTGAAAGCGTTCCAATCGTTAGCATTGCGAGCTCAAATGTCCATTCCCTCCATGGGTCCAAACCCCGTCTGTCGGAGTGCCGAATTGCACCAAAAGTTCTCTTGCCGTCCCGGGAATCGACGACCTGATCTTCATTACGGTTCTGTCGGGCACTTTGGTGGTGGAACAACGGGACAAAATCCCCGGGAAGTGTCTTGCTTGGCCGTAGATTCCCCGTCGTTGCCGAAACCGAACAAAGATTCGGTGCCAGTTGTCGGCGGACCGTTCCCAATCCGAGCAGGGACCATCAAATGCAAATCCCGATCAGTCCGAAGACTGGAAAAGCAACACCGGGGCTGCGTCCATTACGCGTTCCGCAACACCGGAATCCATACGTTGCAAATGAACGCGGAGCCTCAAAAGCAAATCCCTACCAATTGATAGGTCTTAGCTTTTGCTCCGACACATCCTTCGGTTGAATCTCACAATCTCAGGCTCCCGGCGGTGCGAAACCGTGATCGTTTAAACATCCTACCCTTCCTCGGCCATGAATCTCATCTTCCTCCGCTGTATCGTGTTGCTCGCCGGTCTGGTCTCGACCCTCACGGCAGCAAACACGCCGTCGGCACAGAAACGGCCGAACATCATCGTCATTCTTGCCGATGACATGGGCTTCTCGGACCTCGGTTGTTATGGTGGGGAGATACGGACCCCCCACCTGGACGCACTCGCCAAAGGCGGATTGCGCTTCACGCAGTTTTACAATGGGTCCCGGTGCTGTCCCACCCGAGCCTCGTTGCTCACCGGTCTTTATCCTCACCAAGCGGGCGTCGGGCACATGATGGAAGATCATGGAATCGACGGTTATCGCGGTTCGCTGAACCGGAACTGCGTCACCCTTGCCGAGGCGCTCCAGCCGGCCGGCTATCGGTCCTACGCGGTCGGAAAATGGCATGTCACACCGGGACACTCAGCCAAGGCCCTAGAGGACACACGCAACTGGCCATTGCAGCGTGGCTTCGATCGCTACTATGGCACGATCCATGGCGCCGGCAGCTTCTGGGATCCGAGCGCACTGGTGCGTGACAACCGTCTTATCACAGCAGCCAACGACCCAGACTATCGACCGAAACAGTTCTATTACACCGATGCGATCACAGACCACGCCGTGACCTTCGTCCGAGAACATGCTCGCACCCACCCGGGTAAGCCCTTCTTCCTTTACACGGCTTTCACCGCAGCGCACTGGCCGATGCAGGCCAAGGAACAGGACATCGCCAAATACCAGGGTCATTACCATTCGGGCTACTCAGCGGTTCAGGCTGCCCGCTGGGCGAAGCAAAAACGTCTGGGTCTGGTGAACCCAAAGTGGGAGCGGCCCCCGATCGTGGGCAACTGGGCCTCGGTGAAGGACCGCCCCTTTGAGGAACGCTGCATGGAAGTCTACGCCGCGATGGTTGACTGCATGGACCAGGGCATTGGCCGGCTCGTCGCAGAACTGAAGGCCCAGGGCCAGTTCGACAACACGCTGATCCTCTTCCTCCAAGACAATGGCGGATGCGCTGAAGAAATCGGCCGAGGTAAGAATGCTCCCCAGCGTGCCGATCGGCCGACACTCCCTCCCATGGATCCGGATGATCAGCAGTTCAGCAGTCAGCCCAGGCAGACCCGGGACGGTTGGCCTGTGCGTCAGGGCTACGGTGTGATGCCGGGTGGGTCGGATACCTACATCGCCTACGGACGCGGATGGGCAAACGTCAGCAACACCCCATTCCGCGAATACAAACACTGGACCCATGAGGGCGGCATCAGCACGCCGCTCATCGCCCACTGGCCGAATGGATTGGCATGGTCACGACGAAACCGTCTAGAACACGAACCTGCGCACCTGATTGATATTATGGCGACGTGCGTGGACCTAGCCGGCGCGGTCTATCCCGAGTTGCGCGACAGAACAAAGATTAAGCCCATGGAAGGCGTAAGCCTTCGGCCGCTGTTTGCCGGTAAACCCCTTGAACGTCGACGGCCGATCTTCTGGGAGCACGAGGGCAATCGAGCTGTTCGCGCCGGGAAATGGAAACTGGTCGGCAAGGAGAACCAGCCGTGGGAACTGTACAACATGGAGCGCGATCGCACGGAACAGCACGATCTTGCTGCGGTGGAGTCGGACCATGCGCAGAGACTGGCCGCCCAATGGGAGGCCTATGCCGCTCGCGCCGATGTGCTGCCGCTCGGTAGCTGGCGCGTTAAGACCGTGAAAGAGTGAAAAGCCGTCAATCCTCGTCCGATCGTTGAAGTCTTGTTACGGGTTCTGGAAGCTCTCCTGCGGCCGTGGCTGACCGCCGCACGGCTCCTCGATCAATTCTCTACCAATAAATAAAGGGCTCGGTGTTGATCGTATCAATTCCACCCTACCATCAAGCGGTGCCGCCCCAAAGCCAATGTGGGGTCCATTCGCCACCAGAAAGCCAACGGGTTAGCGCTTGTCCATGGATTAGCGCACGGACAATGTTCTTCTACTGTGACCCGACCCCATCCCAATGGTCGAAGATGGTCTTCCGCATGCCTCGTGCGGCAGGTCACATTCTGGGCTCTGGTATTGTCTGCCCTCGCGGCAACGGCGCTGGCCGCCTCCCTTCCAGCCCCAGTGAAAGCGGCAGTCGGTCGCTACTGCCTCGACTGTCATGATGGAGACGTCAAGAAGGGCAACCTGGATCTCGGCAACATCTTGTCGGACGACTTGCAAACGCACTCCGTCGAATGGGAGCGCGTCGTTCGCAAACTCGCGGCCCGGCAAATGCCCCCCATCGGCAAGGACCGGCCCGCAGAGAAGGAGTTCGAACGCCTCGTTGCGACCCTCGGTTCGTCACTCGACGCGTTGGCGGCGAACAACCCGAATCCCGGCCGCACCGACCCCTTCCACCGACTCAACCGCACCGAGTATCGGAACACCATCCGAGATCTGCTCGACCTCGAGATCGATGCGGCGGCACTGCTGCCTAAAGACGACGCGAGCCACGGATTCGACAACCTAACGGGCGGCGACCTGTCACCCACCTTGCTCAACCGCTACATTTCTGCGGCCGAGAAAATCAGTCGCCTCGCCGTGGGTTCGCCGATCCCGAGGCCGAATGGCGACACCTATCGCCTAAAGCCAGACCTCACGCAGGAAGAGCCCGTCGCAAATCTTCCACTCGGCACGCGCGGTGGAACGCTGATCCGACACACATTCCCCCGAGACGGCGAGTATGAGATCCAAATTCGCCTGACGCGCGACCGCAACGAGATGGTCGAAGGCCTGCACGAAACCCACGAACTCGAAGTCCTGCTCGATCGTGACACCGCCGCTCGATTTCAGGTGAGTCCCCCGAAGGGAAACCGGGACTCTGAAACCGTGGATGCCCATCTGAAGGCGCGTATCCCAGTGAAGGCCGGACTCCACGAGGTTGGAGTGACGTTCATTAAGAATTCGTCCTCGTTGGTTGAAACTCAGCGCGATCCCTATCAGGCCCGCTACAACATGCACCGGCATCCCAGGCTCTCGCCCGCGATCTATCAAGTGTCTGTCACCGGTCCCTACGCGTCGCGGGAGGCCGGCGAAACGGCCAGTCGCCGGAAACTCTTCGTGTGCTATCCGAAGAACCCCGGCGAAGAAACTGCCTGTGCCGAGCGCATTGTGTCGGCCTTCGCGCGCAGAGCCTACCGGCGGCCCGTGGTGGCCGCTGATTGGGCCAAGCCACTGAAATTCTACCACGAGGCCAAGGAAGCCGGCGGCTTTGAGGCGGGGATCGGATCGGCCCTCAGCGCGGTCCTCGTCAGTCCTGAATTCCTTTTTCGCATCGAGCGCGATCCCACCGACGTGGCGCCGGCGACGGCCTACCGGATTAGCGACCTCGAACTGGCCTCGCGGTTGTCGTTCTTCCTCTGGAGTAGCATTCCGGATGAAGAGCTTCTGGCCATCGCCCAACGGGGTGAACTGCATCGGCCGAAGGTCCTGGAGAGCCAGGTGCGCCGGATGCTGGCCGATCGGCGTTCCAGCAGTCTGGTCGAGAACTTCGCCGCGCAATGGCTCCACCTGCGAAACCTGGAGTCCTTCACGCCAGATCTTCGGCTCTTCCCCGATTTCGACGACAACCTACGCGACGCCTTTCGACGTGAAACGGAACTGCACTTCGAAGCGCTCCTTCGGGAAGACCGCACGGTCTTGGACCTCATTAAGACCGACCACACATTCCTTAACGAGCGACTCGCTAAACACTACGGCATTCCCAACGTCTACGGCAGCCGCTTCCGCCGCGTGGCCCTCGATTCCGAAAGCCGGCGCGGCGGACTGCTCCGGCAGGGCAGCGTCCTCACCGTCACGTCCTACGCGACGCGCACGTCGCCGGTCATTCGCGGCCATTGGCTCTTGGGTAACCTGCTCGGAACTCCCCCGCCCCCGCCGCCGGCCAACATTCCCAACCTGAAGGAGAACACCGTCTCCGAAACCTTGCCGATGCGTGCCCGATTGTCTGCACACCGCGCAAATGCGGCCTGCGCGAGCTGCCATGACCTGATGGACCCAGTGGGTTTCGCACTCGAAAACTTCGACGCGATTGGCCGCTGGCGGCTGACGGAGAATGGTCTGCCCATCGATGCTAGCGGCGGGCTTCCTGACGGCAGCCGGTTCAACGGCGTCACCGGCTTGGAGGACGCACTGCTCAAACATCCCGAGCTCTTCGTCGGAACGCTGACCGAGAAGTTGCTCACCTTCGCGCTGGGCCGCGGAATGAGTGAGAACGATGCGCCGGCTGTCCGTCGGATCGTCCGAGATGCCCAGCGCGACGGAAACCACTTCTCATCGATCGTACTCGGAATCGTCAAGAGCAGCCCGTTCACCCTGAGGAAAACACAATGAGTTTCATCACCAAGAAGTTCATGCCGCGTCGGACGTTCCTGCGTGGAATGGGAGCCACCATAGCCTTGCCGCTGCTTGAGTCGATGGTACCCGCTGCGACACCGCTGGCACAGACGGCCGCACATCCCGTGCGCCGGCTCGGATTTGTCTTCATGCCGATGGGCTGTGACAACTCCCGCTGGACACCCCCCGGCGACACGCTCGATACGCTCTCACCGATCTTGGGTTCGCTCGCACCTGTGCGCGACAAGGTCTCCATCATCTCCAACCTAGAACTGCAGAACGCCTACCCCGGCAGCCACGCTACTTCCAACTCTGCCTTCCTGAGTGCTGCCAAAGCCAAGCTAACGGAGAGCACCGACTACTACCTGGGAACGACGGTCGATCAGATCGCGGCTCAGCGTATTGGACAAGGAACCCAGTTGCCGTCCCTCGAATTGGCCATGGACCACCTCCAAGTGGTCGGTCAGTGCGACAACGGCTACTCCTGCGCCTATCAGAACAATCTCTCCTGGTCGTCTCCCACGACCCCGTTGCCGGCTGAAGCGCACCCGCGCATCGTCTTCGAGAGCCTCTTTGGCGACGGGGGGAACCTCGCTGAACGCCGTGCTGCGCTCAAAAAACGGGCCAGCCTGCTCGACTCCTTCACCGAAGATCTCAGCCGACTAAAACGCGATCTGGGTCCCGGCGACCGTGCGAAAATTTCCCAATACCTCGAGACGGTTCGCGAAGTGGAACGCCGCATTCAGAAGGCGGAGGCCGACACCCAAGACCACCAGCTTCCGGATTTGGACCGTCCCGTCGGCGTTCCCGCCGCGTATGCCGATCATGCCCGGCTCATGTTCGATTTGCAGGTGCTCGCCTTGCAGGGGGACGTGACGCGCGTCATCACCTTCCAGTTGGCGCGCGAAACGAGCAACCGAACCTATCCTGAGATCGGAGTGTCCGATCCGCACCATCCGCTTTCCCACCACGGCAACGATCCGGCGAAAATCGAGCGCATGTCGAAGATCAACGCCTTCCATGTGTCGCTCTTCGCCGAGTTCCTCCAAAAACTAAAGGCCACCCAGGAGGGCAATGGCACGCTGCTCGACCATTCGCTTTATCTCTACGGCAGCGGCATCGGAAACCCAAATATCCATGACCACACGAACCTCCCGATCATCGTTGCCGGTGGTGCGGCCGGTGGCATGAAAGGCGGACGTCACCTGAAGTACGCGAAGCCGACCCCGCTCGCCAATCTCCACCTGACCCTACTCCACAAGGTCGGCGTCCCCATCGACTCCTTCGCCGACAGCAACGGCACGGTGGAGGGGTTGTTCACACCGTTGGGCATTTGACGATGCGCCTGTTGCCTCCCACCAACTGGCCACCTCCGCTCCCGCGCCCGCGCTCGATCTCCGAGTCGAGCCTGCGTCGCCGTTTAGCCGTCGCTGCGTTGGCCGTGACGATCCTCGGTTGGCCCGTCAACTCCCAGGCCGTCGAGGCCCCGATCGCCGATGCCGCCGAAAAATCCAACCTCGCTGCCATTCGCACGCTTCTCAAACAGCAGGCCGATGTGAATGCGCCGCAGGCCGACGGCATGACCGCACTGCACTGGGCCGCTCACCGAGACGATCTCCCGACCGCCCGACTGCTCGCTGCCGCCCGTGTGGGGGTCACGAACCGTTTCGGGATCACCCCCCTCTCATTGGCCTGCCAAAACGGCAACACCGCGATGGTGGAGCTTCTGCTCGAACGCGGCGCCGATCCCAACACCGTGAGTCGCGGGGGAGAAACCGTTTTGATGACGGCCGCCCGCACCGGCAAGCCGGGACCCGTAAAGGCCTTGCTCGTCCGCGGTGCCAAGGTGGATGCCAAAGAACGCCGCGGACAGACTGCGTTGATGTGGGCGGCGGCGGAGGGTCATGCGGAAGTGGTCCAGTTGCTCCTCCAATCGCACGCCGATGTTCGCTCCCCACTGCCGGATTCCGGATTCACGCCGCTGTTCTTTGCTGCTCGGGCCGGCCGGAGAGAGGTAGTGCGCGTGCTTCTGAAAGCCGGAGTCGATGTGAACGAAGCGATGCTTCCGCTGAAGCCTTCCGGCAAAGGACCCGTCCGTGGGATTAGCGCACTGGGTCTCGCCATCGAGAACGGCCACTACGAACTTGCGCTCAATCTCTTAGACGCAGGTGCCGATCCCAATGACCAGCGATCCGGATTCGCCCCGTTGCACCGCATGTCCTGGGTCCGCAGACCGCCCAAGGGTGAAGACAACGGAGCCCCGCCCCCGGCCGAACTCGGAAGACTCAACAGCCTTCTCTTCGTTCGGGAGTTGGTGAAACGCGGAGCCGACGTGAACCGGTGCTTAACCCACGGCAAGAGCAGTCCAGGCCAATTCAGTCGGAAGGGCGCGGCTCCATTCCTTCTCGCATCCGCAACCTCCGATATCCCGCTCATGAGGTTGTTGCTGGAACTCGGTGCCAATCCTGCCCTTTCCAACGACGAGCATACCACGCCGCTCCTCGTCGCCTGCGGAATCCATGTCGGATCGGACGCCGCCAACGAGGTCGCAGGCGAAGAATCCGATGTCCTTGAGGCCGCCCAATTGCTCCTGAAATTGGGGGCCGATGTGAACGCGGTCGATGCCAACGGGGACACCGCGATGCATGCCGCCGCGCTCAAGAACCTGCCAAAAGTGGTCCAGTTCCTCGCCGACCAGGGCGCGAAGGTCGAGATTTGGAACCGGAAGAACCGGCATGGTTGGACGCCGCTCTCCATCGCCGAAGGACATCGGCCCGGCAACTTCAAGCCCTCCGCCGAGACGAGTGTCGCCGTGCGGAAAGTCTTGCTGGCGGCCGGTGTCCATCCGCCCTCCGAGGGATCCTTGGCGGCTCCCGATCCGAAGCCTGGTTACTGAGCCAACTCGACGTGGGTGACACCCCCACCGACCTGTGCGCCATGTCCGCACAGCCCATGGAGATAGGGTATAACAAAGGATTCGAAAACCGATAGGATCGGAAAGCCGCAGACCCTCGTCTGCACCCAAAACCGGCGTAAATATGCAAACGGCTTGCGCATCGCCCACCCCGGCGCGCGGGCATCTCGCTCGGGCTATTTCTGGTCGGGCCTCTTACGAGACCGGAAAACCACGCCGGTTTCCTTCCCTTCCAACTGGGCTTGGACGTGTTGATGCCGGCGGACAAAAAATCGCTTCAACTGATGGGCGGCGCGGTTGGGGCTCAGATCGCCCTCCCTCGAAGAACTGTCTGCCGACCACTTGTCCCCAATGGATTCCTCGAACTTGGCCAGGCGCAGGTCGGAATCATTGACCAGTGATGCCCGCACCACCGGAGCTAAGGCATCCACACGTGCTTGGAGTCGCTCCGGGATGAAGTGTTCGTGAAAGATTTCAGCGAGGCGCTGCGTGTAGAGGCGTTTAAATTCCGGGATCGCGAAGAGCCTCTCCAATAATCGATGATCCGCGACCCAAGGGTGCTCGATAGAAGCCTTTTCCTTTTCCTCGAGTGAACCCATGAAGGGAAATTCGCCCCAAGCACAATCCAGGTCCCATGGAATGAATCCAAAGCGGTTGGATTGGGGGTCGAGGTACATGTAGAAGTTCTGGCCGTTGTTGAGGAACCCGTCGTAACTCGAAATCAAGCTGTTCACCGCGACAAAACGCGCAACTTCGTCGAAATCAAAATACTGAGATGCGCGCCGGGCAAAATCGTCGTCCGAGGCTTCGGTCAGGAGTTGGGCCGTTTCAATGACACGCCGTTTCTGGGATGCATTCAGGGCGAGCTTTGGATCATAGGTCGCCTTGTACAGCGCCCAATCTTCGCCAAGGTATTTGAACAAATCGTACGTCACGGGCTTAAACAACCCCATCTTGTCCGTGCCAAACCGATCTTGGGTGAACACGTCATCGACATTTTCAACCATCACATAGAGCCCCAGGGGACGGGCGTCCCAAAGTTTCTCCACGCTGAGTGTCACATGACCAAAAGTGGTTCGAGGAGCGGGGACTCCGGCCGCCCGAAATAACTCATAGGCCAGCGTGTCGCTGAGGCAGGAAAAATCGACGCAGAGATTACCAAAGTTGAGGGTCGAAATACCCGCAAGAGTGCGTCCTTTATTCCCCTTCGATAAATTTACCTTGAGCGGCTTCTTCACGCCCCCAATGGCACCCAAGAAGGTTCCATTGCCTTTGAAACGCACGCCGGCATTGGTGAATTCACGCCCACCGAACTCCACCCGTCCCGTCGTCCACTTCAAGTCCAGACCGAGGGCCCCCAACAATCCATTCCGCGTCGCATTCGTATTGCTCAACAGGACCTTCCCGTCCGGAGGATTGAGGTTGGGTTTGGCCCGAACACGTCGCGGTTGCATGGCAGCCCACTCGGCGGCCGTCAGCTCGATCCGGGCGTCCCAGACATTCGTCGGTTGGTAAAACTCGGAGGCTGACCGGATCGAATCCACATCGCGTCGTAAAGGGGGCTGGGGCCGTGCTACGGCACTCGGATAAGGCCAAGGGCGTTCTAAGGGGGCCCATCGACCCATGGAGGAAAACCGGCACCCCACCCCGCTCAAGACCAGAACGACGGTAACCACACCCACGAACACCCAAAGACACACCCCAAGCAATCGCTTCCGCATCGGAAGCTTCGCCTGAGGGCGTGGCGATGCCGCACCCATATCCATCGAAGTCACTCCGCGACCCTGAGTCGTCACTCCTTCAGAGTACAATTGTTACGAGGACTCCCAATGGATTCATCGCGCAGGGTTACTGCGCAAACCGGAATGGAATGGCTCACCCAATGGAACCCAAACAGAGCTAGGGTTTTGCCGATTGGCTCCGACATTGGATCGGACAAAGAGTTGATTCGCGCCACTCACCGGCCGATCATCGGACAGACCTCCCCCCAAGTCTGCGATCGGATCGTCCGGCCTCACCGGTGAAAGCAGGACGTTCCACCGACCGAGGGCGAACAGGCGGTCTTCAAAGACCTCACGCACCCAGTTTCACACACTTACCTTTCATCGACAGAAAGGTGCGCCCTAGGGATTTGATACGAGCAAAACACCAGACACGGGATGACTGAAAACCGCCAGATTACCTACAAATCAGAAGTCCTGCGAAAAGGCATCCACCTCCTATCGCTGTCCATCCCGGTGGTGTATGCCATGATCTCCAAAGCGACCGCCTTGTGGATCCTCGTTCCGTTGGCCTTCCTATTCGTGGTCATCGATATTTTGAGCCACAAAAAGGGTTGGATTCGCAACATCCTGCTTCGGTATTTCGAAACGGTGATGCGAAATCACGAACTGAAGATCGATGAGGTCCGGCTCAACGGAGCATCCCACGTCCTGATTGCCGCCTGTGCCTGTGTCCTCTTCTTCCCAAAGATCATCGCCATCACGGCCTTTTCCATTCTCATCATCAGCGATATTTGTGCGGCCCTGGTGGGTCGGCGTTATGGGTCCCACCGTTTCTTGGACAAGAGCTTAGAAGGAACCCTGGCATTTGCTGGGTCGGCAATCGGGGTCGTCCTCGTCATTGCCTCCATTATTTCAGCCCCCATTTCATTCGTGGTCATCGGGGTGGTCGCTGGGCTTGTTGGCGCTCTGGTGGAAAATATTTCGCCCCGCCTTCGGTTGGACGACAACATCTCGATACCCGGCAGCGTCGGCCTGACCATGCTCATCCTGACCTCCCTCATCAGCGGCGTCCCGACCCCGCACTGACATCGAGCGGAAGGGCGATCTATGAAGACCAAGACTGCACTGGTGTTCCCAACCCTACCGAAGGATTACGCGGGGCTTTGCCAGCTTCAGATGCCGCGCCCGATCCACGACCGGGTGCACGTCCAATAGCCCAAGGTGAGTGTGCAGGCGCGACTGCGGCATCTGCTCGACGAATCCGGGATGTCGGCCGCCGATCTTTCGCGACTCTTGGGTGGGAGCCGAAACCTCGGAGCCATGGTTCTGCGAGGTGACAGAAACCTGACTGTTGCTCACATCCGCAAGCTGGCGGACCACTTCCGCGTCAGCCCGGAACTATTCATCTGAGGAACAGTGGCCGGCGATGCCCCTCAGCGACGACGTGCCTGCCCGACGTCCGAATCAACGTCCGGACAACACGCCTTGCCCGCCACTGAAACCCCGGGGGGCCCCCTCACGGATCGTAGGGATCGAGCGAGGTGCGCCAGATTTTGTAGAAGCGTCTCGGTGTGCTCAGGGCCGCACCGGGATCAAAACTCGTCGTTCGAGTGGCATTGGGCGTGGCCCTCACAGGATCACCCACCGTCACCCACGAGTCTGATTCCAGCGTATCGGAGGCCTCCAACTGGTAGGTACCGCCTTCCACACTGCTCCAAGTCAGAGTGACGGTGCCAGTTACTGGATGCACCGACGGACTCTCCAACACCTCTTTCGTCCTTGGGCCACCATCGAAGACCTCGACCGCACTCACTGGCACGGTCGCGGCATTACCGGCGTTGGGAGTTCCGTAATATTGCTTTCCGAGCATGTAGGGGAAAGCCGGATTGCCGTTAGCATCGATGCTCACAAAGTAAGCGTAGGTGCCTCCCGGAAACTCTGGGGTGACGCAATTGCGCCCATTGTAGGAGTCGAGGTCGAAGGCCTCACCTTGATTCAGACTCAGGTCGCCGAGATAATCGTAGTCCCCCGAATAGCGCCCCAACGAGTAGGTCGTTATTCCACCCGGTCCTGTGGTCTTATAAGTGGTGGGTGGGCCGTACTGCGTGGCCGCCAGCGGGACAGGATTCACCGCGTTCGGATTGGGCACGCCGAAAACCTGCGCCGCCCACTTCGCCAAGGACACGCGCCCGGTCATGCGGAGGTCTTGGGTACCGTTCTGACCGTTGCGCAGGACGAAGCCACTTCTCATCCGCCGGATCGAACTGCTTGGGTTGGTCGGATCTGAAAAGGCGTACGGGCCGTAAATGGGATATCCGTCATAGCACCAACCGAGAATCGGCGAGTGATGCAGCGGCGTGAGGGACCCGCTGGGGTCGGTCTCGGTGTAGGTGTGGATATTCCGCGCGGCGTCATACGTGGCCGTCATGTTGTCACCGAGCTGAAAGCGCAACGCCTTCGGCTCCGCGTGGTAATGGTACTGGCCGTTGTTGCCCGGCTGATGCGCGTAGCCCGGATCAAACGTCACCACCTCCACCGCCAGCGCATCACGGGACCACCAACCCTCTCCCGTCGCTCCCATCCCATCGACGCCCGCCACGGAAGTCGGCGTCGGTGGAGTCGGGCTGTTTTGCTTAAACGAAAAGGCGTCGCCCAAATCGTAAATCGCCACACCATTCACCATCATGCCGATCATGCCGCCCGGATGCCGAATCTTCGTTCCCGCCGGGGTCGGGTTGCGCGTGATGCGCACCTGATAATCGCGCGTCAAAGGCCAGAACCCAAACAGCCCTCCGTTAGCGGTGAGCCAAGGCCCCATCGTGTAGGAGGCTAGTCCGTTGGCGTTGATGTAGACATCCGTCGCCGTGCAACGAATGCGCTGCACATCCGAGTAGGCCGGGTTGGATTGCCTGTTGCCTCCCGTATTGTTGTTCACCACGCCCGCCGAGGGCCAGATCGTCACCGGATTTGTCAGCGAGGGACTCTGGATAACGCGGGCGAGCACGGCCGAGTTGTTGGTGAACCACGAAGTGAGAATAGGCTGCGCAATGGCTCGGCCGGTCGCGGATAGCACGATAGCCATGAGCAGTCCGATGAGGGTGGATCCCGGCGATCTCCGGAACAGCCGTTGATTGGTTGGTAAACAGTTCACAGGGGCAGAACAAGTAGTAGAAATTCTTACGACCGGCACCTGGGTCAGGCTTCGATTCTAGAAACCAAAACACAACAGAAACTGGTCATTGAACGAGGCATCTATGGGGCGTGGATGGGGCCATGATGGCAACAGACGTCAACCCAAAGTAGTGACCTTACCGGCATCCTGGAGCGTCTTCGATATAGGATTGGTTCACGCGGAGGCGCGGAGGCGCGGAGGTGGGGAAGCGGGATCGAACAACTATTGAATCTTGGAGCCGCCGCGAATGGGAATGGCGATTCGGAACCCATGGATCGCCGGCACCCAAACTACCCACAAATTTATTTCAATCATCCGCATCACGCGCGAAACGCAATCCTCGCTGCGCTAATTCCTCATCCAACTCATTCAATATCCGGATTAGTGGTCGCGAAGCACACATGCGTTGGATACATTTAGAAGGATCCCCCATGTCAAATCAAAACCCTGCAACGTCGCTGCCGGATTCTAAAGGCTGGCTTGGCGGACTTCTCCGCAACCGCCTCCTTCTCGTCGGCGGTTGCCTGCTGGTCCTGTTGGGCCTGGCGGCGCTGACCGCACCGGTCTGGGTCAAGGCCGGGCTGCTGCTCGATCCGGCCCAACAATTCCCCACCGGCCTGGATGAGGATGGCATGCCGGTGAAGGCCAGCGGGCAGTTCCTCGTCGGCACGGACAACCTCGGGCGCGATGTGTTCAGCCGCGCGGTTCACGGGACGCGGGTGTCGCTCACCGTCGGGGTGGCGGGAATGCTCACGGCGATGCTGATCGGGGTGGTGGTCGGAGTGGTCGCCGGATTTCGCGGCGGGAAAATGGACCTGCTGTTGATGCGCTTCACAGATATGAACATGGCGCTGCCGGGCATCCTGCTGGCAATCGCCTTCGCCGGAGTCATGGACGGGCGCACCCTGCACCTGCATCCCAGCTCCCTGCCGTGGCACTGGCTCGATGTGAAATTGGAGCGCGGGATGGTCAGCCTGTTCCTCATCATCGGTTTCGTCTGCTGGCCCGGCATGGTGCGGGTGATTCGAGCCCAGGTGCTGAGCGTCAAGGAACGGGAGTTCATCATGGCGTCCCGGGCGCTGGGCGCTTCGGATGCGCGGCTGATCTTTGGCCACGTCCTGCCCAATATTCTGCCTACCATCATCGTGATGGCGGCCATGCTGACGGCGAACACCATCATGCTCGAAGCCGGCCTCAGCTATCTAGGCATCGGTGTGCCGGCACCCGCGCCGACCTGGGGCGCGATGATCACCGACGGCCAGCCCTACTTCATCACCGCGCCGCATCTTGTCATCGTGCCCGGCCTCGCAATCGTAATGACGGTGCTCGCGTTCAACCTCATCGGGCAGGGTTTGCAGGAAGTGCTCGATCCGAAACGGAAGGTATGAGGGGTTTTCTACAGAAGGAAACGAAGACAACGAAGGTGAAAGCATCCGGCGCTACGTCACCCTTAAACGAATCCCATTGGGGTTGGCTTAGTCCGCTCCTCACACCTTTCTCTCCGTCTTCGTTCCCTTCGTTTGCTTCTGTGAAAACCCTCTTCCTTCTTCTTCTGTTCACCACGGCCGCTTTGTGCGCTGCCGAAACGCCGCGACGCCCGAAAATCCTCCGGCTCGCCCGCACCGACGACCCGATGACTCTCGATCCGTCGACCATGCAAACTATGGTCGACGGGTTGTTTTGGCCGCTCCTGTATCTGCCGCTGCTCGACATCACAAACCGGACCGATCTGGTGCCCTGCGCAGCGCGGGCCTGGAACGTCTCGCCGGACAAGCGCGTTTTCACCCTGTGGCTGCGGCCCGGAGTGAGGTTTTCCAACGGGCGCGAAGTCACCGCCGCCGACTATGTTTATGGGCTGGAGCGGTGTCTCAACCCTGCCACTGGCTCGAGTTGGTCGGGATTTTTGAAGGGCATCCGCGGCGCGCAAGCGTTCATTAACGGCAAAACCAATCACGTAAACGGCGTACGCGCCCCGTCTGCCGACACGCTGGTCATCGAATTGGAGCGCAGTGATCCCGCGTTTCTCTACTTTCTGGCATCCTCTCCGGGAACTGCGGTACCACGGGAAGAGGTGGAGCGACTGGGACCCGCTTTCTCTGTCCGGCCGGTGGGCAACGGTCCGTATGTCGTTCAGAAGTGGGTGCGGGGCGCGCGGCTGCAGTTGGCCCGCAACCCTCATTACCAAGGCCCTGAGCCGCAGCATCTAGACGGGGTGGATGTCCTGATCGGCGGTGACTCGACCACGCTTCTGATGATGTTCGAGCGGGGAGAATTGGACGTGTCTCAACCTCTGTCCCCTCCGTTCCCAAGTTTTCTCCGCCTTAAGAATGATCCGCGCTGGCGTGGCCTGATTGAACGGGAAACATTGTTTGGGACCCTCGGCATCATCCTCAACACCACAATTCCACCGCTTAACAACCGGCTGGTGCGCCAGGCGATCAACCATGCGATCAACCGGGATCTCCGGATGCACGTGGCCCAGGGACTGTCCACGCACGCGGAGGGCATGCTGCCGCCCATCATGTCGGGCTATAACCCCCGTCTGCGCTGCTACGACTACAATCCCGAAAAAGCCCGCGAGATCCTCCTACAATCGGGCCTACCGCTGCCGCTGCACACCGTATTATGGCACGATCCAATATAGTCCGATAAGGCCCAGGGGTTCCAATGGGACTTGGATCAAGTCGGGATCAAAGTGGAACTCAAGGCCGTCTTGTTCAGCCAGATCATCCAAGCGCAGGGGATACCCGACCGCGTGCCGATGGCGTTGAACGGTTATTTTGGTTTCCCAGATCCAGTGGACATGCTGGGGGCCTGTTTCGATGGCCGGACCATCACGAACAGTTCGGCGTTTAACTTTGCGTTCTACAACAATCCCGAGGTCAACCGACTCTTGGACCTAGCGGCGCCGGAGGTGGAACTGGCCAAACGTTACGCGCTCTATCAGCAGGCCGAGGAACTCATCGTGCGTGACGCCCCTTGGGTGTTTCTCGGGCATCCGAATCTCGTGGTCCTGCGCCAGCCTTGGATCAAGGGGCCGCTCGTCGAGCCGCTCTGGTGGTATCGCTACGACCGGGTGTGGATTGAAAAATAGATGAAACAGAAGGCAACAGCAGGAAGCACGACGAAGAGCATCTGCGCTCCAGTGGGATTTTTCACAGAAGGA
>SYMJ01000007.1 GCA_005805505.1 Verrucomicrobiales bacterium | reverse complement strand
TGATGGCGCACACCTACAGCCACTTGTACCGCCTTCCGACAACGGGCTTGCGGTTTTTCACGGTGTACGGCCCCTGGGGTCGCCCGGACATGGCCATGTTCCTGTTCACCAAGGCGATCTTGGCCGGACAGCCGATCGATGTGTTTAACCACGGGAAGATGCGGCGCGATTTCACCTACATCGACGACATCGTCCAAGGCGTGATTCGCACCTGTGACCGCGTGGCTCCAGTCAATCTCGACTGGAACGGGGCTGTGCCGGATCCGGGTACGAGCTCGGCCCCTTACCGCATTTACAACATCGGCAATAATCAACCCGCCGAGTTGATGCACGTCATCGGTTGTCTCGAAAAGACCATCGGGAAGACGGTGGAGAAGCGGATGTTGCCGATGCAGGCGGGCGACGTACCTGCCACCTATGCCGACGTCGACGCCCTCACCGAGGCTGTGGATTTTAAGCCGGCCACACCGATCGAACTCGGCATCGAGCGGTTCGTCGCCTGGTACCGAGAATACTACCGCATTGGCGGCTGAATTGGTCATGCCCTCCGGTGTCATCGACGTGGCAGCAGGCCTGGTGGAGCGCGATGGGTTGATCCTCATCACCCAGCGCAAGGAGGGTTCCCATCTGGCCGGGCTCTGGGAATTGCCCGGCGGCAAGCGCGAGCCGGCCGAGACGTGGCAAGACTGTCTGGTCCGCGAGTTGCAGGAAGAATTGGCCATCACCGTGACCGTGGGCGAACTGCGGTATGAGACGGTTCATCACTATCCGGAGAAATCGGTCCGACTTCGCTTCTATGCCGCGGTGCTGATTTCAGGGGAGCCCCGGCCTATCGACTGTGCGGCCGTGGCCTGGGTTCGTCCGAAAGACCTGGCCACTTACGCATTTCCCGAGGCCGATCGGGAGTTGGTGGCCTTGTTGGCTCGCTAAAAGGGAGGCGCTTTTTTGGGGCCTTCTAGGGGTTATCGAAAAGAGGCGTCCCGGACCGTTTGCTCGAGAACCAAAGCAAGACCATCCTCAGGCCGTGTCGAAGGAACTGAAAAACTCCCCCGTGGCGTCGGATGTCATCCGCATCCAGGGGGCGCGCGAGCACAATTTGCGCAACATCTCCGTGGATATCCCGCGCGGGAAGTTCGTGGTGGTGACCGGGGTTAGTGGCTCCGGCAAGAGCACCCTCGCCTTCGATATTTTGTTCGCCGAAGGGCAACGTCGGTTCCTGGACTCGATGAGTGCCTACGCTCGCCAGTTTGCAGATCCGATGTCCCGGCCGGATGTGGATCTCATCACGGGGTTACCGCCGTCGGTCAGTATCGAGCAGGGAACCACCCGGGGAGGTGGCAAGAGTACGGTGGCCACCGTGACCGAGGTGTACCACTTCATCCGCCTGCTTTACGCCCGATTGGGGGTCTTGCAGTGCCCCGACTGTGCTGTGCCCGTCGAGGCACAAACCCGCGAGGAGTTGCTAGCCACTTTGGACGAGGCGGTCCGCAGGCGCGGGCCACTGAAGCTGCTGGCTCCAGTGATTCGCAATCGCAAGGGGTTCCACAGCGAGGTGTCGGAGTGGGCTCGTCAGCGGGGTTATCACGAATTGCGCGCCGATGGTCAGCTGGTTCCTGCCGATGAGAACTTCAGACTCGATCGGTTCAAGGAACACGATGTTGAAGTCGTCACGGGTGTTTTTCAGGCCAGCGACTCCTCCGAGGTGCGCGTTCAGCGGATCGAGGAAGCCCTCGAAGCGGGCAAAAGAACCCTCTATGCCTTAGATCGCAAAGGGCACCTGACCGTGCATTCCACGGAACGCGGTTGCCCCAAATGCCGGAGGTCGTTTCCTTCGTTAGATCCCAAGAATTTCAGCTATAACTCCAGCCAGGGATGGTGCCTGCAATGCCGCGGTTTCGGCGAGTTGTTCCACTTGCCCGATGTGGAGCGTGGGGCCAATGCCGACTCGGTGGAGGAATCGTGGTTCAGTTGGGCTGAATCCCGGGAGACTTGCCCTTCGTGCCAAGGAGCTCGTTTGAATCCGGTGGCGCGGGCCGTCCGGCTGCCTCTGGGTGAAGCCCCATCGGAACGCCCCACCATCGAGGAAATGGGTCGGTGGTCCGTCGAAGTGGCTCGAGCCTGGTTTGACGCTCTGCGCCCAGAGGGTCGGGCTGCGGAAATCTCTCGCGACATTCTTCCGGAGATCCGTGAGCGCCTGAAGTTCATGGGAGAGGTGGGTCTAGGGTATCTGCAACTCAGCCGCAGTGTGATCACCTTGAGCGGTGGCGAAGGTCAACGGATCCGGCTGGCAGCCCAGTTGGGGTCGAATCTGAGCGGCGTCCTGTATGTGCTCGATGAGCCCACCATCGGGCTGCATGCCCGAGATAACCAACACTTGCTGGACGCCCTGGAAAAGCTGCGCGCGCGGGGCAATTCCCTCGTGGTGGTGGAGCACGATGAAGACACCATGCGTCGTGCCGATTGGATTCTGGATTTGGGTCCTGGTGCGGGTGTGCGCGGGGGAGAGGTCGTCGCCGAGGGCACTCTGCAAGATCTGCTCCGCCACCCAGAGTCGGTGACCGGTCGCTGCCTTCGAGAACCGCTGCCGCGACCGGCCCGTGGCGAGCGACGCCCCGTCGAAGTCACTGGAGTGCGCAAGCCGCGGGGAAAATCTGCGAAGGCGGCTGAATCGGTGATCTCTGTCGAGTGGTTGACCGTGCATCGCGCGCGGTTGAACAACCTCAAGGATGTGACTGTATCCTTCCCCTTGGGACGCTTGGTGGTGGTGACGGGGGTCAGCGGGTCGGGCAAGAGCACCTTGGTCAAAGAGTGTCTGGTGCCTGGGGTTCGAGCGGTACTGGCCGGTGAGGACGAAAAGAAGGTGCGAGGATTGGCGGGGGGAGTCCGTGGCTTGGGGAACTTGCGCGCCGTCCACGAGGTGGATCAGACCCCCATCGGACGCACTCCGCGCTCCACACCTGCCACCTAGGTGGGTTTCTTTGACGACATCCGAGCCTTGTTTGCCCTGGTGCCCGAGGCCCGCATGCGCGGCTATGGACCGGGACGCTTTAGCTTCAATTCCTCTCAAGGACGGTGTCCGCACTGCGAAGGGGCAGGGGTGGTGAAGATGGAGATGAATTTTCTCCCAACCGCTTCGGTGGGCTGCGAGGCCTGCGGTGGCAAACGCTTCAACGCAGGGACGCTGGAGATTCGCTATCAGGGCAAGTCCATCGCGGAGGTGCTCCAGCTCTCCGTGGCTGAAGCGATTGAGTTTTTTACCCACCAAACGCGGTTGCGCCGCCCTCTAGAAGCCTTGAGGGATACGGGGCTCGAATACCTTCAATTGGGCCAAATTAGCCCGACCTTGAGCGGGGGTGAGGCCCAGCGAATCAAGCTAGTGACCCACCTTCTGGGTGGGCTTAAATCTGCCGCGATTGAGCGGGAAAACGCTGATTTGATTCTACGAAAGGCTCCCGGCCGGCCGCTGCCCCGAGACCTCTTTGTGCTCGAAGAACCCACTCTCGGACTGCACATCCAGGACGTCCGACGCTTGGTTGCCGTGCTGCAGCGCTTGGTGGATGCGGGGCACTCGGTCATCGTTATTGAGCACAACCTCGATCTCATCGCCGAAGCCGACTGGATTGTGGATATGGGGCTCGAGGGGGGCGCAGGCGGCGGGCAAGTCGTGGCCGAGGGAACGCCAGAACAAATTGCCGCGGACCCCATTTCGCACACGGGTCGCCACCTGCGACGGACCCTCACGCAGCAGCCTGCTTGAGAGGCTGTCAGGAATGGAGGTGGGCCGGGCGCGTTGTGCCGAAGACTTCAGGCCAACGGGGATAACTCTCGATGCCAGGGAGTGCTTTGCTCGTAGGCGTGAGCGATGCGGAACAAGGTAGATTCGCCGAAGGGCTTGCCCAGCAATTGCAGTCCGATGGGCAGTTTTGGATCCGAGGCGAATCCGCAGGGCAGGCTCAATCCGCAAATGCCTGCCAAGTTGCAGGAGATCGTGAACACGTCGCACAGGTACATTTGCAACGGGTCGTTGGATTTTTCTCCCACCTTGAAGGCCGGGGCGGGCGTGGTCGGAGTGACCAGGGCATCGACCTTCTGGAACACGTCCAGGAAGTCGTTGCGGATCAGAGTGCGAACCTTCTGGGCCCGGATGTAATAGGCGTCGTAGTAGCCACTGCTGAGCACGTAGGTGCCGAGCATGATGCGGCGCTTCACCTCGGGTCCGAAGCCCTGACCGCGAGTGCGGCTGTTGAGCTCCATGGGTGTGGAGCCATCCACCCGGGCTCCGTAGCGGACGCCATCGAAGCGGGCCAAGTTGGCTGAGGCCTCGGCCGGAGCGATGATGTAGTAGGTCGCAGCCGCGTATTCCGTGTGAGGCAGGGAGACTTCGACGATCTCGGCCCCGAGCGACTCCAATTGGCGGACAGCCGCGCGCACCGATGCCTCTACCTCGGGGTGCATGCCGCCGATCATGTATTCTTTGGGCAGGCCGATTCGAAGCCCCTTCAATGAGGCAGAGAAGGCCGCGCGGTAATCGGGAACCGGTTCCTGCATGGAGGTGGAATCCATGGGGTCATGACCACTGAGCACCTGAGTCATCAGAGCCGCATCCGTGACAGTTTTGGTGAATGGTCCGATTTGGTCGAGTGAGCTCGCGAAGGCCGTTAGGCCGTAGCGGGAAACGCGACCGTAGGTGGGTTTTATACCGACCACGCCGCAGAGGGCTGCGGGTTGTCGGATAGATCCCCCGGTGTCCGATCCGACACTGGCGAAGCACTCGTGGGCCGCGACACTGGCGGCGCAACCCCCGGAGGAGCCTCCCGGAATTCGGGTGGTGTCCCAGGGGTTGAGCGTGGTGAAAAACGCCGAGTTTTCCGTGGAACTGCCCATGGCGAACTCATCCAAGTTGAGTCGCCCGAAGACCACCGCACCTGCCTGCTTCAGGCGTTTCACCACCGTGGCATCGTAGGGGGAGACGAAGTTTCCCAAGATTCGCGAACCGCAGGTCATGGGCTGCCCTCTCTGGGCGATGACATCTTTAAGGCTGATCGGCACCCCCAGCAGCGGATGCTCGGAAGGGGTCGCCGAACCTGACGCACGCAGTTGGTCGGCGGCATCGGCCTGTGCCAGAGCGTCGGCCGCATCGTAGTTCAGGTAGGCCTTAACCTGGCCATCGACCCGACCGATTTGGTCGAGGCAGGCCTGAGTGGCTTCGCGGGAGGACACCTCTCCTTGGTGGATGCGGTGGGCAAGTTCAGAAACGGTGATTCGGTGAAGCATCGTCGGTTCCGAATGGAACAAGCGATCGGCCCCATGCGAAAGCGCAAAGGGCACCAAGTCTGAAAGAAAGCGGAGCCGTGCAGCGAATTAGTTGGGAGAAACTTGAAGTGTCTTCCCATGGAAACCATTGAAGCCCTTGTGGCCCTGAACCTTATCTCGGGTGTCGGCCCGATTCGCACCCGCCATTTGCTGGATCATTTTGGAGGCGATCCCACGGCAGTGCTCAGGGCCTCGCAGGGCGAGTTGGAACGGGTGCACGGCATCAGTGGTCCAATGGCCTCCAGCATCGCCCGTTGGGAGTCCGAAGTGGATTTGGCAGGCGAACTGCGCCGGATCCAGGAGTCCGGGGTGACGGTGCTGGGGTTTACCGAACCTGAGTATCCGGCGCTCCTCAAGCAAATCTACGATCCACCTCCGGTGCTCTATGTGAAGGGGAAGTTGACCCCGGAAGACATGCAAGGGGTTGCCATCGTGGGCTCTCGTTTGACGACCTCCTACGGCATGGAGGTGGCTCGGAAGCTGAGCTATCAACTCGCCTACACCGGGGTCAGCGTCATCAGCGGAGGAGCGCGAGGGGCCGACACAGCGGCCCATCAAGGGGCCTTGAGTGCCCAGGGTCGAACCATTGCCGTGTTGGGTACCGGAATTGATCGGGTGTACCCTTCCGAAAACAGCGACTTATTCGAACGCATCGCCGAGCGCGGAGCCTTGGTGACCCAGTTTCCCTTCGGACGTTCCGCCGACCGCGGCACCTTTCCCGCCCGAAACCGGATCGTTGCTGGCATGAGCCTGGGGACGGTGGTGATCGAGGCCAGTTTGTCCAGCGGAGCTCTGATTACCGCTAATTTGGCCAACGACTACGGTCGTCAGGTCTTTGCGGTACCAGGCCGGATCGACAGCCCGCGCAGTAAGGGGTGTCACGATTTAATCAAGAAAGGGGCCAAGCTGTGCGAGGGTATCGAGGATGTTCTCAGTGAGTTTGAATACCGATTCCCGGGATCCAATCGCCCTGAGGTCTCAGCTGGGCAGCCGGAGTTTCCGTCCATCACTCTGAACGCGGCGGAGCAGGCCGTGTGGGATGCCCTCGGCCGGGAAACTTTGGAGGTGGATCCGATTATCCGCGGGTCCGGGTTGCCTCCCAGTGCGGTCCAGGTCGCTCTGTTTAGTCTCGAACTCAAACGACTGGTTCGTCAGTCCCCAGGGCGGCGGTTCGAGCGGGTTTCATCGGAGAATTAACCTGGAGATTACAGCCGAACGGGGTGCCACCTCGTTGACGACTAGATCGTCGGACTGATATGAACACTGCGCCGATGAAGAAACCTGCTGTAGCATCCAAACCGCGTTACCGCCGAATCCTCCTAAAACTTAGCGGTGAGGCACTCGGAGGCGTCGAGGGGCAGGGCATCAACCCGGAGGCGGTGCACGACATGGCTTGTCAGGTCGCCGAGGTTCAGCAACTGGGAGTCGAAGTCGTGATCGTGGTCGGCGGAGGTAACATTTTCAGAGGTCTTCAGGGCAGCGAGAAGGGTATTGAGCGGGCCACGGGTGACTACATGGGCATGCTGGCTACGGTCATCAACGCCTTGGCTCTTCAAGACGCGCTCGAGAAGCAGGGCGTTGCGACCCGCGTCCAAAGCGCCATCAATATGACCCAAATTGCCGAGCCCTTCATCCGGCGCCGGGCCGTGCGCCATTTGGAGAAGGGTCGCGTGGTCATCTTCGCGGCAGGGACCGGCAATCCTTACTTTTCGACCGACACGGCTGCTGCGTTGCGAGCCAATGAGATCGGAGCCGAAGTGGTGTTGAAGGCGACCAAGGTCGATGGCATCTACGATAAAGACCCCAAGAAGCACGCCGACGCAAAACGCTACGATCAGGTCAGCTACACCACGGCCCTAGAGAAACAGTTGAAGGTTATGGACGCCGCTGCCTTCGCTCTTTGCATGGACAATAAGATGCCCATCATCGTGTTTGATTTCTTCAAGCCCCACAATCTGCGCAATGTGGTGCTCGGCAAGAAGGTGGGCACCCAAGTGGTGACCTGAAGAGCACACTGCCTCAATTTTTAACAACGACCAAAACCCACAAATAATCACTATGACCATCGATGAAGTGATCTTTGACACCGAAGAGAGGATGCTTAAGTCCGAGGATCACGTCCTGAACCAGTTTTCTGGGGTTCGCACCGGCAAGGCGACCCCCTCTCTCATTGAGAACGTGATGGTGGAAGCCTATGGCTCCAACATGCGACTGAAGGAGTTGGCCACCATCACAGCACCCGAGGCCCGAATGCTCATGGTGCAACCTTTTGACCAGTCCACCATGAAGGCCGTCGAAAAGGGAATCCAAGCCTCGGGTCTGGGGCTCAATCCTGCATCCCAGGGGCGCTTCATTCGCATCGTGCTGCCGGATTTAAGCTCCGAGCGCCGCCAGGAGTTCGTAAAGATTTGCAAGCGCATCGCCGAGGAAGGGCGCGTCGCCGTCCGGAATGAACGCCGTCAGGCGATCGAGGCGTTGAAGAAGACCAAGAATGACGGCGGGGTCTCGGAGGATGCGATCAAGACCGCTGAGGCCGATGTTCAGAAACTAACCGATTCCTTCATCGCCAAGGTGGATCAGCATTTGGCGATCAAGGAGAAGGAAATCATGACGGTTTGAATCGGTCTGGAGGTTTTCTTTTCCGGTCCTCTGGGCTTCGGTTCTAAGACTGGCTGGCCGCCGCTGGTTCTCTGGATAAAATATCGGAAACCCCAATTGACATAAGTTGGGCACGGCAGTAGCGAAGAGCTCTTAAGCCCCTCGTTACCGTTTGATGGAGACATTATGCCATTACCCCGTATCTCAGAGACGGAATGGGAGATCATGAGGATTGTCTGGAAACGACATCCGGTGACCTCCGCGGATGTTATTGTTCAACTCCAAAGAGAGGATCCCACCTGGATGGCGGTTACCGCCAAGACCTTGCTCAATCGACTCGTTCGCAAGGACGCCTTGAGCTACGAAGCCATCGGTCGGATTTATCACTACAGCGCAAAGGTCTCCGAAGCAGAGTGCGTCTCGGCGGCGACACGATCCTTTCTGGACCGCGTCTTTGGCGGATCTCTCACTGGCATGATGGCTCACTATGTTGAGAGTCGAAAGCTCTCCAAGGCTCAGATGAGCGAGTTGCGTCGGATTCTGGAATCCGAAACCTCCAAGTAGGCAGAGTTAGGCAAGCAACCTGCTAGGCCAGTCAGAGACATTCTGACATGAGCCAGGAGGTTATTCGCAATCTGGGGTGGGATCTGATAAGCGGTTCCGCCAATGCGGCAGTGCTGGGAATTCTCGTGCTTGGAGTGCGGCGGTTGCTTCGGCGGCACCTTTCACCCGATTGGCGGTTGATCCTGAGTGGTCTGGTGTTGGCGCGATTGGTGTGGCCTTGGGAAATCCCTTCTCCGGTTAGCCTCTTCAATGTCACCGCTCCGCTGTTGCCACCGATCACTGCTGGGTCTTTTCCCATGGATGGATGGCGTTGGTGCCTGTCGGCATGGGCCGCAGGCGTGGTCATCCGAGTTGCTTGGATGATAGCGGATTGGAGGCGGCTTCAACAGAGGATTGCTCGCTCGCAGTCCGCGCCATCGAGTTTGGTGGACCTTTGGAATGATGCCACCCGGGAAGAGCCGATATCCTTGCGCCGGGTTCCCATTCGGCAATCCCAGGAAGTGGGGGGTCCGTGTCTGGCGGGATTAATCCAACCTTGTCTGCTGGTGCCTCCCAACTTGGCAGAGCAGTTTTCCCAGAAGGAGATTCGTCTAATATTTCTCCATGAGATAGCCCATCTTCGGCGGCACGACCTTCGGCTGAACGTGCTCCTAGAAACGGTGCGAACCGTGCATTGGTTCAACCCGGTGGTGGGCTGGATTCTGCAGCGATGGCGTGAAGATCGCGAAGAAGCGTGTGATGTTCACGCACTGTCAGCGGACCGTGTCAGCAACGTGTTGTACGGACAGGTACTTCTGAAGTGCCTAGAGAAAGCGTCGGGCTTGGAAGCAGATCGAGTCGCCGTAGCGTGGCAGGGGCCTTCTTCGGCAGCCCCGCGATCGCTAGTCCATCGCATCCAGGCCATCGCTCGATTCCGGACCGGGCGGCGGACCTGGATTGTCGGAGCCTGCACTTTGGTGGTTGTTGCTCTATTGGGATTGACCGATCAAGAGCCCTTGCCGCCGCGTCGGGTCTGGTTGCTAAAGACAGAGGCTGTCCTTGGACTGTTGTCTTTGCAGCCGAGGTTGCCGACGGTCTGAGTCGCGACAACCCCAAGCACTCACACAATCGGGCCCAATTCCTTGGACGGTGCGAGGGGGAGACGATTCTCTGGGGCCTGCCTCAGCGAGGTGTCGAGGGTTCGGATCTCCGGGAGCGTCCGGCTGTCCACGCCTCCGCCTAGTCGGGCCAAGCGTTCGCCACTCGGTCTGACCATCCGTTCGTAGCTACCCACGGCGTCATCATAGGCCTTGGTGGTCTTGCTCAACCCGTCCCGAATGCGCTCGAAATGCTCCACGAAGCGGTTGACCCGTTCGTAGAGCGTTTGCGCGGCCTCGGCGATTTGCTGGGCGTTGTGAGACTGTTCATGCGCCTGCCAGCTCACCGCAACGCTCCGCAGTAGGGCGATGAGCGAAGCGGGTGTGGCCAAGAGGATGTGTCGTTCGGCGGCCCAGACAATGAGATCCCGATCGCCCTCGAGTGCGGCGCTGAAGAGGGATTCCGCCGGAACGAAGAGCACCACATGGTCCAGCGCGTTGTTGAATTGAGCCGGATAATCTCGGTCGGCCAACGCCTTGATGGTGGATTTCATCTTGGCGGCGTGCTCGGCCAGTGCGGCGCTGCGCCGTCCTTCCTCCTCCGAATCGACGGCCGCGAGAAACTCCAGATCCGGGACCTTGGAATCCACAATGATCACCCGCTCGCCCGGAAGTCGGACAATGAGGTCGGGTTTGGAATCCCCCTCGCGCACTTGTTCCACGAAATCGCAGTGGGCACTCATGCCGGAGGCCTCCACGACGCGGCGCAAGGTCTCTTCACCCCACCGTCCCCGGGCCTGATTAGAGGAGAGCACCGCGCGGAGACGGTGGGTTTCGCTGGAAAGGGTCTGGCTGTGGGTCGAAAGCTGTTCAACTTGCCGTCGGACTTCTCCGAGGGCGGTCGATTGGAGGGAATCGCTTTGCTGGAGCCGAGCTTGGTAGGCCTTGAGCTGATCCTCGAGGGGTTTGACCAGCGATTCGATGCGCTGTTCGCGCAAGGACAAGTCTCCCTTGGCCGATTCCTGGAAGCGGGTGAACGTCTCATTGGCCAGACGCAGGAATTCCGGTCCGTTCTGCTTGAGAGCCTCCGCGCTCAGGCCGGCGAAGCTTTGTTTGAGATCCGTCAGGGACTTCTCCTGCGAAGTTCGCAATTCCGCCACCCATTGCGCATGGGTTTCCTTGAGGCTGCGCTCAGATTCTTCATGGACCCGCTGCTGCTCGAGGATGCTGGCTCGGGCTGCAGTGCTCTCTGCGGTGGCCGTGGCCAGGCGACTTTGGGTCTGGGCCAATTCAAGGCGAAGTGAGTTTGCCTCGGTGTCTTTTTCACGATGTGCCTCGATGGCTTGGGACGCCTCTCGGCGCGCGCCGTCCCGAGAGGCTTCCGCAGCGGCGGCGGCCGCTTGGGCGTTGGCGGATCGGGTCTGCCACTCGTTGGCCTCGCTCTCTCGCCGGAGGGCCTGCTGGCGCAGTTCTCCCTCCAAGGCTGAGCCGGCCGCCATCGAGGGTTCTCGACGCAGACTTCTGAGGATCCAGCCGATCGCCAGACCCAGTAGCAGCCCAACAATCAGGGTCATGATGCGTTCGACCATAGTCACCCCGCCAGTGACCCAAAACCCGGAGGTTGAACGCAATGTCTTTCTGGGAGCTTGTGCGGGCTCTCACGGAAATTGGCCATGAACCGGTGGCTCCCTAAAAATTGGGCGAGGGTCACTGACACGATTTTGGTAAACCTTGCCCTCCCCATTCCATCGAGAAAACGCCCCATCCGCCTCAGCCTCATTCGCATCCAAGAACCGGAGGGCGAAGTCTTGGAGGCTCAGGCGAGGTGCGGTTGTGTCGGCCTCCCGACGGAATTTGAACATTCTGTAGGAGCGCCGTATGAGCTTGGAGTCCGATTCAAAATGGGGCTATTATTTCCCCCGAACTTTTATCCGTGTTCATGAAAATTAATTCGTGTTCTTTGAGTGCGTCGGGCCGTCGTCCGAGTGATTCCGGTTTCACTTTGATCGAGTTGCTCGTCGTCATCGCCATCATTGCGATTCTGGCCGGCATGCTCTTGCCGGCCTTGGCCAAGGCGAAAGCGAAAGCCACGGGTGCCGCCTGCGCGAGCAACCAGAAACAGCTGATTCTGGCGTGGCAAATGTACTCGATGGACAATAACGACTCCTTGGCTCCGACCGATAGTTGGAGGAACAAGGGGGGAGCTGTGGTGGCACTCACCGGTGGCGGCTATTGGCAGGGACCGGTGCCAGACATCGCCAATGGCATTACCCTCGAAGAAGCGCTCAGGCGGGTTCAGAAGGGCATGACCAATTCCCCAATGTGGGAGTACTGCTCGGCTTTTGGAGCGTATCACTGCCCGGGAGATCTGCGTTCCAAGCGGCGTCCGGGCGCCGGATGGGCCTACGACAGTTATTCCAAGGCCAATGGTATGAACGGCATTCTCGGATGGGAAACCTCTCAGCCTCCGTACCTCAAGGCCTCCGAGGTGAGTTCCCCGTCCCAGTCCTTTGTGTTTATTGAAGAATCCGATCCGCGCAATTCCAACCTCGGCACCTGGGTGCTGAGCACAGATTCCAAGGGATGGATCGATCCGTTTGCCGTGTTCCACGGGAACTTCAGCACCTTCTCCTTCCAAGATGGCCACTATGAGGGTCACCGTTGGATCGAGGCCAAGACCATCAAGGCCGCTAAGGATTCCGCCGTCGGTATTTCTAGCTTCAACTGGAGCGGCGGCGGTCCCAACAACCCCGACTTCCGTTGGGTTTGGAACAACTACCGTCACCGCAACTGGAAGGAACTCTGATTTTCCGCAGATTCTGTGCGGTATGGCTTTTGGGTGGCCTAGGGCATCCGGCTTCGATCAAGGAACTCACTGGAGTTCCCTGATTTGCTTCGTGCGCACGGCAAGGCCCACTCTCCAACGGGTTCATGAAAGTCTCCGAAACTTGGAGTACTTTGCTCGGGCGCAGAGCCCTGGGGTCCGAGGGATCCGGATCGACGGATGGGGTGCCTTGACCTGAATGTTTTGCCAGTGGGGCATTTCGATCATGAGTGACTTTGATTTCCGCTTTGGAGGGATTGCACGGCTTTACGGGGCGGCCGCACTGAGTCGGTTTCGCGCCGCGCACGTTCTAGTGATCGGCCTTGGCGGCGTGGGCTCCTGGGTGGTGGAAGCGCTCGCCCGTTCGGGCATAGGTCGGTTGACCTTGGTCGATCTCGACGACGTGTGCGTCAGCAACATCAACCGGCAGTTGCATGCGCTGGATTCTACGGTGGGACGGTCCAAGGTGGAGGTCATGGCGGAACGAGTTCGGGCGATTTCCCCGGAGGCACGGGTAGAAGTTCGGGTGGAGTTTTTCACGGTCGACACGGCGTCGCGCCTTCTGGGGTTGGAGACCGGTTCGGTCTCCGAAGACCGCCCAGACTTCGTGGTGGATGCCATCGACGCCATGTCCAACAAGGTGCGGTTGATCGCCTTGTGTCACGGTGCCGGGATTCCGTTGGTGGTGTGCGGCGGGGCCGGCGGACGCCGTGATCCGACCGCGGTTCGAGTCGCCGATTTGGCCACCGTGACGCACGACCGGTTGTTGAGTGAAGTGCGCAAGCGCCTCCGCCAGAAGCACGGGTTTTCGAGAACTGCTAAAAAGCTGCGCATCGACTGTGTTCACTCGGCCGAGGCTCCGGTCTTTCCGGACCGTGACGGCCAAGTTTGTGCGACCCGCGCCTCGGACAACGAAATGCCCCTGCGCCTCAACTGTGAATCGGGCTTTGGCTCAGCCACTCAGGTGACCGGCACCTTCGGTTTTGCCGCCGCCGCTCGAGTATTGGCCCGATTAGCGACCCCGATGCCTAACCCGGAGTTGCCGCCGTCCGCGCCGCAAAATCCGATTTCCGGAGGAACCGGGTTCAGCCACGGACGACGCGTGGAGGGGTTGCAAGGCTGCGATACCGGGGAAACCTAGAGGGGGTTGAGGCGCCTAAAACATTGCCTGACCCGCTTTTGAACCTTCTGATCCAACCCATGCCTCCGTGGTCCCGGTGCCTGATGGCCCGAATCAGCCCCGTCCTGACTGCCTTGTTGCTCCACTGCGTTTCCTTGGTCCGAGCCCGGGCTGAGAACCGGGTGGATTACCGCTACGAGGATTATATCGAGGACAACGACCGGATCCACATCCGGACCCACGCCGTTTATGCCGAACAGGCCCTGAACGCCAAGGCGGTGGTGAAAGCAAACTTCGTTTACGATGGCATCTCGGGAGCGACCCCGACCGGGGCGGCCGCCGCGCCAGGAACCGATCGCCTGCCGGTCCAGAATTTTCAGGACATCCGTCGTGCCGGATCGGTCGAACTCGACCTAACCGCCGGTCGCTTCATCTCGCGGCCCCAGATTGCATACAGCGAAGAAAGTGACTACCGCTCGGTAGGGCTGTCTTGGAATCAGAGCATCGAGTTCAACCAAAAGAACACGATCTTGAACTTGGGTTTGGCGCGCAATTTCGACCAAGTGACCGGCTTCTGGTTGGCCAACAAGACGCTGTGGAAAGACAAGGATACTTGGGATGGTCTCTTGGGGGTGACCCAGTTGCTGGGACCCAACACGTACCTGACGGCCAATTTGACCGTGGGCGTGGCCGATGGCTATCTGACGGACCCGTACAAGGGGGTTCACTTCCGGTACGACTTTCCGGTCGAGGGCTACAATTCGGATCCCTCGGCATCGGTGGGTGAGAATCGCCCCAACCAACGCATCAAGCAGGTGGGTTATCTCGGAATTACCCACTTTGTGAGCGCGCTCAATGGCAGTGTCGACGCCAACTACCGCCTCCACCACGACGATTGGGGCATTTGGGCCAACACCGCGGCAGTCCAGTGGAACCAGAAGGTCGGCGAGAAACTCGTGATCTCCCCAATGCTGCGCTACCACGTCCAGTCGGCGGCCGACTTCTACGCGCCTGTGTTCAACGGGACGTTGGTGGATCCCAACGGCGTGAACGCGGCCCTGCAGTCCGATGGAAGTCTGATTTTTGATGGGGAGCCTGGGTTCCCCGGGGATGGGCGTGTTTTGTCAGTGCCCGCGTGGCCCCAGTATTATTCGGCGGATTACCGCCTGAGCCACCTCGAGACGTGGACGCTGGGAGTCGGCATTCATTGGCAAGTGCATGAGCATGTTTCTGTGGACCTGGCCTACAAGCGCTACCTCATGCAAGGCCTCGATGGCGTGACCTTGTCGTCGGCTTACCCCCAGGCAAATGTCTTCACGATGGGTATTGGTTTCCAATGGTGAGCGCCCCTGTCCAATCCAGCGAACCGGCGCCTGCGACTGTGGTCCGGGGGAATGCCGCACCGGTCCTTCGCCGAATCCGAGAGTCGTGTCAGGAGTCGCCAACTGATGGCGGTCGGGAATTGCGCTTCATGGCTCTCGGCACCACGTGTCGGTGGGTTACGGTGGGTTCGCCGGAGGCGATCCGCCGTTTCGATGACGAGGCTTTGGGATGGTTGGCGGCCTTCGAGGCCAAGTATTCCCGATTCCTGCCCGATAGTTGGATCTCTGTTCTCAATGCATCGGCCGGCGGTGCCGCGGTGGCTTCCGATCCGGAGATCGACCGGATTTTGGCGCTGTGCCACGAGATGCATTTTTTGACCCGCGGTGTGTTTGATCCCACCGCGTTGCCTCTCATTCAATTGTGGGACTGGCGTCGGGCACAAATTCCCACCGACCCACAGATCGAAGCCGCTCGCCAGTGTGTCGGTTGGCGAAAGGTGGAGCGCAAGCCGGGTTCGGTGAGATTGAGTAACCCAGGGATGTGCTTGGATCTGGGTGGCATGGGCAAGGAGTACGCGGTGGATCAGGTAGCCCTTTTGGCGCGTCAGTGCGGACTGACCGGGGCCTTGATAGACTTCGGGGCCGACATCCGGGTGACGGGCTTGCCTGCCGATGGACGTCCAGGTTGGCACCTGGGGCTCGAAGACCCCAACCAAGCGGGCCGGGCTTGGTGCGGGCTGGCTGTCCGCGAAGCCGCCGTGGCCACCTCGGGCGATTATCACCGCGGCTTTACTGCAGCAGGCAAGCGCTGGGGACACATCCTCGACCCGCGCACGGGGCGTCCAGTCCAAAACGGGTGCCGGGCCGTGCACGTGCTGGCCCCAAGTTGCACCCTGGCGGGCATGCTCAGCACCGCGGCCCTCGTGCTGGGGGCCGACGAAGGTCTCCGTCTCATCGAATCTCAACCGGGGGCCGAGGGCCTCCTTCATGGACCTCAATCTAAACTCAGCAGTCGCCGATTTTATGAACATGTCGCCTCTTGAAATCTCCCTGCCACGCCGCCAATTCCTGCGAACCTCGGCCGCCGGGATGGCGCTGATGGCCACGATTCCGCTGAGCTGGGCGGCAGGGCTTCAGCCCGGTGACACCCTTCCGGACCTCAAGAGCTTGCAGCTCGAAGGCACCGTGCCAGACCTTTCCGGCAAGGTGGTTCACCTCGATTTCTGGGCCTCATGGTGTGTGCCCTGTCGTCAGTCCTTCCCCGTATTGGAAAACCTCCACAAGACCTATGGATCGAAGGGTTATGTGCTCATCGGCGTTTCCATGGACGAGCGGCAACCAGACATGGATCGCTTCCTCAAGAAGAACCCGGTGAGTTTTGCCACCGTGCGCGATGCCCAGGAAAAGCTGGCCTCCAAGGTTCGCCCTCCCGGGATGCCGACCTCCTACTTCTTCGGACCGGAGGGGCGTCTTGATTCGGTGCATCCCAAGTACGAAGGGGAAGCCACCCGCAAGAAGTACGTTGAAATCATCGAGCGCCTTCTAAAAACGGTTAAAGCCTGAACTTTATTTATAGAATCGACATGAACTTAAAATTTTTACTCCCCCTTCAACCAGCCTGTTCCTCCCGTCCGGGTGGGATGGTGTTGGCGGCCGTTGCGGTCATTATCGCCTTGGGCACGGGTTGCACCACGGTCGAGCCGTGGCAGCGTCGCACATTGTCGGATGCGACGATGCGCGGAGATCGGGATCCGGCCGGGTTGTTGCTGGCCGAACATATGTGGTTCAGCCGTGAGGCAGCGGCCGGCGGACGCGGAGTGGGCGGGGGCGGTTGCGGTTGCAACTAATTCCTAGCCAGCGTTTGCGCGGTTCGGAAGTGCTCATATTCTTGGCTTGGTCTCTATGAAACGGATTTTAATTCATCCCCATGTGTTGGCCGCTTTCCTTCAATTAGCCCCGCTGCTGCGTGTGGCGCAGTCTGCGCCCGGGGTGATGGCGGCTCCCACGCTGTTCATCCTCCGATGGGTCTTTGGTGCGGCGGCCGTGGCAGGCAGCATGCATGGGCTATCGGGGGCCACCGGCGCGACGCCCGCGTCGGCCCGGGTGACCAATGGCGTCCGGATGTCCGTGACGTTTTCGATCACCAGTCCTTCTTATGGCACGGCCAAGTCGTACTCCGTCCCGAGCGAATCTCCGCTGCCTCAGGGCTTGGCCCTGTCCACCCGAGGAACGCTGACAGGCACTCCCATCGTCAGCGGCAATTTCATCATGCGCCTGCGCGGATGGCAGAACTCCAACTTCAGTGGCAATGCGGCTGAACTCAATGTGCCGTTGACGGTGGTGAGCGCCAACCCGCCCGTGTTCACAGCCCAACCCATCAGCGTGACGGTGACCCCAGGGCAAACGTTGAATCTCACGGCCTCCTTCACGGGAGACCAACCGTTGGCCTTCAGGTGGTTCAAGGAGGATCTCGAGGTCAAGAACGCCACCAATGCGACCCTGATCATTGCCAGCCCCCAGGCGGCAGACGCGGGACGCTACCGACTGAGATTGGTGAATGATATTGCGACCGTCTTCAGCGACTGGGCGACGGTCACTGTGCAGGCCGCGGTTGCCAAGCCGGTGATCACGGCCCAGCCGGTGGGTCGGGCGCTGCATGCGGGGGAGGCGTTTTCTCTCAGTGTCTCTGCGACAGGCACCAATTTGACCTATGCCTGGACGCGGGACGGCGTGGCGGTCGGTCTTCCGGCCTCGGGACTGAGTCTGACCAACGCCACCGCGGTTGTGGCCGGGGTGTACCGGGTGCGGGTCACCAACCCGGGTGGATTCGTGGACAGCGACGGCGCGACGCTGTCTGTGGCCGGTCCGGTGGTGTGGGACCAACCCACTCTCGTCTCGGACTCCCTGAGGCTTTCCTTCAACGGGCTGATCGGTCGTCGCTATGCGATTGAGTCGGCGGCTGCGTTGCCGGGTCCTTTCGCAACCCAGGCTGAAATGATGAGTCAGGCCGGAGGGACCGTACTCTTCGATCCGATCGTCGATTCAGGCCGGGTTTATCGAGTGCGTCCTTTGCCCTAAGTGCGGGTTGTGACGGGTAGGGAGGAGGTGTCAAACCTCGTGGCCCGCCAAGCGGGGCTTTAGACCCCGAGGGCTAGGTTTATACCCCCACTTATCTGATCAGAGGGGGATTGTCAGTGACGGTGTGAAAACCGATAAAACCTGCCAGTTTGAAAACCGCTGATCCCAGAAACTCAATGTATCATCGATCTGGCCTCAGCTTGTCGGTTGCCCGAGGAAATTCTTATCAAATCTAGTGGGCCCCGAACGCACTCGGCCTCATTTGGAAGAAGGAAGAAACGCTTGCGCTCATCCTGAAACAAAACAGATCCGAGAATCTGGCAAAACCGCGGATTTCAAACCGGCAACTTCCCATAGATTCCGGATTGTTGCTGAGACCCCACCTCACCCAAGCACCTCCGAGGTAGGGCGATTTCTCCGAAAGCGCCACGTCTGCAGACATGGACCGCCGCAGAGCTGGACCGCTCGAAGATCAGCCCCTATCCAGGTGGTCCTCGGGCGGCCTCTGGAGGCTAAAACCAACTGCGAGTGACCGCACCCGGAGGGGCAAGGACTCCGTTTTAGGGGCCCTTGGCCCGTTGGATCGGGAAGGTTTCGATGAGCTTGGAACGAACGGGAGCCAGCGATGTCTGTGGGTTTTGAGCCAAGGCTCCAGCCATGCCTGAGGCGTAGGCTGCCGAGACCGACGTGCCCTGAACCACCCACGACTGCCCATCCATCTGAACCACGGTCGAACCGGGCACCCCCAGATCGACGAAGCCGCCCCGGTTGGCGTAGGGCGTTAGTTGCCCGGAGCGTCCCGTGGCGGTCACTGCCAGCGTCGCATCATAGGCGGCCGGGTAGAAGGCATCGGCGGTGCCATTGTTGCCTGCCGCGGCGATGACCAACGCCCCCTGACCGGTGACTTGCTGGATGACGTCCCGGAGGTAGGGGCTGTCTTGGGCGCTACCGAGCGACAGGTTGATGATGGTGGAACCGTCTTGGGCGGCTTGTGTGATCCCGCGGGCCACGTCCCACGTCGAGGCCGACTCGCTGGCACCGTAAACATTGTACGGCTGGATGCGGGTGCTGGTGCTGGTTTCGGGCGATCCAGCGCTCAGGCCGCGAACCATCGCCTCGGCCATGGAAGTGCCGTGCGATGGGCTGCTTGAGGTCGAGGCCCCCGAAACCACATCCACGGTGGGGAGCAAGAAGGACTGGAAAGCCGGAGGCAGCGGTTGCGGCGCCGAGTCGATGAGCGCGATCACCCGCCGGTTCCCATCGGGTCGCACCGTGGCCGTCAATCGCAAGGGCGGGGCGGTTATTCCGGAGACCGCGACAGGCGCATCTGGGGCATCGAGTCGTTGATTGTTTTCGACCGCAAGGTCTTCCGACTCATTGGCCAGCTTCTGCTTGGCTTCCTCGGCCAGTTTCTCCGAATCGAAGCGGATTTGATAGGCCCCGGCCACTCCGTTGGTTCCGACGAGGCTGGCTCCATTCAGACCCGCCAAGAGCTTTAGATCGATGGGGGAACCGGATTTGGAACGGACGATCAATTCGTTGGCGATCACCCCATCGCCCTCATCGGCCATGATTTCATGGGTGCTGGAGCGGGCTTGCGTGGCGAACACCTTGAGTTCCCGGCGACCGGTGCTGGAGGTGGTGAGTGAATAATTCAATCCACCCAGGATCCGCGGCAACGCCTCCCGGGCGGGCAAGTTTCGGAACTGGGCCCGAATTTGGGTTTCGATCCCATCTTCGATCCAAACCCGCCAGCCGGTTTGACCGCTCAAACGTGCCAAAACCCGTTGGATGGGCCATCCGGGGATCGATGCCGCGTAGCGATCGGTTGCGGCGTTCCACCGAAGCCCTTTCCGGATCGCAGGGGTGGCCGAGGCAATGGCAGCGGTGTTGGACGAGGGAGTCGGGAAAGGGCTCGCCGGGGGCGTGGCTGGTTCAGTTTGGCCGAGGAATGCCAAACCCACCCACAGGCAGGTTAGTAGCAACAAGCGGCTCCGCATGGTGTGCAGTCTAACGAATTCCGGGCCGGACGCCAAAGTTTGGGCCGCAATAATTCAGGAAAACCCGAAAACCCTCACTTCGTCTGCTTGGAAACCTTGAGTTCAATTCAAACAGGGTTAAATTCGTTTTCAACTTCAGCTGTCCAAAGCCCCATCGTTATGAGCCTTTTTCAACATCAGCCGAGACGAACCTTTCTCCGAGGATTGGGGACCGCGGTCGCGTTACCGTTTCTAGCATCGGCCCCGGCTGTTCGCGCTCTGGGGGCCACAGCGGGTGCTGCGGCTTCGGCGGGCAAGCCGCCGTTGAGGATGGCCTTCGTGTACATCCCGAACGGGGCTCTCATGAAGCACTGGACGCCCGAGCAGACCGGCTCGTCCTTTGAGTTGCCTCGTATTCTGCAGCCACTGGCTCCGGTGCGTGACCAACTCACCGTGCTGAGCGGTTTGGCGCACGACAAGGCTCGCCCCAATGGCGACGGTGCCGGCGATCATGCCCGGGCTTCGGCGACGTTTTTGACGGCCTGCCAAGCGCGCAAGACGCAGGGCGCGGACATCCGGGTGGGCGTGTCTGTGGACCAATTGGCCGCCCAGAAGGTGGGCAACCACACCCGGTTCCCCAGCCTCGAACTGGGCACCGACCGAGGGCAACTTTCCGGCCAGTGTGATTCGGGTTACAGCTGTGCCTACTCCTTCAATGTGTCCTGGCGCTCGGGCTCCACGCCTATGCCGCCGGAAGTGGATCCGAAGCTGGCCTTCGACCGATTGTTCACTCAAGGAGACTCAGGCGAATCCGCCGAGGTGCGCGCTCGGCGGCAGACGCGGCGTTCCAGTGTTCTCGATTTCGTTTTAGAGGACGCCAAGCGTCTGCACGGCCAACTGGGGCGCAACGATCAGCACAAGCTCGACGAGTACATGAGCGCGGTGCGCGATGTGGAGCGCCGCATCTCCATGGCCGACAAGGTGGGCGTCGAGTTGCCTGACCACACCCGCCCGCAAGGAGTTCCGGCCAAGTACGAAGATCACGTGAAGTTGATGTTCGACATCATGACCTTGGCGTTCCGCACCGACAGCACACGGATAGGAACCTTCGTAATGGCCCATGACGGGAGCAACCGTCCGTATCCCGGCATTGGGGTCAAGGAGGGGCACCACGATCTCTCCCATCACGAGAGCAAGGAGGACAAGAAGGAGAAGATCGCCAAGATCAACGTCTTCCACATGCAGTTATTTTCGGCGTGGCTGCAACAGCTTCAAGCGACCCGGGAGTCCGATGGCAGCAGCCTGCTGGACAATTCGATGATCGTGTACGGCAGCGCCATTGAAGACGGCATGTCCCACGCCCACCACGACTTGCCGGTCCTGCTTGCAGGGCGGGGCGGTGGCACCATCAAACCGGGACGTCATGTCCGGTATGCCAAGAACACCCCGATGGCCAACCTATTCCTGTCGATGCTTGACCGGATGGGTGCGCCAGCGGAGCGCCTCGGCGACAGCACCGGCCGCCTCGATCAGTTGAGCTGAGATCGGAGCCCTACCTGAGGATGGTAGGGCGATTTCTCCGAAAGCGCCGGTGGGACGGGGCACACCCGGTCGGGGGGCCCGGCCTACACGGTGGGCTTATTGGTTAAGCAACGACAGGGTTTAGGCCCGGTGCCCTCACCGGGCGGTCTGGGCTCGGCTCAGCAGTTCCTTAAGCTTCGACTCATCGCAGTGGGCGCGAATGCGCTCGCAGGATGTTCATAGATGCGACTTCGCATCCGAAGTCGCCGGGTCGGTCTACGATTCTCGGACACTTGCGAGGACGGCCCGCCACTCCTCGGCGTGGGGGATGTTCTCGTAGCCCTTCATTTCAGGGGTGCCTCGAGTAAAATGGACTGCTTTCGGGTCCAGCTCAGGATCTGAATGCCCCTCCAACCAGTTCCAGGTCGGTGGAAGATCCCCGATCAATGAGTCGTCCAACCACTCGAACGCGTGAAGGTTTCGTCCGGGCCGAGTGTTGATCCAGCTCTGAAGGGGCGCATGGGCCGGATGCCGGCAATTCCAAAGCACTAGGCTCGACCAATTCTTGCGCCGGTAGTTGAGTTGCAATTGCCCATCCATCTTGATGCCTTCGGGCGGAGCATACTGATGCTGCACGACTTGCACCGCATACCGCGGATCCGCTAATGCCAGCAGTTCTTGGATGTCCGCCCGCCACAGAAAATCGACGTCGCAGAACACCGCCCAAGGCGTGGTACTCAAGAGTGGCGTCAAAAAGCGGGTGATGGCGAACTCGGTCGACATGGGCGCTTCTGAAATCACATCCCACAAACGTCCCTCCCTCCGCTCATGGAGCCGCGTGTAGAGGCCCAACCCTCGCAGGTGCGGTTCCAATAGCGGCACCATTTGTGGAACCTCTTGGCAATGGTCGCGAATCGACCTGACACACACCTCGTAGGCGGCTGCCTCTCTAGAATCGAACCCGATGAAGATCTCACTGTTCATAAATACAAAGTCTGAGACTGCCGGAATTGAAGGGATGAGCGCATTCAATCCAATCGAATGACCCGAAGGAGCGAGGCCGCCTCCTCGAAAACCTTCTTAGCCGAAATTCGGCTCATCGCTTCCGCACAATGGGGGCAACGCGTGCGTCTCCCGCAGGGCGTTCCGCCTGAAAACAAATTCACATGATGCGCATACCCCGTCTGCGCCGGGGAAATGTAGCCTCCAAAGATCACGATCGCTGCCGTTCCAAACGCTGCGGCCGCATGATGCAGGCCGCCCTCCGGAAGGATCGCCAACCGGGCACGCTCCAACACGGCGCAGGCCTGACGAAAACTCTTGGTGTTGATGATCTCCGCTCCCGGCAACGGCGGGCAATGTTGGGAGGCAAACTGGGAGACCGGATATCCTTTTGATTGAAGGTGTTCGGACAAGGCACACCAGCGGTCCCATCCCCAATCCTTGTTAGGACTCGCCTCCGGCTTGAGCGCGGGCTCCAGAAGAATCCTGCCCGCATATCGACTCCCGACAGCCCGTTCCTCGTCGGTCAGATAAATCTCGCCCAGTGGACAAACCCACTCGCGCCAAACCCATCCCCCGAGCGTCTGAGCTGCGATGTAATCGCGCTGACCCGGAGCATTTACCAATGTCTGCACCTTCCCCCGATAGCCGAGCGCAGCAAACCGTGGATTGTTCTCCCACAAGAGGCTCCAACGGGGCCGTCCCCGCTGATCCAACACCCGGATGGGTGCGGCGTTCCTTCTCTGCATGCGGCGCGCCAGACCCGTTACGATGATTTCATCTCCCAAGCCCATAGGTCAAACCGCCGCCTGAAGCGCTCGCCAAGCCACGCCGCTGCGAAACTCGTCCAGGCTCCATTGCTGGCCCGCCAAGGCCGCCGCCCACGCCGCCCGCCCCGGAGGATAAATCGGTGATTCAATCTTGGTGAAATCAGACAGGCCCATCTTGGAAGCCGCACAGTCACCCGCCACAAAGACCGGGACACCTGCCAGCAAGGCCTCGTTGGCCGCAGCGCTGGACCAAGTCACCAACGCCCAGCAGTCTACCAATGCCTCTTTCAAACTGGCCGCCAACGCCATCTTGTTGCTGCGCCAACCCCGCACCTGAATCGGTCGGTCCGTGTGTCGCCGAATTTCCGCCAGCGCCTGCTCCCAATAGTCTCCGGACTTTCCGGCCACCACCGACATGTAGGTGTTCGACTGCACCGCCACCACCAGGTGACGTCCGGAGTTTTTCCAGGGTGCAATTTCTACGCCCAGACTCGCGAACCGCTTCCAATCCGGCCGCCCCGTCCCGGTTGCCTGAACCCCGCGGCGCACTGCACGAAACAGTCGCCCGCGAGCGGCATCGAAGTAGGCATTGTCCAAATAGTACCAATCCATTCCCTCACGAACCGCTTGTCGCCACAAATGCTGGGTTGGTTCGGTCACACCAAAAAAGCAGGCAGATCCGGCGCTTAATCGCGCTGGAGGCGGCTGGAACACTTCCCTGCCTCCTGCACCTTGGACAAACGCCTCGCAAACCACACGCGCCTTCGCCTTTCCTTTCGCGGCATAGCCGCACATCTGCGTTTGGAATACGCGGGGAACTGCGAGGCCCGCGCTCGAAAATTCATCGATCTCCGGCCGCCAATTTTCCAGCGTGGCATCATAGCCCTCGCTGCTGCAAATAACCGGCGGCCACGTGCTCGCCAAATCTCTGCTATTGAGATGGTGAATGAATTCCAAGGATCGTTTTATGAAAATTGGACTCCCTAGATAAATCTGAGGGCGATCCTGTGGATTTTTTTAAACTCATAAAAAAAGTAGCACCTTTCGCGCCAATTCCCCGTCGGATCAACTCATTGAAGGTTGCTTTCAACGCGGCTCCGATTGTACGCAAAGCCACCGCCCTTGAAGCGGTGTGGTTGACGAAGACCACGTCGATATTCACAGACAACCGCAGCAGAACCTAGATGGACAAGTTCAGAGCGGTGCCGCCCGTCATCGCGATCTGCGGTTCTTGGAAAACAACCCGAATCGCCTCGAGCAGCTCATCTCCCCCAGCGCAGTCCTGGAGCGCATCGCTGCGGCCATCCCGGCCGGAGAAGCCGTCGCCAACCGACAGTTTGCCCACCATTGGGAACGGCACACTGAAGGCGACTGGGGCAAACCCGGGGGGGTGGCGGCACACTCGACGACAAACTGCCCGTCGGACGCCTTCATTCTCCGGGATCCACGAAATGGTTTATCGAGCTACCGACTGTCCCCGAGCCCGAGTTAGACCTTGGGGGAATGTGGTGGATGGGACACCGATCACGCGGCAAGCCATTCAATAATGGCAGGGCAGTAAAATGGTTTCACCGCTACAACGGCGGGCGAGCAGTGCGGAATTCATGGCTGAGAATGCCGAACGCCTTCAGCGTTTCGATGGCTTCTTGGGAGAAGTTTAAGACTCCGCCGTTTCTGAAGCGGAGCAGATTGCTTCGCTGGCTTCACCAACACCCTTGAGAAGCGTTGTTTCAACCCCTCAATGAGCGGTCAAAATTCGGGACCGGGTAGGAAGCCAGCCGGCCCCAGCATTGTGATAAAAGATGTTCTTATTTAGACCGATTCGATCGACCGATTCGACCGTTTCTTTAGGCTCAAGCGGAGAGTGCACCGCATCTCCCGATTTTGACTAATTGCTGACGAATCATCCGTCGGCTGGCAAAATGCAAAAAAAGAGTATTGCAGCCCAAAACAGGTGTGATAAAAATCCCCAATTCAGCAACTAACAGCAATTTGTATTTTATTAATAATTATAACCGCTGTCGGTTGTTCCTCGACAAAGGTTTTAGAATATGACGGCGCGAAAGTTATTCACGGAACCGGGGGTGC
>SYMJ01000052.1 GCA_005805505.1 Verrucomicrobiales bacterium | reverse complement strand
TTGCACAGCACCCAACGACGCGCGATCTTGAGCCAGCTTGTCGATCGAGTTACGGATACGGGTGAGTGAAGCCTGCGCGCGGGGAACCGAGGTGATGTCCAGTCCGGTCTTGGCGGCCATCTTGGTGGTGATATCAGTATTGGACGATGGATTAAAGCCGTTGACTGCCGCCGTATTTACGGTGACCGTGACGCCCTCTGTATAGGTGGATGTAGAGCTGCCTTGAGTCCAAGTCGTAGCAACGCCTAGATCAGTGGTACCGCCGGCAGTTCCATCCAACTCAACGATGTAAGCGGACCCGGCTTTGAAAGCGTTTTTGATATCAAAAGTACCATTTAAACTGGATATATCGATAGCCGTAGTCCCTGAAGGTATGGCTGTGGTGAGTCCAGAAATGGTCAAAGAACCATCTTTTTTCATTTTGGCGTATTCATCGGCATTAACCGTCAATTGAATCTTGCTGGTCGGTAAGCCGCCCGTTGTCGTTGCAATTCGTGCAATGTTAGTAATACCTGAGTTGATCAAACTCTGAGCAGTGTTCAGTGAAGATGTGTACTCACTCTTCCCCAGGTCGATCGGCGCCATGTCAAAGGTAGTGCCGCTGGAGTCGATGGTGACGGCCAGGGGGGTGGCGGAGAACAGCTTCACCGAGTTGAAGGTCTGCTTCACGCTTTGGCTGACGTAATCTTGCAGCTGGGTGAACTCCTGAGAGTACAAGGTGAGATCGCTGGCGCTCTTGGTAGAATCTTGAGCGAACATCGCCAGCTCCGACATACGGCGGAACGCCTTGTCGATCGTCTTCAAGAAACCGTCTTGGGTTTGCGTGAAGGACACCGCATTGACCACGTTGTTAATGGCAGCATCCAACCGTTTGAGCTGCGATTCCAACCGGCTGCTCACCGCCAAACCGGCGGCATCGTCGGACGGCGCAATGATCTTGGAACCCGAGGAGAGTCGGGACAAGGACTTGGCGAGGGCGTTTGAGCTGGTGTTCAGGTTGTTTGCTGTCTGCAGCGCCTGGACGTTGGTATTAATGACCATAATTTTTTCTGATTAGTTTTTAGTTGTAACTTAGAGTTTTCTGGTGGCTTCGGCCTTGAGATGGCGTAGGCGCAAGGATAGTTGTTCGGTCGTGGCCGATTCGGCGGCAGCAATATTGCTTTCGACGATTTCGACGTAAATTTCCTCGCGGTGCACACCTATGTCCTTCGGGGCAGAGACCCCCAATCGGACACAGTCTCGATCGATGCGAACCACTCGTATGGAGATATCTCCACCGATTCGGATCGCTTCGTTCAATTTTCTGGAAAGGACCAACATGGGCTGGTTTCGGTGCGAAGAATTAGTTGGCGACAGGAAAATTGACGGGCAATTCCGCCGCGTTGATGGGAACCACCTGACGGGCTTCACCCGTTAGTTTGTTGTAAACAATGGGGCCCTTGAGATTAACCGTGAGTGATCCATCCCGACGGAGGGTCACTATGTTGAGCACGCCGGCCTCACTAGCTCGGGTCAAGTTCAGGGTGCGGCAGTCGGTGCTGCCCAGTTCAAACCGGTAGGAAGCCGTCACATAGACCGGGGCCACCACCAAGAAGGATTGAGTAGTATCCCCCTGAAATTTTAACCACGAGAAGGGTGGCGCATCGGCGATGGGCTCCAAACCGGCGGCTCTGAGAGTTTCAAAACCGAGCAGTCCGTCCGGGAATGCCAGCGAGACTTGGATGTCCGGAGTCTCCGGAAGCCCACCTCTAACCTTTTGTTCAGATTCGATGACCAGCACATCCACCCCGCAGCAGAGGGTATGCCAAGAGGTTTTTGGTGGTTTTTCTGAGGTTTCAGCTTAAGGTGCGATTTAATTCGACGCAGAACTATTGGTTGAGCGTCCTTGTCAATCCCGTGTTGGCATCGGCCACCCGAGTGGGTCGAAACGATCTTCAGCACCGAAGCCCATGAGCCTCAGAGCATATCCAAAATTCCAGTCCGTTGGCAGGGGTCGCCTGTGTTCTTACTGGCCGGCTCTGGGGATGGCGTGGATGTTGGTACTAGCCACGGGTGTTGAGGGGAAGTCTCTCTCAGGAATCCATCAGGAGTTTCTCAAAACCAAGCTCGAAGCCGTCAAGGGCAGCCCTGAAAACCAACACCGTTTGGGGGTCCTTTACGAGCGGGGTTTGGGGGTTGCCAAAGATGAGGTGGCCGCCGCCCAGTGGTTTCAAAGGGCCTCAGACTTGGACTACGCTCCAGCACAGTATGCGCTCGCTCGCTGCTATCGAGCCGGTCGTGGCGTCTCTGCTAATCCGGAGCAGGCGGTGAAGTGGTTTCGCAAGGCTGCGGATCACGGCTTGGCCGATGCGCAGAATTCCTTGGGTTTCAGCTACCAGATGGGTTTGGGCATCCCGGCCGATCCGATCCAGGCGATTTCTTGGTTCCAGAAGGCCGCCGATGCCGGGAATGCGGCGGCCCAAAATAATTTGGGATACTGCTACAAGCATGGGCACGGGGTCGCTGCCGACCTGGTGGCGGCGGTCGCTTGGTATCGAAAGGCAGCAATTGGGGGAAATCACGCCGCTCAGAACAACCTCGGCGAGTGCCTTCAGGCCGGACTGGGAGTAGCAAAAAACCCCAATGAGGCGGTGACCTGGTACAAATCTGCGGCGGCCGCGGGCTTGGCGGAAGCACAAGACAATCTCGGCTTTTGCTATTTTCTCGGCCAAGGCGTCGAGCGGGATTATGCGGAGGCGGTGCGTTGGTTCGGCCTCGCCTCGGATCAGAAATTCCCTCGGGCCTGGGTTAATTTGGCGATTTGCCACGCCAATGGTTACGGCGTGCCCAAGGACGTGGTGGAGTCGTACGCGTGGTGGAATTTGGCGTCTACCGAGCTAGAGCGGGCGGCCCGAGCGCGCGACGATTTGGAGCGCCTCATGTCTCCCGCTCAGGTGGCTGCGGCCCAAAAGCGTGCCCGGAAGCTCAAGAGCCGTCTGGGCGGCCACTAAACTGAGGATGGTTTGTGTGGGGACTCCCGGATGTAGTCGGATGAGGCTCCTAGGTAGGGAACGATCTGCGAGCGGTCCGGCACTGCGGCGGTCCGTGTCTGCTGACATGGCGCTTTCGGAGAAATCGCCCCACCTCGGAGGTGCTCAGGCGAGGCGGAGTTTGTGGTAGGATCCTGGGATGTAGCCCGAAGAGCTTCCTAGGTAGGGAACGATCTCCGAGCTACCCCTACAAGGCGCCGCCTCACCGACGAGGCCCCGTGTAGGCCGGGTCCCCCGACCCGGCGTCCGGCGTGTGCGGTCGCCCGGTGAGGGCTCAGAGGTGCACAGGCAAGGTTGGGTTTTTGATGCGATCAAATCGCAATCCTTCCTTAAGGAGGCTGTGATTCTGCCGCATGGCTACTCCGGGGACTGCTATCTATCTGTTTCCTCTAGACCCATCTCATGTCCACCGAGTTGACCGAAAACGATCCCTTAGAGAACCCGACGTCGCTTGAGACGGAGGCTGCTGTCACACCCGATTCTCTGGAGACGGAAACCCCGGTGGCCGTCGAGACGTTGAGTCGGGAAGATGAAATCCTGATCCGCTACCGTCAGGCACAAACGGCCGGGGAAGCGCTTCCGATCGAGCTGCAACGCCTCTCGGGGATGAACTTTCTGGGGCGGGATTTTAGCGGGCTGGATCTTTCGGGCTGCGATTTCACCGGCAGTGAGCTGAGTCGCTGTAATTTTAAAGGGGTGGTGGCCACCCATGCCAAGTTTGATGAGTCGATCCTGTTCCAGGCCTGCCTCGATGGAGGGGAGTTCATGGCATCCTCGTTCCGGGGCGCTAATTTGAGTGAGGCGTCCGCGCAGGGGGCTGGTTTTGGCGAAGCCATCTTCGACGGTGCCAATTTGATTCGAGCCAACTTGGACGGCGCCAGCGCCATTAAATCGAGCTGGACGAAGGCGCGGGTGCATTTGGCCTCCATTCAGGATGCGCGACTCTTGGAATCTCAATTGCATGAGACGGAGTTCAACCAGGCCAACCTGACGGGAAGCGACTTGCGTGAATGCGATGTCAGCCGTGCCGATTTTGGTAAGGCGGACCTGCACGCGATCCAATTGCGTGGATTGAAGAACTACACGAGCGCCAATTGGATTGGTTCGGACATTCGGGACATCGATTTTACTGGGGCGTATTTGGTGCGTCGCCACATCGTGGATGAGAACTATCTCGAGGAGTTTCGTAACCAGGGCAAGATGGCTCGGGTGGTCTATTGGCTGTGGTGGCTGACCTCCGACTGCGGACGAAGCTTGTTCCGATGGGTGGCGCTCAATTTTCTGTTAATTGGTGCCTTTGCCGTCGCTTTTTCACTGCTTCCGGACAGTCTCACCAAGGTAGATTCGGATCTTCCGATGAAGTCGGCGGGCTTCGCCGTGGCCGTCAAAGGGGGGGCGCTGAGCATTAATGGAACGGTGGTTCCCTATGACCCTGAAAAGGACTCCCTGAATCACTTGTGCGAGAAGATTCATGAGTCGACCCATCAGGCGATCACCGCGGCGTATCTCGCCAAAGACGACACGTTGGCATTGTGGTCGACTCAATCGTCCTTAGATCTCAAGGATCAGGATGGTGGCAATCTTCTTGCGGCCTGTAATTTGGCAGCAACCGAGGGCAAGGCATCGAATTGGCAAAGTTCGGCCCCGCTCGGAGTAGTGACTCCGGCCCTGTTTGTCCCGTCCGACTTCCAACGCAGTTGGTATGAGACCATTTATTTTTCCTTCGTTGTGGCACTGACCCTCGGTTTCGGGGATATACTTCCCAAGACCGTGGCCGCCCAATTTGTCGTGAACTTGCTGACCCTAGTGGGTTACGTCGGGCTGGGTGGATTACTCACCATCTTCAGCAACCAGTTGGGCCGTCGCGGCGAATAAACAACCTTATGAAACCGGGCGAAGGATCTTCCAACAAACCAGCACCCTCCTCGGTTTCTCCGGATCAGCAACCCGGAAGGGCCGTTCGATTGGCCCGTTCGCTGGGTTCGATGCTTCAAGGCGCCTTAAGAGGAAAGAACCAGAAGGCGGAGGCTCAGGACGCCGAGGCCAACCCGGCCTTGTCGATTTGGAAAGCGACCCATGGGCACGGAGGGGCAAAGCCAGTTGTTCCACCACCGCAGCCCAAACCGGCTGCGAAACCCAAGGCGCCGACCGGAAAGGGCGGACGCCGAGGCAAAGGGGCTGTCGTCGCGCCGCGCCGGCCGATCATTCAAGTCATCGAGCGCCCACGACCGACGTTGAACCGCGGTAAGCCGGTACCAGGATCGGTGACCACTGAGGGCGGCCTCATTGTTCCAGCGGCGCCGGCACTCATTAATCCGTATGCCGGATGGTCGCAGACCGATGTCCAGGATCGCATTCGCCAACTCCTCGGGGATATCGAGGTTCCTCGATTCAGGAAGGCTGTCTTCGAAACCTTGCGCCGACTCCGGGATCCCGACACGACCCCTGGAAAAATCATGGAGGTCATGTCGATCGATGCCCAGTTGGTGGGCAAGGTGATGAACACGGTGAACTCCACCGCGTACTCTCCGAAGAGCAAGGTCCAGTCTCTGGATCACGCCATCATGCTCATGGGAAATGCGGACTTAGAGCGCATCGTCATGATTGTCGGTTCGAAGGCGGCGATGCCCAGTCAGACCCATGCGAAGTTCGCGCTCGGCGACTTCTGGAAAGCGAGTTCACGCCGTGCGGTGCTGGCTCGAGAGCTCGCCGACATCGTCCAACCGTCCAAAGCCAATCTGTCCTTCACCGCAGGGTTTCTTCAGGACCTCAGCGTGCCGCTCATCGTCAGCAGTAAGAAGGACGACTACATGAAGATTTTTTCGACTGCGATCGAAGAAAAGCGAGACCTCCACACGCTGGAGCATGAAACTATGGGATGGGATCATGCCGAAGTCGGGGCCTTGATCGCATTGAACTGGGAATTGCCGGAAGATGTGATGCTTTGCATGAAAGATCACAATGATGCTGCGGCCCAGACACGGCCGGATGCGGCCCACTATGTGAGTACTCTTCACCCGTCTCATGGCGAGGAATGGAACGAGATCTTCGCCAACAAGGTGGGGCAACGATATCAGGTGCCCCGGGAGGCTTTGGATGAAGTTTGCAATAACTCCATTAGCAAGGCCGCAGAACTCGCGAAGCTTTTCTGAGAGTCTTGGACCGGCTTGAGAGCAGGGAATCCTGGCTGGCAGGTATCATTAGTTTTCACACCGTCACTGACGGTTGGTTTTTGACCGCCCGGATGTTGCCCGAGGACCTTCTGGGTAGTGAAAGATCTCCGCCCGGTCCGTGTCTGCGGACGCGGCGCTTTCGGAGAAATCGCCTTACCTCGGAGGTTCTTGGGTGAGGTTGGATTTTTTGAAGCACCACCGTGCTGTGGCCGGATGAAGCTCCAAGGTCAGGACCGATCTTCGTTCAGACCTGCTCGAACAATCGTTCCATCCAGGCTTCGCCCCCGGTGCGCTCGAAACCGCCTGGGATGAATCGACCACTCGATGTCCCAAAGACAGCGATACCGCTGGCGAGGACCAGATCCCAAATTTTGGAGGGCGACCCGCACTCGTCCAAATGCGTGAGGAGCAACCCATGCGGCCGGAAGGGCATGAACTGCACGACCTGATTCTGGAGGATGGACGCCTCGTACGCTGCATTGAGTGTGAGCAGCAGGCAGTCCGGTTCAAAGCGGTCGAGCAAATTGGCCATCCGATCGGAGACATCGGGATCGGTGGGGTTCCAACCGGGCAAGTCTAGAAATTCGCGGGAGCACGGCGGCAAGCCCGGGTTCCAGGTGGTTTCCACGGGGATCCCGAGCAGTTCGGCGTGTTGCGATAAAAACTCTGCCGAATTGGCGACAATTCCATCGAGGCACCAAATCCGGCAATCCTGGCGGTGGCGGAGTGATTCGATGGTGATCCACTTGGCGGTGGCAATGCTTTTGCCTGAGCCCGCCGCCCCGATAAGGGCAATCCGACGGGGTGTTTTAGGAATCCTCTTGGTGCCTTTGTCCCACGCATCGAGCAGCGCAGCCCCTAGCTGAAGACAGGCCTCCTGGTTGGTCAATGCCGCGCCCGAACCGGGAATAGACTGGTGCACCTTCCGGGCGGATTCTTCATTGAGACCTAGACTGAGGAGCAGCTCCAGCGTGCGGGCTTCTTTCGGCGCGGAGCGTACCCTAGCAACCGGTACACCTGAGGGCGGTGGGGTCGGTGTCAGTGGGGCAGGGGCCTGAGCCCACGCCTCAATTTCCATGGCTCCCCAAATCCGGCCGATGCCGGCCGACGGAACACGCTTGAGTTGCACCACGATGGCCGAGGATCCAAGGCTCTGATGCACCTTGGCCAAGGCTTCTTCGGCCGTATGGCCCTTGAAGAGCATCAGGCCTGTCTGGGGAATCGCAGATCGATCAGAGGAATGGAGACTCATGTCGATGAATCAAGGCAGGCTGGGGATCGAGTACTCGGTGTTCACCCGGAGCCGTGGAGGCAATTCTTCGTAGGCCAGAAACCGCAGGTCGGGATAGGTAGGGCCGAAGAACTTTCGGAGTCCAAGGCGGATGACTCCGGAACACAGCAAAAGGGGAATGCGCCCTTCGGCCACAGCGGGTTGGATTGCCTTCCCGATATGGAAGCTGAGGTGCTGCGCCGCCATGGGCGTTAAGGCCAACGTATTCTCGGTCATTCCTGGATGGAGCCCTTTGGCCAACTCTTCTTCTAGCCAACTTTCCAAAGTGATGGCCGAGAGATTACCCCGCTCATCCAGGTAGCCTTTGACCAACTCTGGACCGATGGAGCGACGGGCTTGCTCGGACAATTCGTCGATGTTCTTGGTGGTCGCCGAGCTGTCAGCCACCCGCTCTAGGATGCTCACCAGGTTGCGGATCGAAATGCCCTCGATGAGCAAGTTCTGGAGGATGCGCTGGACCTGACCCAAATTGAGTTGCGCGGGCACCAACTCATTGACCAGGGCCGGTTGGGTTTTCTTGAGATTGTCGAGGAGTCCGTCGACATCTTGTCGGCTAAGCAATTGGTGGGCGTGCCGGCGGATGCACTCCTGGAAATGCGTGACGAGCACTGAAGTGGTATCCACCACGGTGTACCCCGCTAATTCCGCGCTGCTGCGGTGGAGTTCATCGATCCAGACGGCAGGCAAATTAAAGACCGGCTCAGTGGTGGCCTCACCTGCAATCACCTGGTCGCTATGACTGATGTTCATTGCGAGCCAGCGGCCGGGGCGCAATGTCCCACGTCCCACCATGTTTCCGCGGAAGAGAATCTGGTACTCCTGCGAGTCTAATTGAAGATTGTCCCAAAGGCGGACTGAGGGGACCACGAAGCCCATGGTTTGGGCGAAATTCTTTCGAACTCCGGTGACCCGCTCCAGGAGGTCTCCGCCCTTGCTCACATCGGCCAAGGTGACCAATCCAAATCCCAGCTGAACTTCCAGTGGATCGACGGAGAGGAGTTGCTGAATGGGTTCCTGACCGGCCTTGGGAGCATCTTTCGCAGCCGCTTCACTGGCGGCGGATTCCGAACCAGCGGCGACGACCGGTCGCTCGGGCAGAGTTCGCCACAAGGCAAAGAGGAGTGCGGAGGTGCACAGCAAGAGAATCGTGGGAAACCCAGGCATCAAGGCCACAAATCCCATCGCACCCGCAGTCAGAAGGATGGGGCGTCGTTGGAGCACCAACTGCTGACCGAGCGCAGTCCCGAGGTCTTCCCGGGCGGCCGCACGGGTCACCAGCAATGCCGCCGCAGTCGAGAAGATGAGGGACGGCACTTGTGAGACCAGACCGTCACCAATGGACAGAATTGTGTAGCGGCTCAACACCTCCAAGGCCGACTCGTTTCGCTGAAAGACGCCGATCAAAAACCCACCGACGATGTTGATGACCGCGATGAGGATGGCCGCAATGGCATCCCCACGAACGAACTTCGATGAGCCGTCCATGGCTCCATAGAAATCGATCTCGCGTTGCAACATTTGTCGCCGGTTCCGAGCAACTACCTCCGAAATGGCCCCAGAATTGAGTTCCTGGTCGATGGCCATTTGTTTGCCCGGCAGAGCATCGAGGGTGAAACGGGCCGCGACCTCGGCAATACGCCCTGCACCCTTGGTGATAACCACGAAATTAATGACCGTTAGCAGCGCGAAGATGATGACGCCGATGACATAATTGCCTCCGACCACCTGCTCGCCGAAGGCCGAGATGATTTGGCCTGCCTCACCCGTGCTCAAAATGAGCCGGGTCGAAGCCACGTTCAGGCCGAGCCGGAACAACGTGGTAATGAGCAGCAGCGTGGGAAACGTCGAGAACTCCGCCGGATCGCGGAGGAAGAGCACCACCATCAACGTGAGAATTGCGCTCCCGAGACTCAGCACGATGAGGATATCGAGCAGGAATGCCGGGATGGGCTGGATGAGCAGCAGCAGCGAACCCAGGACGAAGAACGCCACCGCCAATTGGGATTTCGGCCTCCGGACCGATAGACCCGGGGATGAGAGGGGATTAGCCATTCGGTGGGGTATTCTTGCCGAGGTAGTAGCGGTAACGGTTGGTCCGATAGACGAAAGCGAGGATCTCGGCGACCGCCTGATAGACCCTCGGATCTATGGCGTCTCCCTCCTCGCAGATCTGGAACAGCAGCCGGGCGACAGGCTTGTTCTCCACCAGTGGCACTTGAAATTCTTTGGCGATTTCCCGAATGCGGAGGGCATTAAAACCCTGACCTTTGGCCACCACGCGGGGTGCTTTGTCTACGGCAGAATCGAACTTCAGAGCGACCGAGATATGCGTCGGATTGGTCACCACAACATCCGCGGTTGGAACTGTCTTGCGCCAACTCACGCGCATCTTCCGCTGAAGTTTCTTCATGCGGGCCTTGGACTCCGGATCACCTTCGCTGGAGCGCGACTCCTCCTTGACCTCTTGCTTGGACATCTTGAGATCCTCGGAATTCTTCCAGACCTGATAGCCGTAATCGGCGGCCACGATGATCGCCAGACCGAAGAGCAATCGTCCCAGGAGCTTCTCCACCGCATTGCCCATGAAGCGCAGAAGCTCTTCGAGGCTGGAGTCCGTCAGAAAAACTGGTTCGTTCACCAGATCCATAACGAGAGTCCAGGCCACCAGCACGATCACCGCCAGATTGAGCATCTTGACCGCCGTGCGGACAAGCATTCCGGGTTTGAAGAGCTGCTGCATTCCTTCTAGGGGATTTAATCGTCCCCAGTTGATGCTCAAGGCGTCCGGCGTGAAATGGAATCGACTCTGAAGCCCTGAGGCGATGATGCCCGATACCATGGCCATTCCGAGCGGTGGCAGGATGAAGATCGCCAATCTCTGTCCGCTGGAAAAGGCTCCGGCCACCACCGAGTCGGCCGACGGAAGATCGGGCCGGATGTTTCCTAAGAGGCCTCGGAACTGATACGATAGCTCAGTCCAGAGATCAGACCCTATCCATTTCAGGATGATGAGGGTCGTCAGGATGCTGAAGAGGGTGTTGATCTCGGCGCTTCGGGCGAACTGGCCTTTGGTAATGGATTCCTCCAGGCGCTTCGGCGTCGCCTGCTCTGTTTTGCTCTCGGGATCGTCAGCCATGGCGCGCCTTTCAATTGCCTGGAATCACCCGCAACAGACCGGCTGCATCGAGCAGGTCTCCCGGCAATCGCTGAGCGCGGGCGCTGAGGTGCAGAGCCGCCAAATGGAGGCTGGCACCGAAGAGGAAGAGCCCAACCACCGCGCGGAGCAAAAAGCTGTCTTGGAAGACAGGCAGCTGGGGAAGTGCTCGCCCCAAGAGAAGTAGAGCGACATTGAGAAGAAATCCGCCGGCAATGACCGGCATCGCGAGTTTGACCGAAAGCAGCAGCGTGGCCGCGGTCATCCCACCCATCCAGTTCAGCAGTCCTGAGGCATCGGTCGTGCCTGTCGAGACCATCGGCAGCAACTGGAAACTTTCGGCGAAGGCCAGCAACCAGCGATCGTAAAAACCTCCTCCAAACATAATTAATTGGGCCAGGAACTCGAGCATCACACTGGGCTCACTGGTGGGTTCACCGGAGCTGGGTGAGAAGATTTGGGCGCTTTGGAGGCCCATTTCATTGGAGATCAAATGGCCTGCTCCCTGTGCGGCGAAGATCGCAAAACGGGAACTGAAGCCCAACAGCAGCCCGATGAGTGTTTCCCGGGCAGTCAGCAGTGAGATTTCAAGCCAGCCCGATGTCATCGACGGGACGGGCAGTCGTTGGGCCACCGGAATCATGGCCCACACCACGGCCACGGTGACCATGAGCCGGATCCGCACCGGGATCCCGCGCCCCGAAGTGATTGGGGATGCGGACAAGCAGGCACCTGTCCTCCACAGCACCCACCAACCTGTCCACAATTGGTCCATTGGGCATCCTATCGGTTAATGCGTCCCATGAGGCCAATGACGCCGATGGTGTAGTCCATCACGATTTGGAGCGCCCACGGCAGGATCAATAGCAAGACTCCAAGGACAGTGAGCGCTTTGGGCACGAAACTGAGGGTCTGCTCCTGAAGCGAGGTGATCGTCTGGATGAGACTCACGATCAGCCCCGTGACCATGGCCGTCAGCAGCAGTGGCGACGCCACGATGAAGATTCGCTCGACCAGTTGCTTGAGGAGGTCCACAGCCAGTTCCGGTGTCATGCGATGGGTTTCTTGAATGGGTCGACAGCGCTCAAATGAAGCTGTTGACCAAGGACTTGGTGATGAGCCCCCAGCCATCCACGAGGACGAACAAAAGGATCTTGAGGGGCAGGGAAATGTTGGCCGGTGGTAAGAACATGAGTCCCAAACTCATGAGGATGATCGCCACTACATAGTCGATGAGAAGGAAGGGCAGAAAGACCAGGAATCCCATTTGGAAGGCCGTCCGGAGTTCATTGATGAGGAAGGCTGGTACCACGACCGACAGCGGAAGATCTTTGGCCTCAGTCGGTGGAATGCCGGCCAGTCCAGCGAAGAATTCCACCTGATCGGTCCGGGTTTGTCGGAGCATGAATGCCTTAATACGCAGGGATGCCCGATCCAGCGCCTCGGTGCTGGTGATCTGACTAGTACGGTAAGGCGCCAGGGCGGTCGTCTCGATGTCCCGGATGACCGGGCGCATGATGAAGAAGGTGAGGATGAGCGAAAAACCCATGACCAACTGGCTCGGAATGGCTGAGGCCACACCTAAGGCATTCTTGGCCAATGAGAAGACAATGATGATCCGCGGAAAACTCGTCATCAGCATGAGCAACGAGGGAGCCAACGACAGCAGGGTCAGCGCACCAACGATCTGGATGGTGGTATCCACATCTTGGGGTTTCGGAAGTCCGTTGATGCTGAAAGTGACCCCGGTGGGTACAGCGGAGGCCGCATTCGTGACGACCGATGAGTCCCCCTGTGCCTGAAGATAAAGGGTCCCCCAAGTCAGCATGATGACGGTGAAAACCCACCGAAGGACGGACGCGAAGCCGCGGTCGTTATGGATCGGAGTGGATCGCGGTAATCCCAGATGAGAGTCCGCGAAGTTCATGGTGCACCCGGCCTGCCGGTGGGGACTTTGGGAAGTGCCTCCTTCAGACGCTGAGAAAAATCGGAGGTCTCTGGAGCAGTCGCCGATGAATGGGATTCGTCGGGCATGAGTTCGGCGATCATTGAAACCCCGGCCGGTGATGAGGAAACTAGGAACTGCTGACTACCACAGGAAACCAAGTGCAGGAAGGACCGGTTACCCAGTCCGCGGCTCTCATCCACTCGAAGGCGGATGCGTCGGTCTATTGCCGTTTTGAACCAGTTGCGACCCTTCAGCCAAATGAGACCCACCCAGACGGTGGCCAGCAGCAGGCACACCGTTCCCAACATCCGGGTCCAATCTGCCAGTAGCGACGATCCGACGGCTGCAGCGGGCAATACTGGGGTCAGATTGGTCATGCCTTGGGCAGGGAACCTGGGCGGGAAACGACTTCCTTGATCTTAATTCCAAAATTACCCTCAGCCACCACGACTTCACCGCGAGCCACCAACTTCGTGTTCACGAAGAGATCGACTGAGGCGTGCGCCGGCTTGTCCAACTGAACCACGGACCCGATGTCGAGTTTGAGCAACTCGCGGCAGGTCATCTCGCAGGAGCCGAGTTCAGCATTCAACTGAATGGGGACGTCGAGGAGGAACTCAATGGACGGATTGTCGCTACTGTCGGTGGTCATGGTTGTAATCAGGTGAGTCGTTCAGTGATCTCGATGGCCACCTTGCGGTTGGCGCTGCCGAGTTTACCGCGGAACCGAGGAAGTCCCTCGATTTGTAGCTCCACCTCATCGATCTTCGATGGGTCGAGGGGAATCATGTCTCCGGCCCGCATCTGAAGAATTTCTCGGGGGGTGATGGTCAAACCGGCCCAAAGGGCGGAGAGACGCATCGTCAGGTCGTTGTAGCCGGGATTCCACAGGACCTTTTCCTTGGCTAAACTCACTGCATCTGCTCCAGCTTCGCCCATGCTCACCATGGCTCTTTGAATGCTCTGCGCCATCATCTCCAAGGGCAGAATGATATCCACGGTGGAGAAGCAATCGCCGATGATGGCCTGCACTTTGAGGATATAGACCACCGCTGTGGGATGATCCTCGGCCAGGAGCTTCATGTTCGTCTCGCGGCCCACGATACGGACCTTGGCCTCGTCCGGAGATTCGCTCCACTTGGAGAAGTATTCCTTGAGTGCCAACAAGACGGCCTGGTTCAGCAGGGCTAACTCAACCTCGCGCAACTCTCGGTCGGGATTGGCACCAAACCCTCGGCCGCCGAGCATCCGATCGCCGATCGCCAGAGCCAAAGGTTTTGGAAAACCGACCACGCCGGTGCCCGGAAAACGTTCTACTTGGAAAAGGATGTAATTGTCGATGGGCTCCGCCTTGGCGGCGTAGCGCCCGAGTTCCATGGCATCCAGGTGCTCCAGATCGAAGGCGAACTCAGCGCGGAGAAATAGCGAGAGACGTGCACCCACCGAGCGCATGATCCCTTCATTGTGGATTCGGAAACGGTTGAGCTCTTGGGCGGACAGGGAACTGGCCTGTCCCACCACAAAAGGTTTCACCTCGGTTGGCTTCTTGGCACCCGCCGCCGAGTCCTCTGTGTCGGAAGCACTCACTGAATCACGAACTGTGGGAAGATGATCTCCTTGACCGTCCCCGGACCTAGGATCCGATTGAACGCCAAGGCCAGTTGGGCGGCCATTTGACTGCGGAAGCCACGCTTCTGCATGTCATCGATGCGTTGGTCGGCCAAGAAGGCTGAAACCGCATCCCGCAATCGATCAATGTTGGCCTCCACCTGTGCAGATATGTCGGCTTGGCCCACACTGAGGAGAGTTACCTTGACCACCACAAAACGGGTGTCACCCGAGGGGTTGGCCACAATGGGATCGGCGCCCAGAGGGAAGAGCCCGGCCTTGACTTGAGCCGCCTTGGCGATCTCCTCGGGGGTCTCCTTTTTGGCCGGAGCACCGTGAGGGTCCGCCTTCGGTTTTGGGGCGTCATGGGCGGCCGCTGCATCGGCCTTCTTGGGGGCTGCACCATGATCGGCTGCACTCGAGTGAGCGTCGTCTTTCGATGGCTTGCCATGGCTCGCGTCTGCTCCATGAGCACCTGAGGCGGCCTTGGGGTCTTTGGCTGCACCATGGGAATCGCCATGATCCTCGGATGCCCCCACCTGCGCGAGCGCGAGCGCCAAATCCTTGTTGATGCCGCCGAGCAACCGTTTGTTGAGGTAGAAACCGACGCCAAAACTGCCGCCGACCGAGATGATGGCAGCTGCGATCAACGGGACCAGCATCCCACCCTTGGCGGCTTTCGGTGCGCCAGCAGCTTCTTCCGCTGCAGGCTTTTTGTCTTTGTCGTGTGGGTCGGACATGGGGATTTCCGGGAAAGGCTTAGCGCTTCAAGTTGACCAACTCCTCGAGGATCGAGTCGCTGGTGGTAATCATGCGGGCGTTGGCCTGAAAAGCGCGTTGGGTGGTGATCATGTTCGAGAACTCCCTCGATACGTCGACATTCGAGAGTTCGAGTGAGCCCTGCTCGATGCGGCCCATACCGTCTTGATTGGCCTTGCGGGCCCCATTCAAAATCAGGTTGTTGGGAGTCGAGGTGAAAGGGGTGGCTGCAGCGGCTGTAGCAGCACCGGAAGCACCCAAATTAGTGAACAAGTTGTTTCCAGCTCGAACCAAGGCCTGCTCATTGCTGAAAGTTTGCAGAACCACCTGAGCCCGCACGTATTGCGTGCCGTCGTCCAGCAGTGTGTTCAACCGGCCGGCTCCATCCACGCTGATGTTGGTGATCGCAGCCGCCGCAGCCGTGGGCGCAGCCGTGGAAGGCACCGTGCCCTTGTCAAAGCGGATATCACCGATCTTGTTGGGATCCTTTTGGAAATCTTCCACACCTTGGACTCGCATGCCACCGTCGGTGACCAGGTATCCCGTTGAGTCGAGGCGGAAGTTGCCCGAGCGTGTCGCAAACACTTCACCCGACGAAGAATTTCTCACCAAGAAGTAGCCGCTACCCGAGATGGAGAAGTCGGTCGCTAACCCGGATTGGTTAACGGAACCCTGGGAGAAATTAGAACGGATGGCGGCCGTCGCCACGCCATTGCCCAGGCTCACACCGGAGGTGCCGCTTCCGCTCGCCGTATCGGGAGTCGGAGCCCGTAGCACCGAGTTCAGTGATTCAACAAAATCCGCTCGGCTCGCCTTGTAACCGACCGTATTGAGGTTGGCGAGGTTGTTGGCCAGAACATCCAGGGAAGACTGGAATTGTCGGATTCCGAGGCTCGCGGTATTAAGGGATCTGATCATGTGTATGTCGGTTATTGGTTGGGACTCAGCGCATTAAAGGGATTCTCACGGACCCACTGGAGAGGGGTTAGCGAGGAGGTTTGCGGGTTGGTCGTAGGCCACAACTTTGTCGAGGCCGTAGTTCTTAGAACCCACCTGCAGGGATGGTTTGCCAGTTTTGTCGAGGGTGACCTTTTCAACGACCCCCATGGTGCCATCGGCGAGTTGGACCGGCTTACCGATAAGTTGAACTGCCGTCTGGACATCCTGGCGAGCTTGGATGCTCTGGAGGCTGCTCGTCATGCTCCGTGACTGCTCCAGAGAGGTGAACTGAGCCATCTGCGCAACAAAATCGGTATTTGTCTGCGGGTTCATCGGATCCTGATTCTGCATCTGCATGGTCAGCAGCTTCAGGAAATCATCCTGACCCAGTGTTTTGACCAAGGGACTCTGTGTCGCCGTATTGGCCTGCGCCGCCTGAGTGGCGGCCGTGGTGGTCATGAAGGAAGGAATGCTCATGTCAGTATCGTCTCTGGTTTCAGGCCCACCACTGCCGGGAGGCTGGCGGCACCTCGGCAGATTCTGTGGTCTCATCGGGCAGCTCCGGAGCGGCCAAGTGAGAAGGTTCTCCGGAGGAGCGTGCCCGACCACTCGACGAGCGAGGATCTGAACTATCGCGACCTGTGGAGCCCATAGAACCGTCGTAGCAAACTGTGTGCCGCAATTCCTCGGATGAGCTTCGAGCTTCGATCGGTGCAGCCGTTGCACCCAATGAGGCCTCGATGGGCATGAGAACAATGCCGCTGGTCTCCAAGCGCTGTTGGAGCTCTTTCCATTGGGTGCTTTGCCCATCGATGGAACCCACTAGATCCTGCGTCCGGATGATAAGTTTTTCGCCAACTTCTTGGATGCGCAGTTCCAAGCCGCCAGCTCCCGGGGAATCCAGATGAACCAGTCGGACAGCACTGGGTTTGTGAGATTCGTGAAGGAGCGAGGCTGAAGTACCGGCGTCCGCGGCCTTGGATAAGTTCGAGGCGCCATCAACCAAGGGTTCCTGGAACGATGGGGCCTGCGAAACCCCGGGGTACAGGCCGGTTACGGGAGTGGCGGGCGTTTGTGAATGCCCCGGACCTGGATGTGACGAGGAACCGGATCCCGCATCACGACCGAGGGAATCTAAGCGCATCCGATCTTCGGTGCCGTTCTCCAGAACCAAAGGCGTTGGAGAACTCTTATCGGCCTCGAGGGAGGTGCGTGCCGAAACAGTCGATGCAACAGAATCAATACCCCTAGCGTGGGGTGATCGGTTCGCCGGTCGGAGGGAGGGGCCTGACGGCTTGGGTGGTGATTGCGATTCGGCGAGACTGGACTGGCTGGCCGCGCTGGAGTCGGTGGCTTCAACGGTCGACGGATTCTCACTCAACCCTGGATTCGGGTTAGCCGAGCGTGCCTCGCGCTGGATGAACGCAAGGTTTTGCGAGCCAGATTCGACAGGGAGGATTGACGGAGTTGGCGCGGTCGTCGCGAGGTTCCGCTGGACCCCGGTTGGGTCTGAAGTACGATTTGTGGCAGTCTCCGATGGATTGTTCGCCGAAGCGTTCTCAATCAACTGCAAACTCGGGTTAGCCGAGCGTGCCTCGCGCTGGAACAACGCACCGTTTTGCGAGCCAGATTCGACAGGAATGATCGACGGAGTCGGAGTGGTCGTTGCAAGGTTCCGTTGGACTCCGGTTGGGTTGGGAACCCGATTTGCGGCAGTCTCCGATGGAATGTTCGCCGAAGCGTTCTCAATCAACTGCGAACTCGGGTTCACCGAGCGTGCCTCGCGCTGGAACAACGCACCGTTTTGCGAGCCTGATTCGACAGGGAGGATTGACGGAGTTGGCGCGGTCGTCGCGACGTTCCGTTGGACTCCGGTTGGGTCTGAAGTACGATTTGCCGCAGTCTCCAATGGGCTGTTCGCCGAAGCGTTCTCAATCAACTGCGAACTCGGGTTCACCGAGCGTGCCTCGCGCAGGAACAACGCACCGTTTTGCGAGCCTGATTCGACAGGGAGGATTGACGGAGTTGGCGCGGTCGTCGCGACGTTCCGTTGGACTCCGGTTGGGTCTGAA
>SYMJ01000051.1 GCA_005805505.1 Verrucomicrobiales bacterium | reverse complement strand
TTCCGGTTGTTTCCCACCCCGCCTCTCAGCGACGCAGTTACCTTCAGCTACACGGTGCCATGCCAGCACCGTACTCGGTCTTTCACCGGTTAGTCGTTTCAGTTTCATGTTCACACGTAGGGCGATTTCTCCGAAAGCGCCGGTATTGGGAGGTGCGCCTCGGAGATCCAGCCCTACCTAGGAGTATCGATGGCTTAGAATCGATGGCTCAGAAGGTAGGGCGATTTCTCCGAAAGCGCCGGTATTGGGAGGTGCGCCTCGGAGATTCATCCCTCGCCAGCTATCGCGGAAGCCCGAGTCACCGGTCCGGGAATTCGAACTCCACCTTGCCTCGCTGGCCGAGCACCAGGTGCGCCGTGAAGTTCTTGCCAGCCTTCGACACGAAACCGCTCAGGGCCTCGGTGCGGCCATCTTGCAAGAGCTTCTCGACCTGCGGTCGTTCAACGGTCTGATCCAAGATCTTGCGCCCCACCTTGAAGGTGCACTTTCGCGTGTCGGCTTGAGTGCGTTCGCAGACCCACGACGTCGGTCCCTCAAACACTTTGCCTTTGCACTTGGGGCAGGCACCCAAAGACGTCTGCCCAGTGAAGTCGACCTTGGCTTCGGGTTCTGCAGTCTTCTTGCCCTTGGCCGGGAATTTCTTTTCACGCGGCGCAAATTCAAAGCCGACCTTGCCGTCCTTCATGGTCAGGAAAGCCTCGAACTTCCGTCCGGTTTTCTTGGAAACGAAGTCTTTCAGTAGGTCGGTTTTGCCTTGGGTGAGCAGCTTGGCTACCTGAGTCCGATCGATGGATTGCTGGAGGATCACGCTGCCGGTGCGAAAGTCGCAAGACTTGGCAGCCCCGACGGAACGCTCGCAAACGTAGTTCATTCCGTTTTCAAAGACCTTGCCCTGACACTTCGAGCACTGGCCTACGGGTTCCTTACCAGTGAAATCGACCTCGGCGGAGGTGCCGTCTTCCTTCTTGTCGTCACCGAAGTCGAAGACGAGTTTCTTTTCGGCATCGAGCTTGAGGACGGCTGCGAACGGGAAACCTTGGCGGGAACGGAATCCTTGGAGCGGGCCGAAGGTTCCGGCAGTGACGAGTTGCTCCATCTCGCTGCCTTCCATCAGGCGGCTGGCGAGGAACTTCGGCAGGCTGAAGTCGCAACCCGAACATTGGAAGCGCCGGTAATTCTCTTTCACCTTACCGCCGCACTTGGGGCAGGGGGTGTGCAGATCGCCGAAGTCGCCGGGAACTTCGTCACCCTGGAAGGCCTTGGTGCGCTCCACGATGCGGCGGGTCATCTCGGCGATGTCCTGCATGAACTGAGGCCGGGTGTAGCGGCCCGCCTCCATCTCCTTGAGCTTGTGCTCCCACTCGCCCGTCAACTCGGGCTTGCTCAGTTCTTCGATGCCCAAACCGCGCAGGAGCGCGATGAGCATGAAGGCCTTGCCCGTGGGCTGAAGCTCGTTGCCGTTGCGGTGGAGGTATTCTTCATCGACCAAGCCTTCGATGACCGAGGCGCGTGTGGCCGGGGTGCCCAGACCTCGGTCGGCCATGGCCGAGCGCAGTTCATCGTCTTCGACCAGCTTGCCGGCACCTTCCATCGCACCGAGCAGCGTGGCTTCGTTGTAGCGCGGGGCCGGTTTGGTTTGATTGACCCTGAGGTCGATCTCTTCAGTTTGAACCCGCTCGCCGGGCTTCACCGGGACCAGATTGGCGGTGGCCTCTTCGCCCTCGTTCTGGGTTTGGGCCTCGCGGCCGTAGATTTCGAGCCAACCGGCCTTCACCAACACCTTGCCGTCGGTCTTGAAAGGTTCGCCCTCGACCCGGGTGATGCGGGTGGTAATGAGGTATTCTGCCGCTGGGTAAAATACTGCGAGGAAGCGCTTGGCCACCATGTCGTAAATGCGCAACTCCACGTCGCTCAGATTCTTAGGCTCCACCGAGGTGGGGATGATAGCGAAGTGATCGCTGACCTTGGCGTTGTTGAAGATGCGCTTATTGGGTCGAACCCAGCCTTGTTCCAGAATGGTGGCGGCAAATTTTCCGTATCCGCCGCCGTTCATCGTCTCGAGCACGCCCCGGGCGGTCCCAAGGTAATCTTCGGGCAGCGCGCGTGAATCGGTACGGGGGTAGGTGAGGACCTTGTGACGCTCATACAGCGCCTGGGCAATTTGCAGGGTCCGTGTCGCGGAGAACCCGTAGCGACGGTTGGCCTCACGTTGGAGTGTGGTCAGGTCGAACAACGTGGGGGAGAGCTGGTTGCTGGGCTTGCTCTCTTCGGTCACCACGCCGGGCTTGTTCAGGCAGCGTTCCCGGAGGGTGGACGCCTTAGCCGCATCCCAAATGCGGTCGGCGCGGAGGGCTTCGTCGGCGTCTTTGCCGGCCGGCTTGCTGAAGCGCTCGTCGAACCAGCGACCGATATACTGACCGGCCTCGCAGCCGAACGTGGCGTGCAATTCCCAATAATTGCGCGAGACGAACTTCCGGATCTTTTCCTCCCGTTCCACGAGGATGGCCAGCGTGGGGGTTTGCACCCGGCCAACGGTGGTCTTGTTGAAACCGCCCCCCTTGGAGTTGAAGGCCGTCATGACCCGGGTGCCATTGATGCCGACCAACCAATCGGATTCTGACCGACAGGTGGCCGCCGCAGCCAGGGGTTGCATCTCTTGATCGGAGCGCAGCCGATTGAACCCGTCGCGGATGGCGGCGGGCGTCATGGACCGCAACCACAAACGCCGGACCGGTTGGCGGGCTTGGGTGTATTGAGCGATGTAGCGGAAGATCAGTTCTCCCTCGCGGCCGGCGTCGCAGGCATTGACCAGGGCATCGACATCCTTGCGCTTAATGAGCTTCTGGAGGGTCTTGAGCTTGGCCTCAGATTTCTCGCGGGGCTGCAAGTCGAAGTGCGGTGGAATGACCGGTAACGCGTTGAAACTCCACTTGCCCTTCTTGGCTTCGTAGGCCTCAGGGGCGCGGATCTCGAGGAGGTGACCGACGGCCGAGGCGACGATCGTGTCTTCCCGTTCGAAGTAGTCATCGACGCGTTTGAACCCACCGAGGGCTTTGGCGATGTCCGCGGCGACGGATGGTTTTTCGGCGATGACGAGGGTTTTTCCCATGAAAGGATTCGTGGGGACCTCTACCTGTCGTATCCGGTCCCGGGCAAGGAGTTCTTTTGATAGACGCAGTTTACTTTTATGTATTCGGAAGCATTCGTCCGGTTTTTTGGGGGAGATTTTGAACAAAAAACACCCACGTCGCTGGCCATCAAATCCAAGTAAGACTAGGATTAGCCGATGCGCGTCTCGAAATTGCTTCATACCCGCTATCGGCTCAACGACCTGGAACGTTCGGTGCTTTTCTACAAAGAAGTTCTGGGTCTGGAAGAGGTACGCCGTCACAAGTCTCCACGAGGTTCAGAGTTGGTCTTTTTGAAGGCTCCAGAGAGCGAGGAGACCATTGAGTTGTGTCATTTTCCCTCGAGCGGGCCGGTGGAGGTTCAGGCCGATCTAACCCATTTGGCGTTTGAGGTCTCGAGCTTGGAAGCCTTTGGCCAACACTTGGCGACGCTGGGGCTTCGGTACAGTGACGGTCCGACCTATAAGCCTGACGGTTCTGGCGGGTTTGCTTTCGTCGATGCTCCGGAGGGCTATGAGATCGAGTTGATCGAGCGTTCTCCTGGGGCTGCCGTGGGTGCAGCCTCTCACTGATCCCGGTAACTGGGTCTTGCTGAACTGCCTCCGCAGATGGAATTCATGGCCCGCCAATACCGTTGGAGTTTCCCACGTCCCGCCATGGTCATGGGGATCCTCAATGTGACGCCCGATTCCTTTAGCGATGGCGGATGTTTCTTAGATCCCGAGCGGGCCGTGGCGCGGGGAGAGGAGTTGGTCGCCGAAGGGGCTGAGTTCATCGATATCGGAGGGGAGTCCACTCGGCCGGGGGCGGCTCCGGTCGACGAGTCCGAAGAGTTGCGACGAGTCATTCCAGTGGTCCGGGCGCTGGCGGCCAAGACCCACGCGGTGATTTCCGTCGACACTCGCAAGGCCCGGGTGGCCCGGGCAGCGTTGGATGCTGGAGCCAGTGTGATTAATGACATCGAGGCTCATCGGACGGATCCAGAACTTTGGAAAACAGTGGCGGCCACCGGAGCCGGCTACGTGCTCATGCACATGCAGGGAACCCCTCAGACCATGCAGGAGGATCCGCACTATGAGGATGTCGTCGATGAGGTCGGCGCCTTTTTTGAAGAGCGATTGCTTCGATTGGAGGAACAGGGGGTGCGACGGGAGCAAGTCTTGTTGGATCCGGGTATCGGCTTCGGTAAGACATTAACTCACAATTTAGCCCTTCTGCGAGGTTTAGGGGTGATTTTAGCCCTCGAACGACCGATGCTCCTCGGCGTCTCCCGAAAATCCTTCATCGGCCGATTGTTTGACGTAGAGCCTGATCAGAGGATAGGTGCTTCGGTGGCCTGTACCTTATGGGCTGCCGAAGCGGGAGTGACTGTGTTCCGGGTTCACGATGTGGCCCAGACCGTTCAGGCTTTGCGCATGAGGGAAATCCTGAACAACCAGACTCAGACGAGTTGAATTTGCTGCTGCCATTATTGCAGGCCATCTGGCGCCCTACCCTGGAGATTGGAATCCTTGGGGTGGGTATTTATTATGGCTACCGCTTCCTCAAGGGGACCCGTGGCCAGGCCGTGGTGACCGGTTTCGTGGTCGTGCTCTTGGTGCTCACTTTGTCGGTGCGCCTGCTACGCTTAGATGTCCTCAACGCTATCCTGAACCAGATATTGCCCTTCCTGGCGTTGGCGATTGTGGTGCTCTTCCAACCGGAAATTCGCCGGTTGCTCGCTGAGGTGGGAAATTTGCCGCTCTTCACCAACTTGCAGGAGCAGCGTGAGAACTTGGAAGTCATCGTCGAGTCGGTCGATCGAATGGCTCCGGCCCGAATGGGGGCGCTCATCGCCATCGAACAGTCGATTTCCGTGACCGAGACCGTCGAATCCGGCATTTCTATCGACTGCGAGGCGACGCCCGAAATGATCGAGACGATTTTCTTTCCGAACAATGCCATCCACGACGGCGGCGTGATTATTAAGGGCGATCGAATCTTGCGGGCAGGCGCAATTTTTCCGCTGACCCAACGGGGCGATCTTCCTAATTCTCTGGGGACCCGCCACCGGGCAGCCGTGGGCCTGAGTGAGGAGACCGATGCGGTGGTGGTGGTCGTGTCCGAAGAGTCTGGTGGCATTTCGTATGCCCATCGGGGCGCACTGACCCGGAATGTCACTATTGAGCAACTCCGGGCCTTCCTGACGCAGGTGCTGGTGAAGCGGTCGTCGGGTCGCCCTGGGAATTCTTGGCTGCGACGTTGGTTCACCGGAGCTGTGAGCAACGGAGGACACTGACATGGCTTGGCGCGAACTGCTTATTCAAAATCGGGCCCAGAAGCTGGGCTCTTTGGCCTTGGCCACCCTTATCTGGCTTACGGTCCGATCCAATTTGGGCATGGATCGGTTGGCCTCCAATGAGTCGTTTCGCGTTCGAGTGCTAGAGAACATCCCCGTGGGCGTATTGGCGACAGGGCAGGGAGAGTCTCAGCTCCAGATCTTTCCCTCGGTGGTCGATGTTGAGGTCGAGGGCGACCCCGATGTGGTTCAACGACTCACCCCGAGTGATGTCCAAGCCTACGTGAACCTCTTGAGCCCGGAAGCCCCTCGGCAAGGCATGTTCCGAGTCAACGCCCGAGCTCCGGGTGTGCGGGTGGTTGTGGTGTTGCCCGAATCGGTGCGGGTCGAACGCCCCCGTTGAGACGGATCGTTCTGTTCACGGTGCGGGGGGAGCCTGTTTTTGATGCCGGTTTTGACCGTTCTCAGTGTTTCCACCCTAGGTTGCTCAACAAAGCACCCAACCAGCTTTCGTAGAAGAACTCCCCGACGACGGGATTCTCAATCGCCGGGGAGTTTCTTCGACGCAACAGACTATCGAGGGATCTCGTTGAGGGTGTAGTAGGCCAGTGGGTGCAGCAGCGGTTGGCCTGCCTTAGAGCGTACCCCGGTGGGTTTGAGTTCGTGCAGGTGGCCCAAGTGCAATGCGGTCTTGAGACGCACACTGCGGCCGTCGGCAGCCACGGTGACCGACTCGATCGCCGGTTGGGTGGCATCGACCTCAGGCGATCCATAGTTGGACTGGTAAATGTAGGTGAAGGTGCGGAACTGATACGACTCCGCCTTGCCTGCGGTCTCCGGATCCACGGGTTCGGTGAAGGTGAGTTCGAATCCATCTGGCTTGACGTGCATTTCGTGGATTTCGAAGGGGGTCTTGCCGCTCCAGTTCATCCGTTGGAGGGCAAAGGGCTTGCCGCCGCGAGCACCCCATCCACGGTCAGTCCCGCCCACGAACATCGTGCCGTCGGAGGCCATTTCGAGACTGAGCGTGCCGCTATCAAAGCCCTCACGGAAGGGGAAGCAGGCGCCTTGATACACACCATTGACCTCTTCCAAGTACACCCGCATGACCGTGCTCCATGTTTGGTCGCCGACGAAGAGCTGGTTCTTGAAAGGACCAAACTTTCCGGCGGTGCCGTCGTTCTGGATGCCCGAGGCGCTCTGGCCCATTTTGTTGTAGGGGAATCCGATGGCCGGAGGCACGAACTCAGGGATCTTGGCCCGCTCGACCGGGATGCGGCTGTTGCTGGTCGGATCCTTGGGCCGAGGGCCCATGTTCGAGGCCTTCTCGTACCAGCGGTTGCCCGTGGGGTTGCCCACAAACTGTCCAGGCTTCAGGTGCTTGAGCCAACACGTGCCGTTCCAGGGCCCCTGATTGTCGGTATAGAACATTTCGCCCAAATGGTTGGTGGCGATGCCGCCGGGCGAACGCAGTCCGCTGGTGGTCGGGATCGTCTTGCCCTCGGGGGTGATCCGCAGGGCCCATCCGCGGTACGGGTTTTCGCTGGTGAAGGAACCCGTGAGGCAAAGGATGACCCAGATGTTGCCGTCGCGATCGAACTTCGAACCGAAGGCGTATTCGTGGTAGTCGCCGTTAATGCCCCAACTGTCGGCCACCGTTTCGAAGAGGTCGGCGCGACCGTCGTTGTTGGTGTCCTTGAGCCGCGTGAGTTCGCCCCGCTGAGTGGCATAAATCCATCCATCGCCCCGGGTGGTCAGGCCCAGCACCTCATGCAGGCCTGAGGCGAAGCGGGTGAACTTGGCCTTGGCGGGGTCTTTGTCGAAGGCGTTGGCGACGAACCAGATTTCGCCCAGTCGTGTGGAGACGGCGATGCGTTGGTCGGGCAACACCTGGATGGCACCGGCCTCCAGCACCACGCCCTCTGGCACGGGCAGGGTGGTGATGGGGTAATACTCGGCTTCCTGCTCGGCCTTGGTGGCGGCGAACACAGGCAGGAGGGTCGCGAGACCGAGGGCGGCGGTGAGCGCGGTGGGGTTCAGGAACTTCATGCGGGAGAGGGGAAAGAGGCTGCGGTTGGGTTCGAGGATTTCCACACGAGGATCACCAGGTCATCTCCACGCGGAGTTCCGATGTGTTCGGTTCGAGGGCGACGCGGAGTTCATCGCCGACGACGGTAGCCTTGGCGCCGGGGCCCACCTGGATGAGCAATCCACCGTCGACCTTGAAGCCATTGCCAGCCGGTTGGATGACACCCTTGGCCAGTCGCAGCCAGAGGGGCTGGGTCGGTGCGCCCTGGAAGCGGAAGGTTCGCACCAGCGTCATGTCTACGCTGCCGGGCTTGGCCTGGGGGGTTTCCTCAATGGTCAAGCCGAGGACGCGGTAGCGGAAGGTGGGTTGCTGGCGCGCATCCAGTCGGTAGCCCAAGAACTGGCTGCTGGTGTCGATCGCAGTCGGCCAGGGGGCCGTGGGCGAAGACAGGGTCGCGAAGGCCGGCCCCTCGGGCAGGCGGATGCGGTGGTCGCCCAGAGGCGGCTCGTAGCCCGTGCCGCGGTCGGTGCTGTGGCGAGCCATGTCAATGAAGGGACCTTGCCAGAGCAGGGCCATGCGAAGGTTCTGGGCGTCGAAGGCCAGGTTGGCCCGTTCCGGATAACCGACGCCGATGGCCCGGGCTCCGCCGCCTTCGATGAAGTTGCGGTAGATCACTGCCTCGTCATCGACCACGATCTCCTTCTTGCCGCGGATGAGTCCGGCCGGGATCTCAGCCTTGGCCCCGTCGGCCAGGTAGGCGTAGATGGCTCGTAGTTGGCCCGTGGTGTCGCCATTGAGGATCTTGGTGTTCACCGCCTTGCCCTCGGGCCAGAAGGTCGGCATGCGGGTGCCGGGGCGCAGGGCCGCCGGGTTGGGCAGGTAGCGTTGCAGCCATTCCCACTCGAGGCGCTCACCCATCTTGTCGAGGGCCAAGGCCGGAATGCCCATGGATCCATGCGTGGTAAAGGTGTGACAGGCCACGCAGCCCAGCCCATCGCGGCCTATGAGTTTCCAGCCGATCTTAGCATCCTGAGAAGTGGTGACAGGCGCCGGCGTCGCGGTGGCCGGGGTGTCGAGGCGCTTCAATTGGGCCGCCAGCGTGTGGACCTTCGGGCCGAAGACCGGCATGCGGGTGGCCATGTACGGACGCGCCTTGGTGCCCTGGGTCAGGATTTGCTCGAGGGCCGCAGCCTTGAGCTTGCTGCCGACTCCGGTGAGGTGCGGCGGAATGCGGCCTTCGTCACCGAGGTCGGCCTCGCCGATGACGGTGAACCATTCCGAACGTCCTGAGGCGGTCGGGCCACCCACTTCATTGCGAGAGTGACAGGCCAGGCAGTTGAATTGGCTCAAGGTGAGGTCGACTTGGGCTGAAGCGCCGATGGCCAACTTCTGGGCCTCGGCCGGATTGCGGAGGGTCTTGCGGAGGCTCATCCGGTCGGCGGTTGAGAGATCGAAGCGCGGAGCCTTGGCGGGAGGAATGTCAGACAAACAGCCTTCTTGGGTTCGCAGGGCCAATTGGACCATGGGCTTAGACTTGCGGGCCTGAACCAATCCCGTGGCGTCGGTCACTGCATGGCAAGCGGCACAATTGAGCGCGGCGAATTGCTCCCGTCCCGCGGCGACCTTGGCGGTATCGAGGGAAAACTCTTCCCAGTCGAGCGGACGCACGACTTGCCCCCCGTGCTTGAGGCGATCGCCCGGGATGGGGCCGCGTTTCTCACCCGGAGGAGCCCATTGCACCTGGAACTCGGTTTCGCCGCCGCCTTGGAAATACACCACTTCCAGTTCATGCAGCCCTGGCTTGAGGTTTAGGGTGCCGTTTTTTTCGGCGGCCGGATGAACCCCGTCGTTGTTCAAGAGCGGGCGCCCATCAATGGACAGTTGAGAACCATCGTCCGATCGGATCCAGAAGCGGTACTTGCCATCGGTCGGGATGTCGATGAACCCGGAGAAACGGACGCCCCAGTTGTTGTTGGGGTGGGGCAGGCTCAAGTCGAGGGCGGCGGAGACCCCGGTGGATTTCGGGGTCATGGTCAGCAACTGACTGATGGAACCGGCCGCTCCCTCAAAGAATTCGTACTGAAGCCCATCGACCATGGCCGGTGTCTTGGAAGGTGCGTTGTTGGCGGAGACCTGATCCCGCAACAAGTAGAGGGCGATGGCTCCGGCTTCTGAGGGCGACAAGTTCATCGAGGGCATCCGACCCGAGGGACGGTGCACCAGCGGATCGCGCAGCAGTCGGGCCAGCTCCGAAGCGGGGTATTTCCGGGCGAGGTCTCCCAGCGGGATGGACTGTGCTTGGATTTCTTTGAAGGCTTGGTCGGTCACTCCTTCGGGGCGTGTCTCGGGCGCGTGGCAGGCGACACATCCGACCGTGTGGTACAGGGCGCGCCCCTGATCGATCCGGGCTGGGTCTGACCGGAGGCCGGAAGGTTCGTTGGTCTTGCGCAGTGAGACGAGGTAGTGGGTGAGCACGTCGACCGTCTTGATCTTCTGGGCCTCACTCATCCCGTGCAGCAAGTCGGGCATGGCGGAACCCGGTTTAGTTTGGTGGGGACTGGAAAGCCAGCGCCGCATCCAGGTCGTCGAGGTGTTCAGCGGATCCGCCCCAAGCACGGGAGCCCCTTTGGGAGCGGCCCAGTCGGGGAGGGCAGCCGAGGCCTGCAGACCCTTGTCGCTGTGGCAGGCGGCGCATTGCAATTCGCTGACCAGAAGTGTGCCGCGGTCCACCGAGGGAGGGTGGACTCCTGTCTGGATCCCGGCCGAGGCTTGGAATGCGGCGGAGAATAAGGCCGCCGCGACGGTCAACGGGGCCGAGACTCGGTGCAGGAAACTCATGAAATTTGAAAGACCCTACGCCGAGATGCCAGAAGCAGCCAAGGCCGCAGAGCAGGGGATAGTAAGTTTTTAGCTCCTCCGGGTGGGTGCAAATTGGTGAGGGATTAGACCTCCGTTAGCCATCTGGATTGGGGGCCGGCCCTGGAGCCAATGACACCCCAGGTCGTCTTTGGGATTCTTTGGGCTTCCGTTCGAGGCCGGACTTTCGTTTACCTTGACTCATGGGAGCCCAATGGAAGCAGGCGGGTCGCGAGGCGGCCGCACAGAAAAAAGGTCAGGTGGTCGGCAAGTTGACCCGCGAAATTATGGTCGCTGCCAAGTTGGGCGGGCCGGAGATCGAGACCAATGCCCACCTGGCGGCGGCGGTCGAAAAGGCCAAGAAGGCCAGCGTCAACAAGGACACCATTGAGAGGGCCATTAAGAAGGGGGCCGGTCTCTTGGACGAAAAGGTGGATTTCGAAACCGTGCTGTATGAGGGATTTGCCCCTCACAAGGTGCCGGTGATCGTCGAGTGCCTGACCGACAACCGAAACCGGACCGCTCCAGAAATTCGCCATCTGTTCAAGGAGGGCCAATTGGGACAGCCCGGCTGCATGTCGTTTTTTTTCCACCGTCTGGGTGTAGTGGAAGCCACCCATTCCAACTCCAAGCGCGATCCCGAATCCGACGCCATCGAAGCCGGCGCGCAGAATCTCGAACCCCTCGACGGGGAAGAAATTCCTGAAGGGCATGTGGGCACTCGGTTTCTAGCCGAGGTGAAGGATTTGGCCACGGTCACCCACTGGCTCTCCAAAGCCGGTTGGAAAGTCCTCGCCAGCGAGATCCGTCACGTGGCCAAGAACCCCGTGGAACTCGGAGACGACGAAAAGCAGCAGGTCTCCACGTTCCTCAATGCCATCGATGACCATGATGATGTGCATCGCCTGTACGTTGCCATGAAGTGAGCCGATTCGGCTCCTCGGCAAACGACAAAAACGATCCCACCTCAAGATCCGGTGGCTGGATCCCAGTCTTAAGTGCGCTATGGATTCTGAAGACCGCTTGGAATTGAACGAATGCGGTGAATTGTCATCCATGGCTACTGACATGATACCGAGTGTCTTGAAGAGAACCTTCGTCGTTATTTTTGGAGCAGGCACACTTCTGGTTGGGGCGTGCTTTGTTCCAGCCTGTGCTCAGCAAACCGACCTAACGAAGGCCGATGCGTTGGATGTCCGCCGCGACGCCGTCGTGGAGGCCATCGAGCGGGTGATGCCGAGCGTGGTCAACGTCGAGGGTTCGGCCGATGTCGACCCGAACAGCGTCGACGACCGCCTGATGGCTGAATTTTTCGGATGGCGATTGCAGCAGGTGCAGGAGGCGGTGGTCAGCCGTGGCTCCGGTGTCGTCATCGACGAGGAAGGCTACGTGCTCACCAATGTCCACGTGGTCGATGGCGTGAAACGGGTGTTCGTAAAGTTCAACGACGGATCCGAGCCTATCGAAGCCGAACGGGTGGCGCTCAACGCCGCCAAAGATGTGGCTTTGCTGAGGCTCAAATCCCCGGGCCGAAAGTTCCCGGCCGTCAAATTTGCTAAGGACGACGACCTCTTGCTGGGCGAGACGGTCATCGCCTTGGGCAATCCCTTCGGATACGCGGGTTCTGTGAGTCGGGGCATCTTGAGTTCCCGCGCACGCCGCGGTCCCAATGAGGATCGTTCACGCGGAGAACTCGATACCTTGGACTGGATCCAGACCGACGCGGCCATCAACCC
>SYMJ01000006.1 GCA_005805505.1 Verrucomicrobiales bacterium | reverse complement strand
GACAAGAACATGCCGGGCTGCATTATGGCCATGGCCCGATTGAACCGCCCCAGCATCTTCGTGTATGGCGGTACTATCCTGCCAGGCGAACTCCACGGCAAAGACGTAGACCTGGTGAACATTTTTGAGGCGGTCGGCAAGAATGCCGCCGGCGCCTGCTCGGCCGAAGAGGTCGAGGCGGTGGCCGAGGTGGCCGTACCGGGAGCCGGTTCCTGCGGCGGTATGTACACGGCCAACACCATGGCCTCAGCCATCGAGGCTTTGGGCATGAGTCTTCCGAATTCATCCGCGCAAGCGGCCGTGTCCCAAGAAAAGACGCGCGACTGCGAAGACGCCGGTGCGGCCGTGCTGAACTTGCTGAAGAAGAACATCCGTCCGCGAGACATCATGACCAAGAAGGCGTTCGAAAACGCCATGACGGTGGTGATCGCCCTCGGCGGATCGACCAATGCGGTGATGCACCTTATCGGCATGGCCCACTGCGCCGGCGTGAAGCTGACGATCGACGATTGGACCCGCGTCGGAAAGCGGGTGCCGGTGCTGGCCGACCTCAAGCCCTCGGGCAAGTACGTCATGGCCCGCTTGGTCGAGATCGGCGGCACCGTGCCCTTAATGAAGATGCTCTTGGACAAGGGGTTGCTCCACGGAGACGTCATGACCGTGACCGGCAAGTCCCTCGCCGAAAACCTCCGCAATGCGCCGAGCTACCCAGCCGGACAAGACATCATCCGCAGCTTCGACAACCCCATTAAGAAGGACAGCCACTTGGTCGTCTTCCGTGGCAACCTTTGCCCCGGCGGTGCGCTGGGCAAAATCTCGGGCAAGGAAGGCCTTACCTTCAGCGGCAAGGCCATCGTGTTCGAAAACGAAGAAAAAGCCCTTCAGGGAATCCTGGGCGGCAAGGTGAAGAGCGGGCATGTCATCATCATCCGTGGCGAAGGCCCCAAGGGCGGACCCGGCATGCGCGAGATGTTGTCCCCGACCAGCGCCATCATGGGCAAGGGTCTCGGAAAGGAAGTTGCCCTGATCACCGACGGCCGCTTCAGCGGCGGCTCCCACGGATTTGTCATCGGTCACACCACGCCGGAAGCCTTCGACGGCGGCCCAATCGCCGTGATCAAGAATGGGGATCCTATCACCATCGACGCCAAGAAGCGTGAGATCAACCTGGGCATCCCGGCCAAGGAATTGACCTCCCGCCTCAAGGCCTGGAAACAACCCAAGCCCAATTACACCCGCGGAGTTCTGGCCAAGTATGCGGCCACGGTCAGCACGGCCAGCGAGGGTGCCGTCACCGATCGGCAATACTGAGGCCCTGCTTCAGACGCCCCCAATCCTCCCCGAACCCCATGGCCCTACGCATCAAGATTTGCGGTATCACCCGAGAAGAAGATGCGTGGGCTGCGGTCGACGCTGGCGCCGATGCGCTGGGGTTTGTCTTCGTTCCTGGCACGCCCCGGTTCATTAAGCCGGAGCGGGCTGCCTCCATCACGAGGCACCTGCCTCCATTCGTGAGTTGCGTTGGACTCTTCGTCAACGCCGACCCCGCACTCATCCGGGCCGCTGTCACCGAGGCGCGGCTCGACACGGTTCAACTTCACGGAGATGAATCCCCGGAGGTGGGGTTGTTGCTTCGGGGACAGGTGCGGGTGATCCAGGCCTTCCGCGTTCAGGGGCCCAAAATCCTGCTGCAATTGCCTAACTACCGGAAATCCGCCGATGCGTGGCTCTTGGATGCCTATGTCCCGGGAGCAGCTGGCGGAACCGGTGCCCGCTTCGATTGGAATCTCGCGGTGGAAGCCCGCGAACTGGGGCATCCTCTGATCCTCGCTGGCGGTCTAAAGCCTGAGAACATCGCAGATGCGGTCCGGCAAGTACGCCCCTTTGCCGTGGATGTGTCCTCGGGAGTCGAAATCTCTCCCGGACGGAAAGATTCCGAGAAGGTGCAGCGGCTCATCGCTGCGGCGCGATCTGCCTGAACTGATGATGCGGCAGAAAGGCACCATTCTTGGGTAGGGCTGGATCTTTGAGACGGCGGCATGTGCCTCGGCACTTTCGGAAAAAGCGCCAACGTCTGCGGTGCCGGACCGCTCGAAGATCGGTCCCTGCCTAGGAGGCTCATCGGGCGACATCCGGGATTGTGCCACAAACTCTGCCTCACCCCAGCACTTCCTAGGTGGGGCGATTTTTCAGAAAGCGCCAACGTAAGACGACACGGACCGCTCGAAGATCAGTCCCTACCTAGGATGCGCTTGAGGCCCGTAACGAGCGAACAACGATGCTCTTGCGGAAGAAGACCCAGCCAGCACGACGGATCTCATTGAATCGTACCGGCTAAAGATTACCAAAAAACACCATTCAGATCGGCTTGCTGAATAGGCTACCGATGGGTTTTCCAACACCATCACGGGTTACATAGAACGGTCGCTTTTCAATCTCATAGGACAGCTTGGGTGAAACCCCCATCGCTCGGTACAGCGTGGCGTGCAAATCCTCAATACCTACTCGGTCTTGGATCGTCTTGCAGGGACGCTCGTCAGCGGTCACACCGTGGAGGTGCCCGCGCTTCATGCCGCCGCCAAAGAGCAGCACACTGCCCGCATCGGTGAAGTGCCGGTGCATGCCGTAGTTAACCGGTGAGTCGATGCGCTGGGGCACCGGCACCTGATCTTGGATGGGTTTGTCCGGCTTACCCTCCTGCATCATGTCGCGGCTGAACTCGCTGGCCACCACTACCAACGTTCGGTCGAGCATGCCGCGCTCCTCCAGATCGAGCACCAATTGCGAGATGGCGCCATCGATGGCCATCTTCATGTGGACGAGCTTTTCGTGCCCCCGTTCGTGGGTATCCCAATTGAGGAACGGGATGTACTCGGTCGTCACCTCGATGTACCGGGCTCCTGCTTCGGCCAATCGCCGAGCCAACAAACAGCCCAAACCAAAGCGCTGAAGATTGGCCTTCTCATAAACGCCCTCGCGGTTCATGTCACCACCCAGCCGTCGACTAAAATCCCAGCCACCCGGCGCATATTTGGCGATGGTCTCGGGCGACTCTAACGTAAGGTCAAAGGCTTTGGCCGAGGGAGAGGCCAGCAGGCGATGCGCATTGTCGATGGATCGCAAGAGCGACTCCTTCTGATATCCACTGCCCAATTGCCCCACCGGGGAGGCCTCCAACAAACGTCGATAAAACCGGTCCCGGTTCTCGAAACGCGAGGGGCTCATGCCTTGCGACGGCGTGACTACATCCTTGGCCGAATCGGGGAACGGCACGTTGAAGGGACCGAACTCACTGCCCAAAAACCCGGCCGAAGTGAAGGCCTTGAGTTCTTCACCCTCGCCGACATCAAAGCGCTGGCCGATGTTGATGAAGGCCGGCACTGCGGCGTTCTTTGGGCCAAGGGTACGGGACATCATCGCCCCGATGTGCGGACATGCGACCGACTGCGGCGGCGCGTAGCCGGTGTGCCAGTGGAACTGATGCCGCGAGTGGAGGATGAAGCCCAGATCGCCAGCCGTATAAGTCCGGATGAGGGTGGCGCGATCCATCACCTTAGCCACCTTCTCCAATCCCTCACTCAGACGAATACCATCCACCGCCGTCGGGATTGACGGGAAGGTCGAGAGCACCGTGTTGGGGTTCATCCCCTTCTCGTACGGCGTGTAGCGCTTCGGATCAAAGGTCTCGGTAGAGGCCATGCCGCCGCCCATCCACAGCACGATGATTGTATCGGCCGTGGCTGGGGGCCTCAGGGCCTCGCCTTCGGCGGCGACCAGAGACTTGGGATACCCAGCACCCAGGGCTCCGAGGGTTGCAGCGCTGAGTCCCTTGACGAAATCGCGGCGTGTGAAATCGGGAGTCTTCATGAGAAAAGTGTTCGGCAATCAATCGATCGATGATGTCTGGGTCGCGGTCAATACGTCAGCTGGAATTCAGGCAGCAAGGCAAGGCTCCACAAGAGGTCTTCAACGCCATCCGAATGAGACTTTTTTCCCACCAACTCCAAGGCTAGAGCCAACTCCTGGCGGGTTGGCGGCCGGGACAAGCCCTGCTGGAAAACCCGCTGAGCCAACGCCCGTCCATCGGGATGGGTGGCCACCAATTTCTCGGATCCCCGCTTGAGGAGTTTGGCGAGGCTTTCGCCATTGGTCAGCTCCAGCGCTTGGATCGTTGTGGCCATGGACTGGCGTGTGGTGATGACTTGCTCGCGATTAGGACGTCCCAAAGCCAAGGCCAGCGGATCGGCCGGGATCAATGAGGCCCGCACCGAGCCGTAGACCTGACGGCCAGAAACAGTTTGCGCCAGAGTGGACTCAATATTCCATGGAGACATTGCCGGCACTCCAAGAATGTCGGCCGCGAGCCAACGTTCTGTGGATGAAGTCTGCCAGTCGCCCGAAGGATTCTTTTTTACCCGCCACGATGCGTCGGACCCGAAGTCGAGGAACGCCTCGGCAGGAGACCCGGCTTGCTTCTTCGATTTGAGCTCTGTTTGAAGCACTCGAGCGTACACCAGGAGGCCCGCGGGATTGATCGAGTCACCACCATTGACGGCTTCGATCGCCAGAATGTTGGTGCCCACACGCAGCAGACCGCGCACATCATACACGCTGGACTGCATCCAATCGGAAGACTCGGTGCCCCGCACCTTCTTGCCATTCAAGAAGACCTTGGCCGAGTTATCGGCATGAACAAACACTGTGGCCTCGCTCGGAAGGGCTGACACCACCCAATCCTTGCGGAAGGCATTGGTCTCCGGTGGCACACCGGTGGTTCCGGCGTGGGCATCGCTCCAAATCCAAAAAGCGTTCCCCCGCAACTTCTTCGAAGAGCCGGGTTCCGCGAGCAAACGATCCAAATCGCCGGAAGGCTTGTCCGCCCAGATCCCGGTGATCGAACTCAAAGCATCGCGGAACTGCTCGGCCGTCAGGCGGCGAATGGCCGGCCCCTTGAAGGTGTACTCGGCCTCGGGTTTTTCCGGAACATTGACCGACGGGAACTGATAAGCCCGTGAGCTGAGGATGAGTTCTAACGTGCGCTTGAGGTCCCATTGATGGGCCACCAGGTCTTCGGCCAACCAATCCAGCAAGTCGGGGTCCCAGGCCGTGTTTTGCATCACATCCAGTGGCTCCACCAGACCACGCCCCAGTAACCGGGCCCAGAGACGGTTGACGATGGTTCGCGACAGTCGTCCATTTTCACGCTGCGTGATCAAGCGAGCCAACTGCTCGAGCCGGTTGGTCTTGGGAGCCTTGGGATCCACCGATCCGAGTTCGGGAAAGAGAAACTTCAGCGGAGCCACCTTCCCGGTGGGTTTGTCGCACAGGACCATTTCGAGAGCGCCATCGGCGTAGATGCCGGCCAATCCGTAGGCGTCGCTGAGTTGCCAGTCATCGATGAACGAATCATGGCAAGAGGCGCACTTGAGGTTCACTCCCATGAACACCTGTCCAATGTTTTGAGCGGCCTGCAGCGGCGGCGTCATGGACGCATTGACCGTGCCCCGCCAGACAATGCCCTTGGTAAAGCCTTCGCTCCCGTTCACCGGATTGACCAACTCTGCCACGAACTGGTCGTACGGCTTGTTGTCGAGCAAGGCTTGATAAAGCCAGGGACTGATTTGCTTGCGACCACCATCGATGTACCCGGTTCCCGCATAGTCATTGCGAAGAAGATCGTTCCAGAAGCTCAGCCAGTGCTGGGCGTAGCGAGGTTTGTCATCAAGCAACTGCCGGACATAGGTCGCCCGCTTGTCCTTGCGGCGGTCTTTAAGAAACGCCTCCTGCACTTCCGGAGTCGGCAAGAGTCCGGTGATGTCCAACGAAACTCGTCGCAGGAACATCCGATCATCGACGGTCTTTGGCACCGCAATACCGTGCCGCGAAAAATACGACTCAATAAACCGATCCACCGGATGGGCTGCCCGTCCGGCCGGCAGTTCGGGGCGACGGGGCTTGAGGTTATTGGCCGGCGGCTGGGCAAATGAAACCTGCGGGTCCCATTTTAGTCCCTGATCGACCCAAGCGCGCAGAATCCCCACCTGTTCGGAGGTCAATTTGGACCCCTTCTTGGGCATGGCAGAATCCGGGTCGGTTCCAGCCACAAGGTGAATGAAATAGCTTTGGGCGCTGTTGCCTACGACCACCGCCGGTCCTGACTCACCGGGCAGGAGAAAGGTCTCGCGCGTGTCGAGTTTCCAATCGCCATTGGCCTTGCCGCGACCGTGGCATTTGACGCAACTGGCCCCGAGAATCGGTTCAACGTCTTTGCGGAAATCGACCGACCGACCCACGGCCGGAGGCAGCTTCTGGATGGCCTCGAGCGTGGGTGCGGCGGCAGACACAGCCATCCACTGGCCCAGGCTCAACAGGCCCAGGAACCAACGGAAAGCCACTGCGTAAAACGGACCGGTGAAATGCACGCTAGAGACTATCCGCGCGAGGTTGGAATTCGGCAAGCCCTTCGGGTGCGGGGCCTTTGCCATCGACCGAGATGGCGGGCTCAAGTTACCCACCAAAAACGCGCGAGTCACTGAGCCCGAGTGCTGCGCTCAGCCATCCAATAAATATCTGAGCGTGCCAGATTGTCGCGAGCCGGCACGTTCAACGGCAGTGTTTGCCCCTTCTTGATGGGCTGCAGGAACTGAGAGGAACGCCAGCGATGGATCTCGGAATGACCGTCGGCGAAGGCAAAGCCAGCCGCCCCGTTGTGATAGGAAGCCGGAAAATCCACAACTTGCCGCGTCGAGGTGGCGTTGCCCTCTACGAAACCCATCATATCTACCACGAAATATCCGTCGTTGATGGAGTCTTCACGCTCATCCACGAGCACCCAAGTGTTGGAGGGCCCCGGAAGGTTGAGATCCGACTCTTTCGAATAAACCTTCCACTGCGTACCCGAATTGCCCCAACCCGGACCTCCCACCCAATTGTTCATGGAGACACTGCGGATGCGGGAGACGTACTTCTTCTCGCGCGTGTTGTAGGCCATCGTCATGTCGGCCGGACAATGCCAGATGCCGATAGAACCTCCGCAATACGGCCACAGGACACTCTTCTTGGTAAAAGCCTCGTGGTCCCAATTGTTGGGATCCCGCTCCAGAGCCTTGGTGTTGTCCAACCAACTGCCGCCGGTCCAGTTGGGCACATCCCGCCCCGCCCCAGGAGGAGTCCAATTGGCGGCCCCAGGAAACCGGTCTCCGTTGTCGGCGGCATAAAGCTTCCACGCGAGCATCAACTGCTTGGTGTTGTTCATGCAGGAAATACCGGTGGCCTTGGATTTGGCCTTCGCCAGGGATGGCAGGAGCATTCCGGCCAAGATTGCTATGATGGCGATGACCACCAGCAGTTCGATGAGGGTGAATCCCGGTGATCGCCGTAAACACAGTCGGCCCATGGAGAATGTTTTCATTGATTGTTGAATGGCATAGTGAAGCAGCGCTCCGAAGGCAAGGGCCTCGTTGCAGCCGGTCCACCATCCCAGCGACCTCTCTATCAAGGTCCGTCCTCGATGCCCGTCAGCCTGTCAGGTCAGATCGCAGGGTGGAATGCGACGACCGGCTTTCTCACCGGTCTACTGGGATCGGAGAAACCCATCCCAAAGAAGTTTCCCGGCCAACAACGTGACCATGGTGAGGAAGATAGGGCGGATAAATCGCGCCCCTCCCTTCACAGCCACTCCAGCCCCCAGTCGCCCGCCGATCATCTGCCCCAGAGCCATCACACCACCCACCCCAAAACGCACATGACCCGTGGCGAGGAACAACCCCAGCGATGCCAGATTGCTGGAGAGGTTCATAGCCTTCGTATAGGCCGTTGCCGTCAGTAAATTCCAGCCCATGCCAATCAGACAAGCGATGGTCCAGAAGCTACCGGTGCCCGGACCAAAGAACCCGTCGTAAAACCCGATGAGTAACCCGCAACCCATGGCGAACACCCAACGGGTCTCGGTCACCGCATCTTCGGAAATCCACCCACCGCCCCACCCCAATGACCGCCAGCGGAGCAACAGTCCGGTGAGAGTCGATGGACGCGCCTCACGGCCCAGATCGGGTTTCAGCCCCAAATACAGAGCAATGGCAACCAACAGCACCGGGATCACCGGACGCAATACCTGCGGATCCATCCGCGTAATACAGGCTGCGCCCAGCAACGCACCAGAGGCCGTGGCCACGACGCCTTGAGACACCTCACTCCACTTCAACAGTCCATGCCGCGCGTACTGGACCGTGGCCATGGTCGTGCCCATCGACGACTGAAACTTGTTGGTGCCTAGGGCGTCCTGCGGATCCATGCCCGTGGCCATCAACATCGGCACGGTCAAGAGGCCTCCCCCACCAGCGATGGCGTCCACCCAACCCGCCACGAACCCGGTTGCAAAGAGAGCCGGATACCATTCCCAAGAGAGTTCCATGTCCAAATCGAGCGGCGAATCACTGGGCCTGTTTTCGGCATTCTCGCACGACGAACGCCACGAGTTCCGGTGATTGGAAAAACCCCGTCCACATATTGTGTCCCTGCCCCACCGGGACCACCCATTCGAAGGTTCCGCCCAAGGCCTGATACCGCGATCGCACCAAACCCGAATTGGCCTCTAGCGGTACCAGTTTGTCCTGATCTCCATGGATCACAAAGAGCGGCACCCGGGCTCGGGCCAAGGGCTCCAATCGATCGATGGGATTGTGTCGGATCAATTGCGCCTCCAAATCAGCCGGTTTGAGCCCGAAAGCCGGAGCGGCATTGGTGATGCCTGGGTAACTCGCCAAATTGCAAACCGGATAAATCCCAGCGAAACCAGCCACCTTGTCGGCGTTCTCAGCCGCCCAGGAAAGGGTCATCAAGCCTCCGCGACTGCGACCCAACAGCATCACCTTTCGGGCAAATTTACGGTGCGAGGTGAGTTCTTCATGGAGTGCCGAATAGAGCGCCCGCCCCGCGGCATTGCCGTAGGATTCCCCCACGTCGATGCCAGCAACCGCGATGCCCGCTTCGAGAAAGCGCTCGAACATCCACTTCTCTTCAGTTCCTGGAAGCCCCGGCAAGGTTGGAGCATAGAGCACCCAGGGTATGATTTTTCCGGCCGAGGGCGGAACGATTACAAAGGCCGTATGTCCGCGGATGGACAGCACCTCTCCCGGCAGCGGTAGCACTTTTTGGGGCGGCACCGACGGCTTTGTCTCTTCGGCACGGATGAATGAACCCATCATCGCCAATAAGACCCAAACCCCAAGACTCCATCGTAGCGTTGTGATCATTGTTATTTCTCCTGTTAGAGCGCGGTTCCTTCCGGCACGACGATGGTCGACGAGGGTGACGACGCGGATGCGGATAACCGCTGCCTTTCGGCCGCCTTGGCAAAGGGCCAGTAAACCAGCATCGCCAAACCCAACGAAACAACGCCCCAAACCGCCGCTCGCCAATCCCCCCCGGTTAGCAAGTAATGGCCGATGACTGGCGGCGTGGTCCACGGGACATTGACGAAGGGTTTTCGAATCCAACCCCAGTCCATCAGGCAATAGGTTGAGGCCGTCAGCAGCAAGGCGTTGGCCACGTAAGGGATCATAAACCACGGATTGAGCACGATGGGGATGCCGAAAAAAATAGGCTCATTGATCTGAAAGATCTGGGTCGGCAAGGACAGTCGACTGATCTTCCGGTAAACTGGGTCTTTGGACATCGCCAAGATCAACGCCAAACCCAGCGTCGCTCCGGTACCGCCAACATTGACGAAGGTCGAAAAGAATCCATTGGCTGTGACATACGGCATGGGCTGACCGCGGCCCACCGCCTCCACATTCTCGGCCAGGAATTGCAGAAAAATCGGAGCCACAAAGGCATCGAGCGTGTTGTCGCCATTAATGCCCACCGACCACAAGAGCGTCACCAAAAAGGCGTACACCAGAATGCCCGGCAGGGTGTTCAATGCGAAGACCAACGGCTTGAACAGCGTCTGAACGCCGGCGTTAATATCCACCCCCATCACAAAGCGCAGAATCCAAAAGGCGACCACGAGGAACACCGTCGGGGTCAATGAAATGAACGTGTCCGACACCACCTTGGGCACCGAATCCGGTAGGCGGATGACCCAGTTGGCATCGGTGAAGGCCTTCTGGATACGGACTGTCACTAGGGCGATGAGAATGGCCGTGAACAACCCCTTCGATCCCAGACCCTCCATGACCAGAGTTTGATCCTTCATCTCCAACTGAATGAGCAGGAAGACCAGGGCCGACTGGGTCGCACTCAAGATGGCCTCTTGTTTGAGACGAGATCCCAGATCGTAGCCGATAGCCAGGCAGACGAAGAGCCCCAAGAGACCGAAGGTGGCGGTGACGGGAATTTGCAGGAGCGGCAGGTGCGGAGCCATCCGGGCTTCCCACCCTGGGATGGGCAGATAAGCCACCACCATGAAGAGCCCGCCCAAAATGGTCAGCGGGACCACAGAAACCATCCCGGCGCGGATGGAGGCGAGATAGGTGTTCTCACTGAGCGCGGTCATCCGCGGGATCAGCCACCGATGAAGAAAGAGGGACAGCGAGTTCATGGCACGTAGGGCTATGCGGTCTCACTTTTCACTCGAGGCAGCCATAAGATCATTCAATCGGTGACCCAAATACAGGCAACCATCCGTCCCCTCCCCAACCTGGATGAGCGGCTGAAATCCCAGCTTCCGGTAAAACCCCTGAGCCGGGATGTTGGGCAAACTCACTCCGAGATGCGCTCCCGGTGATCCGCGCTGACGCAGCAACCCCAGCACTTCCGCCATCATCGCTCGACCCAGCCCTCGCCCTTGAGCCCGTGGCAGCAAGTCGATGTGCACATGCGAGGGATATTGGTCGTAGGGCTCCGGGCAAAAATAATCCGGGTGGTGATAGACGTGGTGGATTTGCTTGACCCGGTTCCATCCGCCCGGGTCGCCGGTCGGGGCCGGATAAGCCCGGCACAACTCCGGCCGCCACTCGGCTTCATACCGAGCGTAAAACGCGTTGGAATCCACCGCCGCGAGCACGTACCCGCAAATGCCCTGGTCATCTTCGAGGATCCGCGCCAACTCCGGCTCGTAGTCCAGATAGGGCCCCACGAATACCCGGCCCAACGCCTCTGGGTCGTCGCGGTAAAACGGCTCGCCATCCTGCCCAAAATTACCGGTCTTCAGGCAAACTGCGTAGGCACCAGCCCTGTCACCCACTTGGGGTGGGCGCAACTGAAAGGGAAAAGGAAGGGTCGTAGTCATATCGCCGAAGCGGGTCCGGGATTCATGGAGGTCCATTCCATCGAGCCGTCTGGCCTGGGGGTCAGGAACGACTGCACGCGCACCACAAAGCCTCCGCGATACGTCTTCGGCCGGTGGAAGTCGGACTCGAACGGAGTGCCCGCGCGGGCCGGATCGATCTGGTGGCTCCACCAGCGGTCGATGAGGTCCAGCTCCTCGCGCAATTCCCAGACCCGCCGGTGGAATGCGTGAAACAAGCCGCGATCCTTCAAATCCACCAACCGCGCACAAAAGTCCTTCAACCGCAGCATCCGCGCTCGAACCGCTAGGGACTCCGGATCCACCGGCGGCCGGGGCGACGACAAGCACTGGGCGATAGCCAGCGCCAACGCATCCGCTTCAGGCCCCTCCTGATACGGCAGATAAAAACAATCCGCGAAGGTCACCAAATCATCGAAACTCAACGGAGCTCCCACGGTGGCGAATCGAGGCCACCAGGCCTTCAAACCCTCCAGAAACGACGCCCGGGAATCCCATACACTGTCGGCTGCGAGGTAGGCCCCGAACGAATGGATCGGCACGAAGTTCAGCGGAAACTCCGTATTGGGATTTAGCAGAATTCCCCGCACCGCCTGTTTCAACTCCAGAGGTCTTCCGGCATACGGACCGCAGAAAAAGCGGCGACCATCGTAGTCGTTGGCGAAGAGATTGTCCCAAATCAGCGGAGGACGCCGCAGGATCTCGGTCAACCGAGCGATCGGGTCCAAATTTAGCGTCTCGGAAATGATCTCCGGACCCGTCCAAAAAACGTCGATGTCGGGATGAAGACCCTGACCGAGTATCTCCAAATACCCCTCACCCCCGTGACGTGCTGCGACCATCCGTGCGCAATAGGGCGTTGGGCACACCAGAAAGCGACCCTGCGTCCGGGCTCGACTCCATGAATAAACCTCATTAACCCAGACAGCTTGAGCCGCCGCCAGCGATCCCCATCGGGCTAGATCGACCGGGCGCATCGCGTCTGGGATGTCATCGAGCAAGATGCAAAAGTCGTTGACGCCGTTGTCTAGCAACTGAGTCAGGCGACCTTGAATGGCAGCCATGTCGGCGGGATCCGAATACGTCACATCCAATCCAGGACTGCAGGCATAGATAAGACGCAAACCGCGCTGCCGGCATCCGGCCACCGCCTCCCGGACCTCCATCAGCCCTAATTCATCGTACGACTGCCGCCAGATGGCTCGCTGATGCAAATCATCCTTGGGACCATAAAAGTAGGTGTTCAAGCCGCTGCGAACCATCCAATCCCAGAGTTGGTGTCGCTCGGCCGGAGTCCACGGCGGACCATAGAAACCCTCGATCACGCCGGATAGAAACTGGGGTTCGGAGGAGTCAGTCATCGGATCAGTGGAGCGCTAGGCCGATCAAGCGCCGAGGCCGCCGAACCGGTCAAGCCTGTCCCCAAGGAATCCCGCTATTAAACCGGTCACGGTTCCTTTTCCTCCCGAGGAGCCTGTCCCTCCCTTCAGTCTATGCCCCTGCCCCGCTGCCCAGGCCCAGACAAATCTCCACCACATCCCCGCTCCCGCCGCACCGCATTGTGTTTATTGAACCTGTCACCTTATACTACTCCCGACTCGATCCCATCTCCGCCACATCTACCCGCTCCCGCCGCACCGCATTTTAAATATTGAACCTGTCACTCTATACGACTCCCCGCTACGGACGCTCAGTACACGGTTCCTGGCGGGCTGGACTTCAGGCTGATGAAGCCGTCCAGCGAATCCTTGATTGAATGGATCGAGATTCTAACATCCCACTCTCATGAAGATGACCGTTCGAGGCGAATATGCCCTTCGCGCCCTGACCCACCTTGGGGTGCGCCATTCGCCCAAGGTCATCCAAATTTCGGTGATCTCGACGGCGGAAAACATTCCGAAACGTTTCCTCGAGCAAATTCTCAACGACCTCCGGACGGGTGGGTTCGTCGAAAGCCGTCGCGGAGTCGCCGGAGGATATCGTCTGGCTAAGCCGCCGGAGAAGATCGTCATCGCCGGTGTGATCCGACACATCGAAGGAGCGTTGGCCCCCATTGGCTGTGTTTCAGAAAACTACTACGAGAAATGCAATTGCCCCGATGAGGCCCGCTGCGCCTTGCGCTCGATCATGAAGGAGGTTCGGGATTCCATCGCCCAGCTCCTCGAAAAGACGACTCTCGCCGATCTGGTTGCCCGTGCTGAAAAACTCAGATCCATCGATCCCGCTGATGCTGACTTTGTAATCTAAACTTCATTATTCCCGAGGGTCCGCACTCTCAGCAACCTAGCGGGCGGACAAGACGGCAAGCAACGCCGATCCGACGGAGCGCCCCGTCTCCCGCCAGGCCTCGGGGGAACTTCGGCAAATCCTGAGTATATTACCGGTACATCACGAATTGTCTTCACGGTGGAGCTCCCAATGACCCACCGGGAATTTATAGAGATTCGCCTGCGAAAATTTTACCCGGAGGCATCCATTATTGTGAGACAACTGAGACAGTTCAATTGCGTCACAGTGACACAGTGTCACATCCTGTCCCCCATTCCGGCCGGATTTATTTGAAACCACCGCTTCGAAAATCGCCAAAAACAGGTGCTTTTTGAGTTTTTAATCAATTTTTTGTTCTTTCTGCGGCTCGTTAAGATCGGCATCCGCCTTGCAGAGGTCGGGGAACAACAGAGGCAGTTAAACGGAAACCGACTATGGCAAAAGTTCTTGGAATCGATCTCGGCACTACCAACTCCTGCATGGCCGTCATGGAAGGCGGAGAGCCCTTGGTGCTGGAGAACTCGGAAGGCAAACGAACAACCCCCTCGGTGGTCGCCTTCGCCAAGAATGGAGAGCGTCTGGTGGGTGAAGCGGCTAAGCGTCAAGCCGTGACCAACCCCCGGAATACCGTCTACTCGGTCAAACGATTCATTGGCCGTAAGTTTGACGAGGTTCAGGAAGAGCTCAAGCGAGTGCCCTACAAGGTCGTTCGCGCTGCCAACGGCGACGCCCATATTGAGGTCGAGGTCGAGGGCAAACCCAAGGCCTTCAGCCCTCCAGAGATTAGTGCTATGATCTTGGCCAAGCTGAAGTCCGATGCCGAAGTGCGCTTGGGCGAAACCATCACCCAAGCCGTGATCACGGTGCCTGCCTACTTCAACGACACTCAGCGTCAGGCCACCAAAGATGCCGGTAAGATTGCGGGCTTGGAAGTCCTCCGGATCATCAACGAACCCACGGCAGCTTCGTTGGCCTACGGTCTTGATAAGAAGAAAGACGAAAAGATCGCCGTCTATGACCTTGGCGGCGGCACGTTCGATATCTCCGTCTTGGAGATCGGCGACGGTGTCTTC
>SYMJ01000050.1 GCA_005805505.1 Verrucomicrobiales bacterium | reverse complement strand
GCCACTGTGCTGAAGTTGAACGACGAGGAGTTGCCCATCCTCGCGGACCTGCTCGGTTGGCCGGCGGAGGACGACGATCGACTGCTTGCGCGGTTGGCCGAGCGATTCGATTTGCGGGCCGTGGCCCTAACGCGAGGGGCTCGCGGTAGCCTCTTGTGGACGGTCGGCCGCACTTGGAGTTGGCCCGGTTCGGACCTGAAGGTGGCTGACACCGTGGGTGCGGGCGACAGTTACACGGCGGCCCTCGCTCTGGGATTACTGTCCGGAAAGGCTCCTGAAGACATTCTCCGCATCGCCCATCGGGTTGCAGATTTTGTGTGCACTCAGTCGGGGGCGACACCGCCCATGCCGGCCGATTTCGCCGATGAATTCGTGGGTGCGAGAAGAACCGAGGGGAATTCTTCGGGAAACCGAAGTTGAAGCTGGTGCGCGGGGCGGGGGTCGAACCCACAACCTTCGGCTTCGGAGACCAACGCTCTATCCAATTGAGCTACCCGCGCAACCAAGATTGGAACCTTAAGAATCCACTCATGGCAGGGCAACTGTTAGTTCTGGGCGGTTCTGGGTTGGTCGTGAAATGCAGGACGCCCTGCTTCGGGATGGTGTTGGAGATAGCAGGGTTTCAGCGGATTTCGGCCGCATTGAGGGCTGGACACTGGGCGTCCACTGACGGTGGATCAAATGCATGATCCAGAACGGGCTGAGAACGAAGGCAGGAATCGTGTCCTTGATCGGCCTGCTGTGGGCGGTTGTGTTGCCATCGGTGGACGCGTTGGCGGTGGATGTCCGCCCAGAGCGGGTCCCGGAGGGTGGGCTTCAACCCGATGTGCTCGTGGATGCTCAGGGTCGGGTGCGCCTGATTTATCTGAGTGGCGACCCCAAGGCCGCGGACATCCATTGTGTGAGCCGTGAACCTAAACGTGGTGCTGGACGTGGTGAGTGGTCGCGACCTCAGACCGTTAATTCGGAGGCGGGTTCCGCGGTGGCCCTCGGCTCGGTGCGTGGACCTCGATTGGCCTTGGGTGGTTCGGGAATCCTTCACGTGGTCTGGAATGGTTCATCGAAGGTGCCCGCCACTGCTTCGGGCTCCGCACCGCTCCTGTATTCCCGATCGAAGTCATCGGGTCAGGGATTCGAGCCCCAACGGGCCTTGGGTGGAAAGACCCGCCACTTGGATGGCGGTGCGGCGGTGGCTGCCGACGGCAAGGGCACGGTTTGGGTGGTGTGGCACGCGGCGTTGCCGACCCCTCCGGCCGGAGGCGATGACGAAGCCCATCGAGCGGTTTTCCTCAGTGTTTCGCGGGATGAGGGGCGCACCTTTGATGCCCCGCGCCGCATCGATCCGCCCGGCATGGGCGTTTGCGCCTGCTGCGGTCTGGATGCGGGGATCGGGCCGGATGGATCGGGTTGGGTATTCGTCCGTGGGGCGGCCGGAAAGTCGCAGCGGGGCATGCAGTTGCTGAGCGCGGGTGCCGGTTCGTTGGACTTCCAACGGCGGGCCCTAGATAGTTGGGATTTAAATCAATGCCCCATGTCCACGGCCCGTTTGAGTGGGTCCGGTGGTCGATCTCTGGCGGTGTGGATGTCTGAGGGACGCATTCGGTTGGGTGGGATGGGGGTGACGGATTCGGTCCGTGCTCTGTCTGAATCGGGTCGCAAGGCCAACCATCCGGTCGTGGTGCCGCTCGAAGGCTCGGGCTCGTTGGTCGTGGCCTGGACCGAGGGAACGGCCTGGCAGCGCGGCGGCGATTTGGCTTGGCGCACCGTGGGAGCGGATGCATCCCAAGACTCGCCCGTGCAACGACTGCCAGGGGTTCCCGTGTGGGGCTCCGTTGCTGCGTGGCGGGAGGCGGACGGCAACGTCACCGTCGTGTACTGAACCCGTCTGGCTGAGAGAGATTGGACCTCGGAGCTTCCGCCGGCTCGGGCTCATCATCCGATGTCGCAGGACGCCAGAAAGCCCGAGATCCGGACCTTCAGCGTTTCCTGTCTCGGAAGCTCTCGCGAATGAAAGTCACCACCGGGGCCGGATCGTCGAGTCCGTGGGGGTGGTGGCCCACGCCCGGCTTGTGGATGACTTGGATTTGCCCACCCAGGGCTTGGTATCGCAATTCGATCAGGCCTGTGTTCTCGGCCACCGGCACCACATCGTCGGTGTCACCAACCACATGGATGAGCCGGACCTTGGCCTTGGCCAACGGGGCGAGACGGTCCACCGGGTTGCCGCTAAAGGCCAGCGCCTCTGCTTCGGTGGCAAAGCCGTAGTAGCGCTGCAATTGGGTCCAGTCGCCGGTGCTGCCCTTGCCGGTCCCCTTGCCACCGGGCCAACTCTTGAAATCGCACACGGGCGCGTCGCCATAAATGCACGCCACGCGTTCGGGGTTCTTGGCGGCCCAGCGGTAGGCGTAGAGACCACCGCGGCTGATGCCCACCAGGGCCGCCTTGGGTCCGAGACCGCCACGCTGGAGCACTTGATAGAACGCATCGAACTGTTCCAGCGCCCGCGGTGAACCAAAGGTGTTGCCGACCTCGAGGTGAACGTGGTGGAACCCGTGTTCCAGCAGTTGCAGGACGCCCGTCCGGTCCGTGAACGCGTCGGGGAATTCCAGGCACCAGCTCCACGGTTTTCCGGGTGCCGCCTGACGTGGTTCAACGACCCACGCGGTCGCGCCATCCACGGCGAACCGATGCCGCACGAATCCATGCCATTGGTCCACGCGGCCGCCTGGCCAGGGCGAAGCGGCCGGATCGCTCTTCGCAGCGGTGGCCGCAGAATGAATCGTTGGGGTCGAGGGGGGCGAAGTTGTCTCCTTCGGATCAGCGGCCTTCAGGGCGGTCGATGCGATCAGCAAAAAAGCGCAGCAAAGCCACGGTGCGCAGGGCAGGAAGGGCATGTTGTAGCCACTCTTTCCGCGGATTTGGAGTCTGTCCATGGGCCGTTCTTCGTAATATCGGCGGCTTTTGTCCGAGAGGTTTTTAGAGAATCTGAGACAAAATCGTTGACGAAGTGGCCCAATAGAAAGCACTTTCCGCTCCCCAACGCGGGGGTGTAGCTCAATTGGTTAGAGCGCTGC
>SYMJ01000049.1 GCA_005805505.1 Verrucomicrobiales bacterium | reverse complement strand
TGGACTCGATCCACCGGCAATGTCTTGGGTCTCCCAGGCCGGGGAGACTCCTGGAGTCCGGCAAGTCCCAGATCCAGAATTCGCTGACGCCACATCCCCACGGTCACATGACTGGTATCCAATTCAGCGGCGATCTCCTTGTTGTCTTTGCCCTCGGCGGCAAGCAATCCGATACGGGCCCGTCGCACCAACTTCTGTGGAGTATTCGGCGCTTGGATAAGGCGCTGAAGTTCCGCCCGCTGCTCAGTGGAAAGTTCGAATGGAAACTTTGGACGGGCCATGTCCGAACGATGGCACAAGTAATGGTTGTTAGGAAAGACTTAATTGAGACACTACACTAGAGCCTTGGTTCCAGCGAGAGATCCCCCTTCTGTTCAACGGCTACTTGGTATTGTCGGCAAAGATCCGGGCTTCCTTCTCGGTGATCTTGCCATCCTGGTTGGTGTCGGCGCGCTGCACCGACTCGTTGAAGACCTGATGTGGCCCGTTCACGGTGGTAATCTTGTGCGAGAGAATGACCGGGATGTGGAACTCGGTCTTGCTCTCCGTCGGGCGCGACGATTCACGGATCTTCTCCACGGCCTCATAGAAGGTCCGGGCCGCGGCATCGGTTTCGAAGGAGATGGGCAGGCGTTGTCCGTCTCGATGGACCGTTTCTTGATGGGAGATGCAGCCCAATCCGACAGCACCCAAGAGCACTCCGGCCGCGACGGGGAGAAAAGTTCGGAACGTCATCACAGCCCCTAGAGACTCCGGGACCCTGCAGCCGTTCAATTCAATTCTTGAACGCGCCGGGCTTGAAGATATCGCCCGCAGCCCGAGTCTTGCACCACGCATGACGATTCCCTCCTTCGACAGCACTCTGCGGACCCGGGTGGTCTTCGGGGCCGGTTGCCTCGATCGTCTCGGCGAACTCGCCGCGGGCCTGGGCGGGCACCGAGTCTTGGTGGTCACCGATGCGGGCATCGTTCGGGCCGGGCATGCGGCACGTGCTGAGGCGTTGTTGAGGGCGGCCGGCCTCGAAGTGAGCGTCTTCGATGCGGTCCGCGAAAATCCCACCACCCTCGATGTCGCGCGCGGCCTCGAAGTGGCCCGCGCTGCTTCGGTGGATCTCTTCGTGGGTCTGGGCGGCGGCAGCTCCATCGATACGGCCAAGGGCGTGAATTTCTTGCTCACCCAGGGCGGTGAGATGCGCGACTACCAAGGAATCGGCAAGGCCACCCGGCCCATGCTGCCGCTCATTGCCATCCCCACCACGGCGGGTACGGGCAGCGAATGCCAGAGTGCCGCGCTCATCGCCGATGAGGCCACCCATCACAAGATGGCTTGTCTGGACCCGAAGGCCGCCGCGCGCATTGCGCTGCTGGATCCTGAATTAACGGTGTCGCAGCCGCGCCGCGTCACGGCCCTCACCGGCCTCGATGCCTTGGTTCACGCGGTGGAGTCGGCCGTCACCACGCGGCGCACGGTGTGGTCGGCGATGTTCTCGCGGGAGGCGTTCCGACTGTGCGCCGGGGCCTTAGAAACCGTGCTGCGTTCGCCCGACGACCTTGAGGCCCGCGGCCGCATGCTGCTGGGGGCGGCCCTGGCGGGCACGGCCATCGAAAATTCTATGCTGGGAGCGGCCCACTCGGCGGCCAACCCCTTGACGGCGCACTTTGGAGTCGTCCACGGGGCGGCCGTGGGGCTCATGATCCCGCGCGTGATCCGCTTCAATGCAGCCGATCCCGAAGTCCGGGGCATCTATGCCGACCTAGCCGCCACCGCCGGCTGGACTGGCCCCGACGTCTCGCCCGAGGCGGCGGCTTCGGTGCTGGCTGACCGGTTCCAAGCCTGGCTGCGCCTGGCCGAGATCCCCGAAACGCTCACGGCCGCCGGCGTGGATGCGGCCAAGATCCCGCTCCTGGCCGAAGAAGCCTCGCGCCAGTGGACCGCCACCTTCAACCCCCGCCCCATCACCGCCCCCGACTTCGAACGCCTCTACCGCGAAGCGCTGTAGAACCATCCGCACCGAGTCGGCGACGCGCGGTCGATCGGGTTGAATGACTGGGTGCTCCAGGCTTCGTGCCCCGGGCCCGGTGGCCCGGGGTTGAACACCAGCACGCTGCGGTGACCGCACGCAGCCTCGGGTGCCTTTTGCCATCGAACTTCATCCGGATGGGGGGCCGACCACGGGAGCACCCGTTTGAAGTCTGTCCAAAGCCTCTGTCCCCGGAGTTTTCATGCACGCTTGCTTCTCATCCGGTGGACGGAGGCTTCCTGCTGTTTCAAAGCCACGTCAGCCAAATCACCTGTTTTCGCTCGTCTGGGCCTCAATCCGTCCTGCGCTTCGGGATTCCCCCCGTGACTTTCGCTCATTACTCCGGTTTTAAGGGGGTTACCCGGGGAGAGTCAGGCAATCAGAGAGCTTTGGAATGCAAAAATAATCAAAAACGTGTTGCTTTAAAAATGATTATTTTAATCATCACTACAAGGCTCTGATGAATACTAAAATCAAGATTCACTTTCTAGCGGCAGTCGTTTTGGTGACCACGATCTTCAAGACCTGGGCCCAAGACGGCGGTTATTTGCCGGATCTCCCCGGGTTCCCGTCCGGAACCTACGCCCGAGTAGCCGCCGTGGGGGTCAAGATCCATGGCTACCTCAGCGCAACGGAGATGCATCCGGAGACCGGAGACCGCAAGCGGTTCATTCGGATGACCTACTACGGACCGACTGACACGTACGCCAGGATGGGTATCTGTTCCTTATACACTGACCCCGCGACTGTGGCCCGTTACTCCAATCCGTCGAAGGAGGACGGTCGTGATGTCTTGGTGGAGCGTCGATCGATAAAGTACTACCGCCGCGATGGCAGCGGAGGAGGGTACAGTCTGTGGTATTATAAGGCCGGTGCCGTCGATAAGTTGTTCGAGTACGAGTTCAAATCGGAGGATATCGGTATGCCTTCACCGGGCGCGGTGGGACGGCCCTTTGAGAACCTGTCAGCCACTGATTCCCTTGAAATCAAGTTTGTTCCCAAGGCGACGATCTTCACGCTGAAGAACGAAGAATCTAGGAGGCCCGACGACGTGATGGGTTCCATGCTGCTTCGCTTAGAAGGTGCCGCAGGGGCCGCCTCCGAGGAGGTGCAAGGGATCGTCGAGTTGGGCAGCATGGTCTTCGATCCGATGAAGGCCGTGGGTTTGGCCCAGAACATGGGCCAAGCCATCGTCCATTGGGATCAGACCATGGCGGCCATCCAGCGCCAGGTGGACGACACGGCCAATACTTACTGGGAGAGCCGTGTCGGCCTGATCAACCCAGAAGATGCCTACCGAAAAGAAGGTGCCTTTCTTTTCCATTTGGCTTCTAATGTGACCGGCGGATGGGTGGTCAAGGGTGCGGGAAAGGCCAAGATGGCAGGGAAAGTAGATGATGTTGCAGGATTGGCTGCGAAGAATCCACTATGGACCTCTACCAAGGTTAAAACATTGGTCGAAAATGCGTTTGAACACTGGCAAAAGCATGGAGCCGAATTCCCCGAGTTCCAAAATGCTAAGCAGTATGTTGAGGGAGCAGAAAGCTTCTTCGGTAGTCCACCTGCAGGAACGCTGACCAAAACAAGACCGAACGGCGACACGCTCTTTTATAATCCCGGAAACAATACCTTCGGCGTCCGAGCAGTTGATGGCGCACCAAGGACGATGTTTCGGCCAACTGATGGAATCAACTACTGGAACAAGCAATGAATGCCAAGAAAACCAACTACGATTTGAAGCCCTGCCCTTGCTGCGGCGCACTTGTTATTACGACGCTTGGTGAATACGAAATCTGTGACGCGTGTGACTGGGAAGACGATCCAATCCAGTCTACCGAACCCGACTACGTTGGCGGTGCAAACAAAATAAGCCTGAACCAAGCAAGAAAGGAGTGGAACGACAGGTTGCCGAAACTATGACAAGTATTGTGATTTTCCTGCTGTCGCTGCTTTTTCGTTGAGCGGCCCGGAAATGTGGGCGAACGGCGATTTTGGTCGTTGTAGCCTTGCAAAGAGAGGGACTAGAACAATTTCGAACACTTCACCTAAAGGTGTGACTGATATTAAAAACGCAAAAGGTGAAGTATTTAAGAGTGTGCATACGCCACCTTCTACACCGCATGCGGGGATGGATTTTCACGCTAACCCCAATTATAGGAATGTTCTTCCAGATGGAACTAAAAGAGGTCCTCACTACTGACAAAACCGGCACCCACCGTTCTCCGTGGCGACTCAGCGAATTCGATGAAGTATCATCCACTATCAGCTCACCGTTGGACTCCATATTTAATAGCCTGAAATGAAACCCTCCCTAATACGTCCCATAACGATCGCCTTGGCCTCGCTGTTGGTGGGGGCTGTCTTGGGTATGTGGCTGAACCGGTCGGTGTCACGCTCGGATGAGGCGGGATCGCCGGCGGCGGGCCTTCGGCAATTGGACGACCGCATTAACGCGTTTCGGTCGCGGTCGGGAGCCTCGGCACCGTCCAGCGCCCCCACTTCCATCCGCTGGGCCTCGCTGGGCGATGAAGACTACCTCAAGTACCTCACCGAACTGAAGCGCATCGGCTGCCCGGTGCGGACCCTCAAGGACATCATCGAGGGCGACGTCGAGGACCTCTACCGACCCCAACTCGCTGCGGCCAGCGGGCCCTATTGGTCCCACTCGGTGCGGGCCCGACGGGACGTGGTGCTCAAGAAAGCCGAGCTCATCGCCTTCCTCTTCGCCCATGTCGAGGGCCGGGATCTCGCGCGATTTCAACCAACCGACAGCGTCGAGGGCATCTTGGAAACCCACGCCATCCTCGCCCGGCATCTTGTGCGGGATAGTCGCCATGGTTCCCAGGCCCGGGATCTGACCGAGGACCTGGAAAAGGAAACCCAGGAGGCCCTCTCCAAGCACCTCGATGCCGAGGGAATTTTGGAATACCGCCGGAAGCATTCCACCACCGCGCGGCAACTTCGGGAGCAATTGCGCCGATTTACCCCCACCGACGCGGAGTTCCGGGCGATCTTCGCCGCGGTGGATCAACCAAAATCGGCAGGTCTCGATCCCCGGGTGCCGGGTCCGGACTCCCGACCGATTCCGCTGTCGGAGGCCTTGGGGCCCGTTCGTTATGAGGAATACCGCCTGACCCGGGAAACCGGCTATTCGGGCATCGTGTCGTTGGTCGAGGAGTTCTCGCTGCCCCCAGAAACCATCGCCGCCTACTTCAAGTTGCAACGCGAGGTGTCGCGGGATCCCTCGCGCGTCCACTCGATGTCGGGCGGCTACGACACCCTTTATATCGCCGACACCCAGGCCCGGCTGAAGACCATCCTCGGGCCGAGCTATCCAGCGTACGTGGAGCGGTACAGTTGGTTGATGCCCAGCGGCCTGTTCGGTCGACGCTGAAAGGCCACAAACCCTAGACATCCCCTGAGAACCCCCTGAACCCGTGAGAACTTCCTCCATTCCTTTTTCGGCCGGCGGGGTCGTTTGGGCCCTGGTCTTCATCCTGATCGGTTTTCGCCTCGGCCCGCTGACCCGACAGGCCCTCGAGAGGTCCCGCCCGCTGACGGGGCTGGATCAACTGGTGGCCACCCGGCTGGTCTCGCCCCGCGACGCGGCCGTGTCACCGCAAGGACCGGCAGCTGTGGCCTTGGACTGGGCCCGCATCCACTCTACGAACTACCCGACCTACCTCCGGAACCTCCGCGAGGTGGGGTGCCCGCCCCGGACGATCCGCAATATCCTGCTGGCCGACATCAACGCCAGCTTCGACATCCGCAAGGCGCTCCGGCCATCGGACCCAGGGTATTTGGCGCCCGAGGCGCTGGAGCGCGAGCGCCAGCAAATCACCACGGCCTTGTTGTCGGAGATCGGTTGGAAAGAGGAATCGGTGTCCGCAGGCGGGCTGCTTTCGGCCTTGGACGAGCGACTGCAGGTGTTGCACCAGTCGATCCCGTTCGATTCGGCCCGGCCGCGGGAATGGCAGTTGGCGATCGAGGCCGCCGAGCGCGAGTTCCTCGAGGCCGCGGCCCGGGAGGTTCCCCAGGAAGAGTTGGCGGAATTCGAGCTGCGCCATTCGATCCGCTCCCGATCGCTGGCTCACGAGATGCGCTACTTTCAGCCGAACGAGAAGGAGTTCCGCGCAATCTTCACCGCCAAGGGCTCCGGCGGACCGGTGGCACTGCCGACCCTCACCGATGAGAGTCGTCAGGACGACTTCGCCCTCGTCTCCGGGATCCACTCCTTGGGCGTGGGGTTGAAGTCGGCCCTGGGGCCCGACCGCTTCAAGGCCTACTTGCGCACCGAGCAACCCGCCTACCGCGAGATGGCTCGGGTGGTGGAGCAGTTGAAGCTGCCACCCGAGGCGTTGGAGGCCTCGATAACGGTGATCATTGAGGCTGAGACTCGGTTGATGCGCCAAGGTGACCGGTTGCCTCCCGGTGACCCCTATGCCCGGGAAATCCGTGAACGCCTAGAGAAGGTGCTGGGGCCGGGCGGTGTCGAGCAGGCCTTGGAGGTCTACCCGATTCCGTATTTGTTGAATCCCTGATTCGAGCGGGAGGCGGCGCGCGTTCTTGAAAAAGGTTCGATGAGACAAAAGCGGTCAGAGGATCCAGAGTGGGTTGAGATGAAAAGAGTCGACCACTTTGGTGGGACGATGTTGAAGGTCGTCTGCTGTGCAAGTTCTATTAGATAACTCACACGTTGTCTGATATAATATCTCAGATCAAATATCCAAGTAAGCAAGCCTGGCGACTCAAGTTGGATTCCTGCTAGCGCAACTATCGTGATTTATAACGAGCTATATATTGAGTAATGACTGTAATGCAGTTCTTAGAATAATTATCGAGCCTGAGGGTTTTATATACGATATCAAGGCAAATCAAAAGGTTACAGTGACAGTGAACGGTAATAGTTCCGCCTTTGAATGTATCCATTCTGTAGATAAGGAAGGGGTTCGGTGTGTTTCTTTTTGGCCTGATCGCGGCACGGTGGCAATCGATTTCAACGGTCAAAATATAATTAATCTAATTTAAATTTGAAATAGAACGCTTCATCGATTGTGATATTTTCTGGGCTATTAAAATCTTCTGGCTCCTGATGTGATATCCATCATTCTCCAGTCTATATCGGTTCATTTATAGAGCCATAGATGTCAAAAAAGCCAGCTTTAGAAGCTGGCTTTTTGATTGAGAAGAAAATGTTAATCGCACTAATTAGTGCGAATGTTTGCCTGCTTTTCTTTTTTTCATAAAGGTGCCGGCCAAAATAACCAGAGCAACACCAACCACCTCGAAGGCAAGCTTGGCATTACCCAGGGTTTTTTGAATAATATCTTTAATGGCAGGGTCATCAACCAACATGCCGCCAGCTAGAAATCCCAATAGACCAGCACCGAAGGTAATGATGATCGGGAAGCGCTCCATTATCTTGAGAAGCATTGCGCTACCAAAAACAATCAATGGAATCGACATAGCCAAGCCAATAATTAACAATAATAAACGAGTTTCTTCCGGGCCGTTTTGAGCTGCAGCAGCTACAGCCAATACGTTATCTAAACTCATCACCAAGTCAGCAATCAAAATTGTCCGAATAGCTGCCCAAATACTGGACTCTGCTTTCATATCCTCTTCAACATTGCTGTCAGCTAGAAGCTGAATACCAATGTAAAGCAACAAAATACCACCAACGATCTTAAGGTAAGGTAATTTCAATAATGCGACGGCGGTAATGGTTAATATAACGCGCAAAATAATGGCAGCTGCGCTACCCCAAAAAATAGCCTTCTTTTGTTGGACTGGCGGCAGATTGCGTGATGCTAATGCAATCACTACGGCGTTATCACCAGATAGCAAAATGTTAGCCACGATGATCGACATGAGTGCCGCCCAAAATAAAGGGTCTGAAAACGCTGAAAAGTTCATAAGTTTCCCGTATTTTTTTGACTACTATTTTACCTGCTTATTTCTATTGATAGAAATTTGCTTTTTTAGAGCACTTGGTTGATATGTTTCTTACTCTTGGGCTTTAGCTTGAGCAAGAGCTTTTTGGTGCGGGTCGACTGCCAATTGGGCGGCTTCGGGGCCCGCCCCGCTCTCAGGGCAATTCGGCGCGGGTGTTTTGAGACCGTTGAAGGCCCTTCCTGCGTTCGGTCGGGGCGGCCCTAGATTGGCGTCGCATCCAATTCACGAATCACGTGACCCATCTCCGGAATCTCCGCGAGAGAGGCCAACGTGACCTTCTTCCGGGGGCGACTGCGTGGTCGAGGAGACCAGCGGCGACTACGGGATCGAAGGGTTTATTCTCTAGGAGGCGGCGCTGTTGCCCAATTTCGACGGCAACCACCCGATTTGCGGCGTTTGGATCTTGGCCCACGAGGCCTGTGGGCTGGGCATCCGCGAAGACCGCAAGACCCCTCTGCCGACCCAGCGCGGACTGCGCCGAATCAGCAACCCTGCAGCCACTCGTTGCCTCGGGTTTCGTCGAGGTGTCTCGAGAATAAACGGGCCTCGTTCGAAGTGAGGAGCGCGGGGGGTGAAATATTGAAATACTCTCAGGACGCTTTTGGCTTGCCGAAATTGGAGCTGCCTGTCTCTGGTTAACTCACTCCCAATGAAGACCCGCTTTCAGCCGCGCCCTCGTGCCGGTTTTACCTTGATCGAACTCCTGGTGGTGATCGCGATCATTGCCATCCTGGCCGGGATGCTCTTGCCGGCTTTGGGTCGTGCCCGCATGAAGGCCACCGGGGCCAATTGCGTGAGCAATCAGAAGCAGTTGGTGCTCGGTTGGATTTTGTACTCCAACGACAACCAGTCCGACCTGATGCCGCTTCAGGTCCGCATCAACAATGCGATGGTGGATCTGGTGGGTGGTGGCTATTGGCGCAGCCCCGTGCCGGGCCTCTCCGTTGGCATCACTCAGACCGAGGCCCTTCGACGGGTCTACAACGGTATGAGCAACGCCCCGCTCCAGCAGTACTGCCCGGGCTATCAGGTTTATCACTGCCCAGGCGACTCCCGCACCAAGCTCGCGCCCGGCAAGGGATGGGCCTTCGACAGTTATTCCAAGGCCAATGGCATGAACGGTGGGCAATGGGATTCATCCATTCCCTACAAGAAGGAGTCTGAGGTCTCCAATCCCTCGGAGAGCATGGTTTTTGTCGAGGAGGCCGATTCGCGCGGTTACAACATGGGCACTTGGGTCATTAACACGGCGCCGCCGGGTTGGGTGGACCCTTTCACCATCTTCCATGGCCAGGTCAGCACCTTCGGGTTCCAAGACGGTCACTCGGAAAGCCACAAGTGGGTGGATGGCGCGACCATTAAGGCGGCGAAGGATTCCGGTGCCGGAAAGGACAGCTTCTTCTGGGCGGGCGGTACTTCCAAGAACCCGGACTTCCGCTGGGTCTGGGACCGCTACCGTTACGTGAACTGGAAGCCGTTGAACTGAGGGGCAATCTAGCCCCGGGACCCAGTCCTAGAACTGGGTCTTCCCTGTTTGGGCAGTTAGGCGCGATCCGACGAGGCGCGGGGGAATACCTTCCGCGCCTCGGTCGTTTCAAACTGGCCTCGCGTGACACCGAGTTGACTGGAGAGCTTGAGCTCCTGCCACAGCGCCTGGCCCGTGATCTCATTGCGCAGCAGGGCTCGGTAGCGGCCGATCACCGTGGCTACCTGCTCGGGCGTTTCGTCCACGAACTCGATCCGGAAGACCCGCACACCCAGTTCCACAAAGCGGGCTAGCGACTCGGCACCCGTTTGCGCTCGGGCGTTGAAGACCGTGTTGCGGCAACCACTGTCCGCCTTAAGTGGGTGCTCTGCACCGGTCCGATCCCGGAGCTTCACTACATGCGTATCACACGGGCGTCCGCAGTTTGTGTAGTCGGTGCCCTTCGAGAGAAAGGCGCAGAAGACACAGTGCTCCATGTGGAAGAGCGGCATGTGCTGGTGGAGCGTCAGCTCGAACCAGGCCGGGGGGGCCGTCCGCAGCAACGCGACCACCTGCTCGGCGTTTAAATCGTAGCTGACGGTGACCCGCTCCAAAGCCTCGTGCGTGATGAACCAATCGGCCGCCAACGGGTTGGCCACGTTGAGTGAGAAGTCTCCGCGCCGGCGGTGATTGGCAAAAAAACGCAGGTGCTCTGGGTTGCGTACCAGATAGCCATCGGCGTTGCTCGAAAGGACCTGCTTCAGGATCCACTCCTCACCGGGCTTAAAGACGCGAGGTGGTGCCACCCAGATCTCGGGTCGTGCAGCTCCGGGAGCCACGGTACAGCCATGGGCCGTGTGAAAGGTTGTCACCGCCTCGCGGTATTTTTTTGGATCCTCGAAGTCGCAGTAAACCGTGGAGACTCCGCAGCGCAGCGCAGCTTCTAACTGCGACAGCGAGCGCACGAGCACGATGAGTTCTGGCGTCGTCGCGGCGGTGGTCGCTGGGACTGGGAGGCTGCTGTCAGGTCGGACGGTGGTTGCGAGCGAATGGGATCCCGGCACCGCAGGAAGTAGGGTCCAGATGCGCGGGGCGGCGCGCAGGATCTCCAGCTGGGCGATGGCCTCGCGACGCAGGCGGTTGAGTTCGCTGACGGGCAGGATGAGTGCGCCTTCGAGATGAACCTCCATGCCTCCGAGGTGGAAAGGCGTGCCGCCCAAGCGCCCGAGCGAGTCGCCGAGCGATTCAACTGTCATGGGCCGCTTCTGTGCCACCATCAGCAAGATCGACGACGACACCTGCACCACGTGGCCCTCGGTGTCACGGACGATCAATGTCATGGGCGCTTCGGCGCAGCCATGGACCTCGAAGCGCAGCGGGCGTGTCTGCCGAGGGGCATCGCCTTCAAAGGTCTTGCGAAGCTCCCGATTCAACACCGGATCATCGGTCTTCCAAATGCGGTTTCCGATCTGGACGCGTTGGAAGTCCACCGCACCACTGCCGAAGGTCAATTCGACGAACCCGTCCCGCAGGGCCCGTACGATATAAACACGGCCACCTTCTTCCGGAAGGTCCGGACGCCCCGCATCAAAGCCGATGCCATCACCGGGCTTGAGCGGCCCTTCGAGGCGAAGCCGGACCGCACTCGGCCCCACGGCGGAAACCTCGCCCAGAAACACCCCCCGCTTTTTGCCAAAGCGCGCGTGAGCCAGTTCCTGGTTATTGATGCCCCGGAACCATCCGGTGTGGAGTCCGCGACTGAAGGCCATTTCTAGCTCGTAGCGGGCCTCCGAAATGGGTTCGGCCCCGGGGGGTGATGCGGTCTCGGGTCCGACGGCCTGCTCGGCAGCAGTGGCGGCAGCGGCAGCGATCTGGTCCAGGGCCCGCCGGTAAACCCGCGTGATGCTGGCCACATATTCGGCCGACTTGAGGCGTCCCTCAATTTTAAGCGAACGCACACCGGCTCGGACAAGGTCAGGCAAGACCTCTAGCCCGGAGAGGTCTTGAGGGGAGAGTAGGTAACGGCGATCCCCCAGATCTACGGTTTGCCCGTCGGATACCAGTTCGTAGGGCATACGGCAGGCCTGGGCGCATTCACCGCGGTTGGCGCTGCGGCCGCCGAGGGATACGCTCGTGAGGCACAGGCCGGGGTAGGCCACGCACAGCGCTCCGTGAACGAAGACCTCCAAGGGAAGGGGGGGTGGGCCGCCAGCGACGGACTCTTGATCACGCTGGGCCGACTGGATGGCCTCGATTTCGCGGATAGAATTCTCGCGGGCCAGCACCACCAGCTCGCATCCCAGCGAGCGGGCGAATTCCACGCCGGCCGGGCTGGTGACCGTGAGCTGCGTCGATCCGTGGATCGGGAAATCAGGAGAGATTTTGCGGATCAGTCGGCAAATACCGACGTCCTGGACGATGGCAGCATCGACGCCCGCCGAGATGACCGAGCGGAGGTAATCCTCGGCGTCGGCCAGCTCGTCGGTGAACACCAGTGTGTTGAAGGTGACATAGCCGCGGACGCCCCGTCGGTGTAGAAACTCCATCAATGCGGGCAGGTCTGCCTCGGTGAAGTTCTGGGCCCGCATGCGGGCGTTGAAGCGGTCGAGACCAAAGTAAATCGAATCAGCGCCGTTCTCTACGGCCGCGCGGACGCAGTCCCAGTCGCCGGCGGGGGCCAGCAATTCGGGCAGTTTCAGCGGAGGGAGGGCAGCCGTTTCGGTCACGAGAGAGACACAGTATCAGGAGTGAGGCCCGCCGGGAAGACACGCCGGAATCGGTCTCGCGGCGGAAGCCTCTTTCGTACCGCCTTCTGCTTTGTGCCAGAGCCTAACCCGGGGCATGGTGAGCGCATGAACCACTGGATGGTCCGGGTCTTGGCGTTGGGTGGGCTGCTCGTGTGCGGGTGGGCGCGCGCCCAGGATAACTGGAAACCACTCTTCGACGGGACGACCCAAAAAGGATGGGAAAACACCCCCTTCGCCGGTGCAGGCGAGATCGAGGTGCGCGACGGCACTCTGGTGCTCAATCAGGGAATCCTGACTGGAATCAACTGGACCAACGACTTTCCCGCCGTCGATTACGAACTCTCCCTAGAGGCGCAGCGAGTTCTGGGGATCGACTTCTTTTGCGGGCTGACCTTCCCGGTGGGGACCAATCACTTGTCGCTCATTGTCGGAGGTTGGGGCGGCAGCGTGGTGGGGCTTTCGAACATCGATGGGGATTCCGCCAACCAGAATAGCACCACGCACTTGGAGCGATTCGAGAGCGGTCGCTGGTACGCCCTGAAGCTACGGGTGGTGAGCACCAATATAACCGTCTGGCTTGACGGCAAACAAATCATCGATCTGGACACCCGCGAGAAGCGCCTGTCGTTGCGTGAGGGCGAGATCGAGCGCAGCAAGCCCCTGGGAATCGCCGCCTGGAGTACGACTGCGGCCTTGCGCCAAATACGCTGGCGTTCGTTGGTTGCCCCTCAGGTGCCCGCCCGGATCCCGGCTGCCTTGCCGCCGGAGACCCGTGCAGCGATGGATCGTCTGGTCTCGACGATGAGCTCATCCCGTGAGGGTTGGGATCGGTTGGCCGAACTGTGCGACACCTTTGGAGCACGGCCGAGCGCCTCGCCGGCACTGGAATCAGCCGTGGACTGGATCTTGGAGCGGATGCGCCGCGATGGCCTGGAGAATGTCCACGGGGAACCGGTGGTCGTGCCGCGGTGGGAACGCGGGAGCGAATCAGTCGAGATGCTCTCTCCGCGTCGTGAGCGCCTCCCGATGCTGGGCTTGGGTGGCAGTGTGGGCACGCCGCCCGGTGGCATCATCGCTCCGGTCAGCGTGGTGACCAATTTCGCCGAGTTGGCGCAGCGGGCCTCCGAGATCCGGGGTCGAATCGTCGTCTTCAATGTGCCGTTCACCGAGTACGGCGAGACGGTCCGCTTCCGATCCCAGGGAGCCATCGAGGCGGCCAAGGCGGGGGCTGTGGCCAGCCTCATTCGATCGGTAGCGGATGATGCCTTGCGGACGCCGCACACCGGAGCCATGCGCTATGAAGAAGGGGTCGCCCGGATTCCCCATGCGGCTCTGGCTCCAGAAGACGCCGGGCGCATCGCCCGCGAGGTGGCCCGTGGCCGACCGGTTACGCTGAGACTAGAAATGTCTGCGGCGGAGCGCGGCGTCGCCACCAACCGGAATATTATCGCCGAGATTCGCGGACGAGAGAAACCCGACGAGGTCGTGGTCTTGGGCGGGCACATTGATTCATGGGACGTGGGCCAAGGTGCACAAGATGACGGCGGCGGTTGTGTGGCGGCTTGGGAAGCGGTGCGCTGGATGAAGAAGCTCGGACTGCGCCCCCGGCGCACCGTTCGGTGCGTCCTTTGGACCCAAGAGGAATGGGGTGGGCGTGGCGCGCAGGGATACCGTGATGCGCACGTCGCCGAGTTGGGCCGGCACATCGTCGCTCTCGAGGCCGATGCGGGCATATTTACTCCCAAGGGCTTCGGTTTCACGGGCAGCGATGCAGCCCGGGCGATGCTGGCTCCGGTGCACGCCTACCTGGGGGAGCGATTGGGTGCAGGTGCGGCAGATTCTCGGGGCGTGGCTGCCGACATCGCGCCGCTCTTAGAGCGCGGGGTTCCGGTGATGTCCTTGCACGTGGACCGGGCTCGTTATTTCCGCGTTCACCACACCGAGGCCGACACGGTAGACAAGGTGGACCCGGAGGCTCTAGCCCGGTGTTCGGCTGCGATGGCCGCCATGGTCTATGCCATCGCGGACCTGCCCGAGGCGCTGCCTCGCTGAGAGCCTGTCTGAAAATGGGAAGGGGTTCTGTTTGGGATGGAAGGGCCCGCTGGCGGCGTTGCTTGTCGGTCACAGACCGCTGCGGGTCTGCTTCCTCCGCGCGCCTTGCCAATCGAACCCTTCCCTCCCCATTTTCAGACAGGCTCTGAAAAATCGCCCGAATCCCGTGGGCTTCGGAGAACTCGGAGATGGGGACCGGGTTGAGGTGCCCCTCAGCGCTGGAATCGGCGGGCTCCGAGGAAGCGAGGCTTCCAGTAAGTGTCGTCCAGCGAGGCGAAGCTCACCCCAGTGCCCACGCTGCTGTGGGTGAACGATCGGTCGCCCACATAAATTCCCACATGGATGGGCGACAGGGAGTTGAGGTCACCGAAGAAGACGAGATCGCCCGGCTCGAAGGCGGCAATGCCCACAGGCTTGCCCGCGGACCATAGTTCGGACGGGCTCTTTGCCAGAGCGCTCGAGGCAACCTCTTTGTGGAGCTGCACCACGTAGCCCGCGCTGTCGGCTCCCTGACGGTCTGATCCGCCTTCGACGAACGGTGTGCCGCGCCATCCCTTGGCGGCGGTGACCCAGTCATTGGTGGCCTTAGGTTCCCGGTAGGGTCGCAAGGGCGAAGCCAGTAACAGGGTGGTGGGCTGGACTCCAGGCACGGAGCTGAGCGGAGCGGGCGGGTTGAGTTCCGGGCGAAAGCCCGCCGGCGGATCCACCGGGTAAACCGGGGCGGTGGGCCGGTACGGAAGTCCCGTTGAGGTGACCACAACTTCGTCGCCCTGGGGCACGAGCATGCGGGACTGGGCCTTGGAGCCGGAGGAACCACAGCCGGAGGTGAGGGTTAGGGCCAGCAGGGTGGTCAGCAGGGCGGCCGGGAGGGTCGTCGGGGTGGGCTTCATGAGGGATTACGGGTTGGCAGGACGGAACTCGGCCTGAGCCTTAGGAAGAAGTTGTTGGATCTTGGCGATGCGTTGTTGGTCGAGCGGGTGAGTTCGCAAGAACCATGGGGTCTGGCCGCCGGCCGCCTGATTGTGGGTAGAAAAACGCTGCCAGAAACCCACAGCTTGTTTTGGATCGTACCCGGCGCGAGCCATGAGCATGAGTCCGATTTCGTCGGCGGAGCTTTCTTGCATCCGGCTGTGGGGCAACGCCACGCCCACTTGAGAAACTGGCGCGTAGAGTTGCTGGAAGTACGGGCCGTACTGGCTTTGAGACATGGCCGTGCCTCCGAGGATTCCTGCTAGCTCTATACCTTTGGCCATGCTCATGCGTTCTCCGCCGTGACGGGCCACGGCGTGGGCCACCTCGTGTCCGATGACCGTGGCCAAACCGGCCTCATCTCGGGTGATAGCCAGGATGCCCGTGTAGACCCCGACTTTGCCGCCTGGCAGGCAGAAGGCATTGGCCTCTGGACTGTCGAAGAGAACGAACTCCCATTGTGCATTGGGCAATTCGGCCACGGCGGCAATCCGTCGACCCACCTTTTCGAGCAAAGCCTTCTGGGTGGCATTCTTGCTGATGGGTGTCTCTTTCTTGAGGGATTCGAAGGCGCTGAGGCCGAGGGCTACCTCTTGGCCGGCCCCGGTCACCATGAACTGCTTTCGCCCGGTCACGGGCTCAGTCACGCAGCCAGCCGCGACGAGAGCTAGGCTCAGAAGCAGGCTTTTGCACGGTCGCAGGTGCGTCGATTTCATGACTTCAGAGAGAATCACAATAACGCCTCCGGAACAAGCCGGACTGCCTCTTGGAGGAGTTGCGTTGTGATGAGCGTGTGTAGAGCAGGGCCACTAAGGGGTGCGCCGCTCGGAGGGCTGGTCAACGGCCTTTCGGTTGGGTCTCGAGTCGGATAGCGGCCGAACGACCGTGGCCATCGAGGCCTTCGAGGCCAGCAAAGGTCGCGACCCCCTTCATCGCCTTGCGCAGTGCGGGCTTGGAGTACTCCACCACACTGGTGCGGCGTTGGAATTGGTCGACGGTCAGGCCAGCGAAGCTGCGACCGGCACCGCCGGTGGGCAGTACATGACTGGGTCCGGCGACATAGTCGCCCAGAACCGTGGGAGAACCCTGGCCGAGAAAAATGGCACCGGCCGCATGGATTCGCGGAACCAGCGCCTTGGGGTTGCGGGTCATGATTTCGCAGTGTTCCGGTGCCAGTCGGTTGATGAGCACCACGGCCGCATCGAGGTCGCGGACTTGGATGAGCCAGGTATTGGTATCCAGGACTTTCTGAATAAACTCACGGCGGTTCAGTGTGGGCAACTGCCGCAAGATCTCCTTCTCGACGGCCTTCAACTGGGCGGCTGAGGTGGTGACCATCCAGACCCGTTCGTGGCCAGAACCATGCTCCGCCTGAGCCAGAAGGTCTGCCGCGACGAAGCGGGGGTCCGCTGAATCGTCGGCCAGCACTAGGGTCTCACTGGGACCGGGCAGCAAATCGACCGACACATGGCCAAAGAGCAGGCGCTTGGCTGCCACGACGTAGGCGTTACCAGGTCCAAAAACCTTGTGCACCGGCCGGATCGTTTCGGTGCCATGCACCATTGCTGCGATGGCTTGGGAGCCGCCGATTCGATAAATCTCGGTCGCTCCAGCATAATTGGCGGCGAAGAGGAGTGCCGGATTGAGGGTGCCATCCTTGCCACAAGGAGTGCAGACCACGATCTCTGGGCACCCGGCCACCTTGGCGAGGGTGATGGTCATGAGCGCCGTGGACACGAGCGGCGCGGTGCCGCCGGGAATGTACAACCCGACCCGTTGGAAGGGTTGGAACACTTCGCCCACCTGGGCGCCGTGGGAGTTCTTGGCCGACCAATCCCGGCGGCGGGAGCGCTTGGAGAAGGAGGCGATGTTCTTGGTCGATTCGGCCACGGCGGCCCGCAGATCTGGCCCAGCCATGAGCGAGGCCTGCATTCGTTCGGCCTGAGTCACCGGAATTTGTTCCGGTGTCAGAGTGGCTCCGTCGAAGCGTTGGGTGAACTCGACTAGGGCCGCGTCTCCGCGGGCGCGGACCGCCTCGATGATGGTGCGCGTGCGCTCTTCAATGACGGGGTCAAAGAGTGATGAGGCGGCGGCGGCTTGGTTCAGGCGCGCGTCATGGTCGGCATCCGAAACACGGACGATATGCATGCAGGGGAGGGTATGGGGGAGAGCGTTGAAGTCAAAACACGCAGGTGCGCGTCGGAGTGGTCGAGGTTTGGGTAAATGGGCTTCTCACTTAATGCCTTTGAGCCGTTCTTCCCAGATCTTGTGCAAATCGACCGTGGCGACAACGTCGCGAAGGCAATACTCGGCGATGTCGCGGTGGCGGCCTTCGGCCAGCAACGAGCTGACATCCATGCCGCTAATGCCCATGGCCTTGGGGGAAGGGATCCCGAAAGCCTTGCAGTAGAAATCGAGGTTGAACTTGCGGGCGGCACCCTCGCGGCCGCTGACATTGTAGAAGGTGAACTGTTCAGCCAAGTCGCAGTGAGGTTCGATTTGATACCGGTATCCCAGCCAGTCCTTGCGAGTGATGGGCACGTTGAGCAGTGCCGAGCGGAGGTACAGGAACGGCACATCGAAGCCGCGGCCATTAAAGGTCACGATGCTGTCGTAGCGTTTGGCGACATCCCAGAAGGCGGTCAGGAGTTCCACCTCATCGACCTGGGGTGCAAATTCCACGGCTGAGCCTTCGGTGTCGGCCTCCTCTAGGGCCTCTTCGTCAAAATCGTCGGACTGGTAGAGTACCTGACCCTTGCCGGAGTCGGCATTGATCATAGCGATACACACTACCTGAGCGGTGAAGGGCCACAGGCTGAACTGCTGTGAAATCTCCACCCGTTTGCGTGCCTTGTCTTCCTCGGTCGGCTGGCGCTCGGCCTCGCGGAAAAGGTATTCCTGCTGGACCTCGTCGAAGTGTTCCAGTCCGACGGCGGAGGTCTCGATGTCAAAAACGAGTCGGGGCATGACGCCCGATTTGTACGCCACCGCCGCGCCTGGACCAAGCCGCAAACCACTCCACCCAACGGGGTCGGTCCCGCATATTTACACAAAAGGGGTCACTTCAAACTACTTTGAAGCCACTCTAACCCAGTATTGCCGAGGGGGGTTATTGGCGTCCGACGCGGGCGTATTTCTGCAATCGTAGCGATCGAAGTCAGTGAAGACAGCTCAGGGATTGGGCTGTGCTTTAGCGTTCTGGGAAGGTTCGCTCTGCAGCGCTCCTCGGCCTCTCTACCGCCCCCGCCTGCTACCCGGGGTGACGGGGCAGCCCTCAAAGAATTAGTCTTCGGACTCGGATTCCAATTCGGATTCCGATCCCGGTTTCGATTGAGGGGCTTCGTCGGCCTTACTGGCCTGTTCTACCATCTCCCGGATGACCTTGCGGAAGGCGGGGAGACCTTCGTCGAACGCCGCAGAAATGGGCAGTACCAAGGTCTTGCGGACCCGTCGTTTGAAGGACTTCAGATTGGCTGTCGCCGCCTCTTCATCCATTTTGTTGGCAACCACCAGACGAGGGCGCTCTAAGAGGGTCGGATCGTACAGTTCTAGTTCCTCCAACAGGCTGTGGTAATCGTCCCAAGGATGCCGGTTGTCGGTCCCAGCCATGTCGAGGAGGATGACCAAGATTTTGCAGCGGGCGATGTGGCGCAAGAAGGCGTGTCCGAGGCCAACATTCAGGTGAGCCCCGGCAATCAAGCCGGGTACGTCACAAACCGTCAGTCGGTAATAATCCTCCGAATACTCCAAAATGCCCACCTGAGGGGTCAGTGTGGTGAAGGGGTAGGCAGCGATCTTGGGTCGGGCCTTGGAAATGGCTGTCAGCAGCGTGGACTTACCGGCGTTGGGATATCCCACCAGTCCGACTTCGGCGAGCATGCGCAGTTCGAGCATGAAATCGCCCTCGTCACCCGGTTCTCCGGGTTGGGCGTATCGGGGGGTTTGTCGGGCGGCGGTGGCGAAATTGCGATTACCAAGACCGCCGCGCCCTCCTTTGCACAGGATAAAGCGTTCTCCGTGCTCAGTGAGATCGCAGACCCGCTCACCCTTTTGGGCATCGCGCCGCTGGGACCCGCTCCGAGTGTCTTCTTGTTCTTCCTCGGCGCTCATATCCAACTCCATGGCCTGCACGCTTCCCGAATGGCGTATGACCGGCCGATCGGCTCCGGCGTTCTGAATGACCGATGGATCCTCGATCTCTTCGGCTTCGGTGACACCCTCAGGCAATTCAGGTTCCCGGTGGACCCGCCAGACGATGGTTCCACACGGCACCTTGATAATGAGGTCTTTGCCGGCCTTGCCATCCATGCCCTTGCCCATGCCGCCCTCACCACTCTGTGCCACCAGGTTCGAGACGAAGAACTGTTGGATCAGGTTGTTGAGATCGTGGTCTGCCTCCAAGATCACATTGCCGCCTCGGCCGCCATTGCCACCGCTGGGGCCACCTTTGGGAATGTAAGCTTCGCGGTGAAAGGCGATGGCACCTTTTCCTCCATGACCGGCACGGGCGGAAACTTTGACCTCATCAACGAACATAACCTGAGAGTGGGAAGACTGACGGAAAACGCGAGACTCCGTAGAGCCAAAATGGATAAAAAAGGGCGAGGCCCGATGAGCCTCGCCCAGGAGAGTTTTGGGACTATGCCGCGCGTCTGACGTGAGTCCGTTAGACTTGCAGCACTGCTTTCAGGAAACCAGTCGCCAGAAAAACTGCCCCACCGTCGCCGCAGTGCGGCTCAGGGGGCACAGTTTATACCAGCGCTGTCAACTGAAGCGCAATCAGGCGACCGCTACTGCTTCAGCGACCACTTCGGGGGCGGGCACAATGCTCACGCGGGAGCGAGCCTTGTCGAAGAGGACGGTGCCGTCGGTGAGAGCGAACAGGGTCCAATCGCGGCCGGTGCCGACGTTAGAACCGGCGGAGAACTTCGATCCGCGCTGGCGGACCAAGATGCTTCCCGCGGTTACGAACTCGGAGCCGAATGCTTTGACACCTAGGCGCTTGCTGACGCTGTCGCGCCCGTTGCGTGAACTGCCTTGACCTTTCTTGTGAGCCATATGACTAGAGGAGTATTAGCCGTTGATCTTTAGCCGTTGATCTCGGTGACCTTTACCACGGTCAGTTCCTGACGGTGGCCGATCTTCTTGTGATAACCCTTGCGGCGCCGCATCTTAAAGGCGACGACCTTGTCACCACGAATGTGTGACACGATATCGGCCTTGATCGTCGCTCCGGCGATGACCGGGTTGCCGACAGTGACGTTGCCCTCCTTGTTAATGAGGAGGACGCGGTCGAAGGTGTGGACCTGACCCGGGGTGACGGGCAGGAGTTCGATCTCGAGGGTGTCGCCTGCTGCGACGCGGTACTGCTTACCGCCGGTTTCCAAAACAGCGTACATAAAAACTTTCCCCCGACAGGGGGACGTGGAAGGAAGCAAACAGGGGAATTGGTGTCAACGCCCGATTTCTAAAATCGAGACCTCTTGGTTCTTTTCGGGTGGCTCTACGGGACAGGGCCTGCGCTCGCAGGGATCGCACGAGACGTGGGGCTTTCGCGCTGCCGCGCTGAGGGAAATAGGGTGCTTCGATCCAATGCTCGCTCCGGCCCTGTCCCGCTGCGGCTCGGGTGTCTGGGTGGTTCCTCGGGGTAGGGCCTGCGCTCGCAGGGATCGCACGGGAGGTGGGGCTTCGCGCTTTGCGGACTTACGGTCGTCGGGTGGTGCGATATTGTCCGGCTTTATTTTTATCCCGGATACGAGCACAACGGTCGTTTGGGAATAGGGGTGGTGGAAGCCTGGCGAGGTCAAGGGCTGTCAAGGGTTGGGTTGGGCCTTGCTCGACCACGCCCTGAGCGCAGCTTCAGAAACTGGATTCCGGCGGGTGGAACTCGAGGTCTATGCTTCAAACACCGCCGCGTTGAGCCTTAACAAGATCTGCGGGTTCACGGTGGAAGGTCTCAAGCGGGCGATGCGCCTCCTCGACGGTCGAGTCGAAGGCGTGGTGCTCATGGCTTGTTCTTTGACCGATGGATTTCCAGAGCCTCTGTTGCACGGATGACCTGTGAATCTTTGGTTCACTCTATTTGATCTCTATGGGGTTTGAATGATGGAGTCGGGTCGATGACAGAGCCTTTTGATTCAATCTGGGATACAGAACAGAATTTTTCAGGCTCGAATTTTGCCCATGTCACTGACGAGGGGTCATCGCCATTAAAAGGCACCGTTTTCGCTCAAAACCGGTGACTTTGTGAAAAAATTCACAAAAGCGACTTGCTGCCGGAGGGATCGGAAACATAGTTTGTTCCATTCGCGGGGACCACTCCCCGCCATTTTAGTTTATGGATGCAATGTCCCCAGCTGTAATCGGCGGCAAGACCACTACCGAGTTCGGGTATAACTCGAAAATCGAGGGTGAGGTCGTTCATACGACGGTAGATGCGGCCCTCAATTGGTTCCGCAAGAACTCTCTGTGGCCCATGCCTATGGGGTTGGCGTGCTGTGGTATCGAATTGATGGCCGTTGGTGCCAGTCGCTTTGATATATCCCGTTTCGGGTCGGAGGTCATGCGGTTCTCCCCCCGACAGTCAGATGTGATGATCGTGGCGGGCACGGTGACTTACAAGATGGCCCTGGCTGTGCGCCGGATTTACGAGCAAATGGTCGAGCCCAAGTGGGTCATTGCCATGGGTGCCTGCGCTTCCACCGGCGGCATGTACCGCAGTTATGCGGTGTTGCAAGGTGTCGACAACATCATTCCGGTCGACGTTTACGTGGCCGGATGCCCACCGCGGCCCGAGGCTTTGCTCGACGCGCTGATTCGTCTGCAAAACAAGGTTGCCCACGAACCGATCACCCGTGACCTCAAGCGAGATGTCGCCCCGGACAAGTACGGTCGCATGGGCTTGGAACTGGGTGCCCACGGCGAGGTTCTGCAACGTAAATCCTGATTTCACGTCCCTCCCGTGCCGACCTCCCTTGAACTCGCCGGCCAGCTTCGTGAGAAGTTTGGCGACCTGATCTCTGAGCCTCTCGAATTCCGGGGCGAAGTCACCGTGACCGTCGTCGACCCCGAGCGCATTGCCGAGGTGTGTCAGCATGCCAAGACGGTCCTGGGTTTCGATTTCCTCATCGATCTGAGCAGCGTGGACAACTACGGCGATGATCCGCGCTGGAATGTCGTCTACGAACTTTCCGGCCTCGGTCATGGGCAGCATTTGCGCCTCAAGACGTCCGTTAGCGAAGAGCGTTCTGAGCTTCCGACCGTGTCCTCGGTATGGCGGACGGCCGATTGGCATGAGCGTGAAGCCTACGACATGATGGGAATCCGTTTTTCAGGTCATCCCGACCTGCGGCGGATCCTCATGTGGGAGGGCTATCCGTACTACCCGTTGCGCAAGGATTTCCCGCTGGCCGGCAAGCCGACCCTTCTGCCCGATACAGCCTTCACCCAAACCGCACCCTTGGAGGGCGGTCCGTTTGTAACTTTGCCCGGCGGCAAAGATTCAACGGCCCGCGAACCCCGCGTCCGGACTCCCGAGGAATAGACCATGGCGACCCAAACCATCGAATTTAAAGACGCTGCGGCCCGGGCGGCCCATGCGGTGCCGTCCGAAGGCCCGAGTTCGGGTGACGATCTCCAGGATCTCCACGGTGACAAAATGGTCCTCAATATGGGGCCTTCGCATCCTTCCACTCATGGAGTATTGCGCATCCTCATCGAGTTGGACGGCGAGACTGTCACTAAGGCGGTCCCGGATGTGGGCTATCTGCACCGCGGTGATGAAAAAATCGCAGAGAACATGACTTACAACCAGTTCGTGCCCTACACGGACCGGTTGGACTATCTCGCGCCCTTGGCCAATAACGTGGCCTACGCGTTGGCGGTCGAGAAGCTCATGGGCATCGACACCCAGTTGCCCCCACGCTGTCAGTATTTGCGGGTGATTTGCTGTGAGTTGGCCCGCATCTCGGCTCACCTCCTGGGTTTGGGTGCCTTCGCGATGGACTTGGGTGCCCTGACGGTGTTCCTGCACACATTCACCGAGCGCGAAAAGATCTACAATTTGTGCGAATCCCTCACCGGGGCGCGCTTCACCACCAGTTACACCCGAATTGGTGGCCTGACCCGCGATTGTCCTCCCGGTTGGGTGGCCGCGGTGCGGAAGTTTCTGGATGAAGTGGTCGTCAACTTCGACGAGTCCGAGACCTTGCTCACGCGCAATCGCATTTTTGTCGATCGGACCCGCGATGTGGGTGTGATCTCTCGCGAGTTAGCCATCGATTACGGCCTGACTGGCCCCAATTTGCGCGGCAGTGGTGTCGATTATGATGTCCGCAAGGCGCATCCCTATCTGGTTTATAAGGACCTAGAGTTCGACATCCCGGTGGGTTCGGTGGGTGATTCTTACGACCGTTATCTCGTCCGCATGGAAGAGATGCGTCAGAGCGTTCGCATCCTTCGCCAGTGCCTAGACCGCCTGCCTGGCGGCCCCGACAACGCGGGCAAAGAGCCCATCAACGTGGCCGACGGCAAGGTGGTCCTGCCGCCCAAGGACAAGGTGCTGACCAGCATGGAAGAGCTGATCCACCAATTTATGATCGTCACCCAAGGTGTGAATGCGCCGGCCGGTGAGGTTTATTTTGGGGCCGAAAACCCCAAGGGTGAACTGGGTTTCTACATCAACAGCCGCGGAGGCGGTACGCCTTACCGCCTCAAGATCCGCGCCCCCTCGTTTGTCAATCTGAGCATCCTCCCGGCAGTGTTGCCGGGGCACCTCATGAGCGATGTGGTTTCCATCCTGGGATCCTTCGATTTCGTGATGGGCGAGTGCGACCGATAACCGGAATTCACCGATGAGCTTTTCCGTCCCCGCCAGTTTGGAAGCCGAGCTCGATGAGCTCACCACGCACTATCCGGTCCAGCGGAGTGCCTCGCTGATGTTCCTGCACGCGTTGCAGGAGCACTTTGGGTACATTTCGAAGGATGCCGTGGAGTGGACCGCCCGCAAGCTGGGGCTTCAGCCGATCAACGTGTACGAGTTGGTGACGTTCTACCCCATGTTCCGTCAGGAACCGTTGGGCAAAACGCATATCAAGGTGTGCCGGACCCTGAGTTGTTCATTGGCTGGAAGCGCCGAGCTCCGGGAGCGATTCTGCACCCGGCTTGGCCTCGACCCTCACGCTCATGCGGCACAGACCACGCCCGATGGCCAGTTCACAGTAGAGTTCGTGGAGTGCCTCGCCAGTTGCGGGACCGCACCGGTTGTCTTGGTCAACGAAGACCTGCATCACAAGGTCGGCACCGCCGAAGCCGATGCGATTCTCAAGCAGGGACAAAAAGCCTAAAAAGCCCAAAATAGTCTGAACACTTTCAACACCATGAACCCACTCGTTGCTCAAAGGGTCTGCTCGGCAGAGCCCGCTGGGCACCGCGTGTTCGTGGCGTGGATGATTGGGCCGTGGGTTGCCAGAGGGTGTACCGGGAATAGCACTAGGGGCACAGCCTCGGTTTTCGCTCAGACCCTCCGGAGAGTTCTGGGACTTTTGAGTCGCAAAGGCTCAGGATCGTTGAATTTCTCGCGAGGGATGTTGGCTTTCTCGCGAGGGATGTTGGCTTTCTCGCGGGGGATGTTGGCTTTCTCGCGGGGGATGGAGGAGCCGAAAAGAGAAGTTCCGAAAAAGAAGCATTCGGCAACTCGGGTTTCAATTTCTTGGGCTGTGGTTTCTTGGGCTGTGGTTTCTATTACGGTCCTAAAATCAGCCCTAAAAGAGGCCAAAAGAATTTCGAAAATTTCGGTTCCAGTGAGTGGTTGCCCGACATGGATTCGAACCATGACAAACAGATTCAGAGACTGTTGTGCTACCATTACACAATCGGGCAGCCGGAACCGAAGTAGTGACTGTACTAGGAACTTTCTCTGAGTCAAGAAAAGCTATGCCGGAACCTTTTAAATTGATTCTTAAGAACCTCGATGAGCCGGGCTTCACGCCGGACATTGGGTGTTATCAGCGCCATGGCGGTTACGAGGCGCTTAAGCGGGCTCTGGCCATGCCGCCTCGTGATTTGCCCGATGGCAAGAAGCTCAGTCCTCAAGAAGCGCTTCGCGAAGACGTCAAGGCTTCAGGGTTGCGCGGTCGTGGTGGCGCCGGTTTCTCGGCCGGCCTTAAGTGGAGTTTTGTGGACCGCCGCAGCGGCAAGCCGATCTATCTGATTTGCAACGCTGACGAGTCCGAACCGGGCACCTTCAAGGATCGTCAAATCCTCCACAAGGATCCGCATCAGTTGATCGAGGGAATGATCCTCTCCTGCTGGGCCAACGACGTAAAGCTGGCCTACATCTACATCCGGGGTGAGATGCCCGTTGCAGCTAAGTTGCTGAATCAGGCCCTCAAGGAAGCCCGGGCTGCCGGTTTCCTGGGTAAGAATATTTTGGGCACGGGTTACGATCTGGAGATTCATGTGCATCGCGGTGCCGGCGCCTATATTTGTGGCGAAGAAACCGGGTTGATCGAATCCCTCGAAGGCAAGCGGGCTTACCCCCGGATCAAGCCTCCTTACTTTCCGGCGGTCTTGGGTCTCTACATGTGTCCTACCATCGTGAACAACGTGGAGACCTTGTGTCACGTGAAGCACATCGTGCTCATGGGGCCGACTGAGTACGCCAAGCTGGGGACGCCCAACAACACCGGAACCCGCATCGTGAGCCTGAGCGGCGATGTTCAGAAGCCGGGTTACTACGAAATCCAGGTCGGACGGGTCACTTTGGGCGAATTGATCTTCGATCCCAACTTCGGCGGCGGACTCAAACCGGGTCGTACCCTGAAAGCCATCATTCCGGGCGGTTCCTCTTCGAAGGTCTTGAAGGCCGGCGAGGTCTTTAAGTTGAACCGCAAGGGGGCCGATGGCCAGATGACCAAGGTGGATGTGTCGTTGCTCGACCTGCCTTACGATTTTGATTCCCTTCAGCAGGCAGGCACCATGTCCGGTTCCAGCGCGGTCATCGTTCTGGATGATTCCCGAAGCATGGTTCAGACGCTTGGCAATCTCTCCGAGTTCTATGCTCACGAGAGTTGCG
>SYMJ01000048.1 GCA_005805505.1 Verrucomicrobiales bacterium | reverse complement strand
GTATCCCTGCTGCTGAGGCCCCGGGGCTGGAAGCTGCTATAGCCAATCGCTAGAAGTTCGAAACCTTCGCCAACGAGTTCATCGAACTGACTGTGCGCCTGACCCGCGCCATTCAGCCGGGTTTGGCTCAAAAAAAAGATACCCGCTGTCCGCTGTCTAAAGAGGCGGAAGTTACCAAACTGATCCAGCGAATCTCCTGTCGGTCCGGCCGTGCAGCAAAAGGAAGTGCTGCTGTGGGCTGCCGTTTTCAAGCTCGCAGCAGGTATCGTCGGGTTGCTCTTTCAGCATGCACCCTTTCCCGGCGGGCCGGGCACCGGAGATGGTGGGCCTGTGGCACCGAAGCGGGTCGGAGGTGCGCATGGAACCGGCGTCAGGAGTCGTCGTGCTCAAGAACGACCAACCCTTTGCTGGCGGAGCGCTGGTGACCGATGCCCATAGGGCCACGCCCGATGTGATCTCGGTGGAAGGGGTGCGGGTCACGGTGATCGACCGCGGTGGTCGACTGGGCTTAAGGGTGAAGGACAGCTTGGCTCCAACTCGCATGAACTTCACCGGGTTGCGCTGTTTTGATTACTTCTCCGACTGGGTTCTATCGGCCCATCTGGAGCCCCCAGCCCCGGGTGTCACGTTAACCTTGGCCACGGTCATTGGGAGTCGGGAATCCCTGCCATTGGCGGGAACTCTGATCTTTGAGATCGCCGTGAAGACCCATCGCCTGCAGGCGGCGTTGGACACCGAGACCGACGACCTCTTTGTCCATTTCCGGGATACGACCAACGGTCACCAGACCTATGGCGCAGGGCGCTTTCTGCATGCTCCAAAACCCGATGCCGCCGGGCGGACCACCTTAGATTTCAACCGATCCTACAACCCACACTGCGCCGTCACTCCCTTTGCCACCTGCTCACGGACGCCGGCTGAAAATCGGCTTCCGGTCCCGGTTCTGGCTGGAGAACGCCAGTATTTGGAAGCTTGGCACTCCCATTGTTCAAGGTCCTATTAGAACCTAAAAGTCACACGACCGTCACAATAGTGATGTAAATCCGTCACTTAAAAACTTAACCGTCGAGTTGCGTTCGGTGTATTCCGAACACGCCTTCGACGATCATGCGCCGTTCCATTTCTCCCAAAGTCCTGCTCGCTGTTGCTCTGACGGTGTTGGGCCCCGCCTTTTCCACCGAAGCGGCCAGTCCGGTCCTGATGAAGTTGCTCAAGGTTCTCAAGGATAGGGGGACCCTGTCGGCCCAGGAGTACGACGACCTCGTCGTCGCCGCCCAGGCCGAGTCAGCCCCGGTCATCGCGACTACGCCCGTGGTGAGTGCTCTTAGTGAAATACAACCGGCTACCCAGGCCACTTCAAAAGGAACCAAGCCTGCGGAGTCCGCGTCGGCCGCAACACCTTCTGACTCCTCGGTTAAATCCGCTGCTGGTGCTGATAAACCCGCCGACAAGCCCAAGGCATCGAAGTGGTATGATCAAATCAACGTCCGGGGATACACTCAATTGAGGTACCATTCTGTTTTGGATCGGGACGGCGCGGAGTTGAACGTTCCCAATGACCGGTCCATTTTTGAGAACAATACCTTCTTCATTCGTCGGGGCCGCATCATTCTCAGCGGCGATGTATCCGAACACCTCGGAATATACATCCAGCCGGATCTCAACGCATCGCCCGGCAGCGGTGATTTTTCAGTCCAATTGAGGGACATGTACGGGGATGTCTACCTCGACAAGGCCAAGGAATACCGCATCCGTTTTGGTCAGTCGAAGGTGCCCTATGGGTGGTCCAATATGCAATCCTCGGCCAACCGCGCGGCCTTCGAGCGCACCGATGCCATCAATTCGGCTGTGGAGGGCGAGCGCGATGTTGGTGCCTTTTTTTATTGGGCCCCGGATGACATCCGCAAACGGTATGCCGAATTGGTCAAACTGGGTCTCAAGGGCTCCGGCGACTACGGTGTGGTCGGTTTCGGCGGATACTCTGGCCAGGGTCTCAATCGATTGGATCTCAACAATACCCCCCATGTGGTGGCCAAGGTCAGCTATCCCTTTCAACTGGCCAGCGGGCAATTCTTTGAAGCCGGTGTCCACGCCTACTCAGGCAAATTCGTGACCAGCAACCAGTCCATGACGGTTGCTGGAAAAACCTTTACCCCGTCCACACGGTCCGGAGGGATAAGCGACGAACGCGTGGGCATGAGTGCCATTTGGTATCCGCAACCCTTCGGTATTGAGGCCGAGTGGAACATCGGTCGTGGACCAGAACTGTCGTCCGACTTCCGCACTATTAGTGCTGATACGCTGCACGGCGGTTACGTCCAGTTTGCCTACAAGGACCAAAACAAGCTGGGCAACTGGTTTCCCTTCACCCGCTGGCAGTACTACTCCGGCGGCCGTAAATTCGCGGTCAATTCCCCCAACGAATTGGTCAATGAACTGGACTTTGGCATCGAATGGTCGCCGTGGAACCCCGTGGAATTCACCATCCAGTTCACCCACACCTTCGACCGTACCAACACCAAGACAGCCCCCTACAACGACACCACCTCGGCCGATCGCATCAGCTTTCAAGCGCAGATCAATTACTAAGGGTCTGGCTTGGGTCTAACTGTCACCCGATTGTCACTGATCCGTAGAGCATCTAAAACCTAAGAACCTTTCCATTATACCATGTTTTCTCTTCAACGACTTGTCGGCGGCAACGATGTCTTCTTTGACTTGCTGGAGCGCAGCGCGGCAGAGGCTCAGGAAAGTGTGCACCTCTTGGCCAAGACTCTGGCCAATCCGGGTGCAGCGGCCCTTGATTCCTCGGTGCTCGTGCGCCGCAAGGAGGAACGGATCACCGAGGAGTTGCAGGAGCTCCTCATCACCACCTTCGTCACGCCCCTCGAGCGGGAAGACATCGACGCCCTCGCCACGGCTCTCAACAAGATTCCCCGCACTTTGGAGCGCTTCACTGAGCGTTTCCTCATTTGTCCGCAGCGGGTTCAGCAGGCCAGTTTTTCCCGTCAGACCGAGCTGCTCCAGAGCTCCATGGACACTCTATTGACCATGGTTCGGGACTTGCGCAATGCGCCCGACCTGACGCGCATGAAGGAACGCAACGACAAGCTCCAGTACCTCGAGGGCGAGGCCGACAAGCACATGATCGAGTTGCTCCAGAGACTCTACAAGGCGGACCACGATGCGGTGAGCGTCGTTGCCTTGAAGGATCTCTATGACTTGCTCGAGAAGGTCATCGATCGCTGCCGTGACGCCGGCAATGTCATCGTGCAAATCGTCCTCAAGAACTCCTGAACGCGCTTCGCCTGTGACTCTGCTCCTGACGGTGATCCTTGTCGCGTTGGTGTTCGAATACATCAACGGCTTTCACGATACGGCCAACTCCATCGCCACGGTGGTCTCCACCAAGGTGCTGACGCCGCGACTGGCCATCTTGCTGGCGGCCATCACCAATCTTGTTGGGGCGCTCTATGGCACCGCCGTGGCAAAGACCATTAGTTCTGGGTTGCTGGACTCCAAGCTCATCCCGTCGGGGATGGGTTCTCAAATGCTCATCTGCGCACTGATTGGTGCGATTGTTTGGAACCTAGTCACTTGGTGGTTCGGACTACCTTCTAGCTCCAGCCACGCGCTCATCGGAGGGTTGATCGGAGCGGGCTTCGCTGCCTCCGGAGACAGTTTGGCGGTCGTTCTCTTCGCCAAGGTGAAGGACGGTGTTCCCTGGTATAAGTACGACGGCCTGCTCTACAAGGTCATCATACCCATGTTCTTGTCGCCGATGATGGGTTTGCTGGTGGGTTTGCTCCTCATGACCAGCCTCTACTTCCTGCTCCGCAATTGGACTCCGCGGTGGGTCACTCGGGTTTTCGGCAAGGCCCAGTTGGCTAGCGCCGCCTACATGGGCTTTAGCCACGGCAGCAATGATGCGCAGAAGACC
>SYMJ01000047.1 GCA_005805505.1 Verrucomicrobiales bacterium | reverse complement strand
GCTCACATCGTCGGCCACCGCCGTAAAGATGATGGGCCGATTCGGCGTGCCGTTGGCGTTGAGTTTGCCACCGGAGCAAACAAACAAGCAGCCGAAGTCATTCGCCGCACTGGTCGAGGTTCCCGTGCCGGAGGCTCCCTTGACCACCGTGCCTGCCTCGATGTTCAAGACGGCGTTGCTCATCACGTACGTGAAACCCGTCAATATGTACGTGTTGGTCGCCACCCAGTTATGGCTGCCATACAGGTAACCTGTGATGCGGTTGGTTTCGCCTCGGACCTGGGTGCCGATCAGCGCGGAAGCAAGGGTGACCCAAAGGATCAGCCAGACTGGGATTCGACGAGTTTTCATGATTTATAACCTGCAGGACTCCGTTTTAACCGGAACCGGTTTGAGCACCGCAGTTCTTACAATCTTCCGGAGCTCATGTGACAACCGCATGACGCTTGGATGTTTTTTTCGTAAAGTCCGCCAGAGGTCTATTCCCTGGGATGCGAACACCGAGAAAGTACTTCCGCCATACCGTCCGCCGATGGCATCAAACAGGATTCACAATGGAAAATTTCAGGTGACGACCCGTTTCCAGCTTGGACTCGGCATACGGGACCTTTAATAACATAAGGGACATGCCTTCGCCTCGACGAAGCCGCCAGACCTCATGAAGTACAACGCCATCTGGATTTCGGACCTCCACCTCGGGAGCAAGCATAGCCAGGCGGATCTCCTACTGTCGTTCCTGCACAACCACGAATGCCGCCACCTGTATCTTGTGGGTGACATCATCGATGGCTGGGAGCTCCGACGGCGATGGCTTTGGAGCAGCGATGCCAATACGGTCATCCAGAAAATCCTGCGGATGAATCGCAAACAAACTCAGGTTACCTACGTTTTCGGAAACCATGATGAATTCATGGAGCAATTTCTGGGTTTGAACTTGGGTGGAGTGCGCCTAGTGGAACGTGCCATTCACGAAGGTTTGGACGGACGGCGTTATCTTGTGCTGCACGGCCACCAACTCGATGGACTGGTCCTCTTCAACCGACTGCTCGAACGCGTGGGGGCTCGTCTTTACGACTGGATCCTCGAATTTAACCTGCACTTCAACCGACTCCGACGTCGGATGGGCTTCGGATATTGGTCGGTGGCCGCCTACTTGAAATTCCAAGCCAAGGGCGCCATCCGCTACGTCACCCAATATGAAGAGGCGATGGTACGATTGGCGCGTCAGGCAGGTGTCGAGGGCGTCATTTGCGGCCACATCCACCGAGCCGAAATCCGGACGGTCCAGGGCTTCGAGTACCTCAACTGCGGCGACTGGGTAGAGAGTTGCACCGCTCTGGCCGAGGATTTTGAAGGCAACATCCATTTGCTGAGGCTCGACGACTCAAAAAACACCCCCCTGAACGACCCTGCGGTGGGCGGTGACTCCAGCGCTGACCGGACACGGATGCGGAGGTCCGAACGCTCAGCCCGCCGACCAGCCCCCATGGACCCGGTACGAGAGAGCGTCTCACTCTCGGAGGATTTGCCCCTGTTCCGGAGCTCTGGACCTGGCACTCGTGAACGGATGACCCAGGCCGCGGAACTGCAAAGCCTCCGACGCCAGACCTGATTCGAACACGAGTGCTTGGGAGTCAGGCCAGGCAGCGCATTGCCGGAATCCATGATCCAGAAAGGCTGAGCGCCCCCGGGGATTAATGTAGACCACATGAACCGGGCTACGGGTCGCATGGTCTGCGAGGCGTTGAACCACGCGCTCCAAGGTCAAACCCACGAAAGGGTTGTACAGAAACACCACCAACGGACCTTCTGGAGGCTGAAAGCGGACCGCATCCATGGTCTGAAGCTCTATGCGAACCCCCGGATGCCTCAATCGGAGTGTTTGAAGGTTTCGTTCGGCCAGAGTCGCCAGATCGCGGGACACTTCGACTCCGATGAGTTGGCGAAATCCAGCCAAGATACCCACGGCCAGTCCTCGGCCTTTCCCACAACCGTAGTCCACAAACGTCGCGTTCGATCGCAACTCCATCGGCAGCCAGTTCAAGGCCTCCAGGGCCAGTCGCGGATCGACCCCCTGATACTGCATGGCATCGGATATCCGAAACTCCGGCTCGCTGGCTTCATGCCGGACTTCCCGAGGAAGGAATGCCGACAGGCCGTGTCGACGATCAAAAGACCATTGGGCGACGAATTGACTCAACCCATTGTAGACTCCCTCTCGCCGCAGAGCAGCAAGGGCGAGCACCGCGTATTTTCTGATCACCCAGAGAGAAGTTCTGGAGGAAACAATCCCCATATGCCCAATACTGTTCTCCCCATGCGTCCAAGAGGCTTCATTGGCGTGACATTTTCGAGTCATTGACTCGGAGGCGTTGCCGGGCTGCTCGCCGATCGGATAGACTCCCCACTGAGCAATCGCATGAGAACCCTGGCCAATTGGACGACGGAAACCCTCTTCAACTATGTCCACGGGAACTATCTGGTCTACAACACCTGTTGGGAGGATCCCCGGCTCGATCGGGAAGTCCTTAGCCTGGGTGCCGAAGATGAATTAGTCCTCATCACGTCGGCAGGCTGCAATGCTCTGGACTACGCGCTCGACGGACCTCGGCGGATTCATGCCGTAGACATGAACTTCCGGCAAAATGCCCTGCTGGAGCTCAAGCTGGCCGGTATCCGAAATCTCGAACACGACGAGTTTTTTGCGATCTTCGGTGACGGCGGAACTCCCGCCTTTCGGGCGTGGTACCAGCAACGATTACGGCGTGACCTTCCTTTGTCCGCCCGACAGTACTGGGATGATCGAACCCACTTTTTCGCGCGACGCAAAACTTCAGACTCATTCTATCACCGGGGCACCACCGGGGTTTTTGCCAAGTCCATGATGCGCTACTTCCGGATGGCCGGAGTCTTGGATGACTTGCGAAGCCTATTTTCGGCCGGATCTCTGGAGGAACAACGCGCCATTTATTTCGGGCGCGTCCGTGAGAAGTTCTGGCGACCGTCCATACGCCGCGCCCTGCGCTCCGATTTCGCATTGAGCCTCTTGGGAGTTCCTGCGGCTCAGAGGGATCACTTGGAGCGGACCTGCGGGCAAGACATCGCGGCCTTCATGGAGGACTGTGTGGAGACGGTCTGCACACGACTACCGGTGACCGACAACTACTTCTGGCGCCTCTATCTTTTTGGGCGCTACACCCGGGACTGCTGCCCGGAATACTTGCGCGAACCGAACTTCCAACGACTAAAAGACGGCCTGGCCGACCGGATCGAAACCCACACCAACAGTCTCACCGGCTTTCTTCGCCAACATACCCGCCCCCTATCTCGATTCGTGCTCCTCGATCACATGGACTGGCTGAGCCACCGGCATCCCGAAGCACTGGCCGAGGAATGGCAGGCCATTGTAGATCGAGCCAGTGCGGGTGCGCGGATTTTATGGCGATCCGGGGGGGTCTCCGTTGATTTCGTGGATCCGGTGCGGGTGCGCCACCAAGGAAGCTCGACCCGCGTGGGTGAATTGATCCGGTACGATCGGGCACTGGCCACCGATTGCCACCGTCGAGATCGTGTCCACACCTATGGCAGCTTCCACATTGCACACCTCGCTGCCTGAGCCCTCGGCACAAGTTCTTTGGTCCACCGAAGCAGTCCGAGCAATTAGAGGCGGTGACTTCGGGGCACCCGCCTACTGGCGGCAAGTCGTGGGTGAAACATTCCGCCCGGCGATGAACCTGAATGGGCGCGCGGGCTGGGTGTCCCATGGCGCATTTGGCTGCCCCATCACGGTTCACGATCGCCGACGCACCGACTCCTATCCGGTGTCGCTGATGACCCAATATCTCGACTATCCGCGGGCTGAATTAAACCACTTTTCCAGCGGTCCCCTGCGACTGGCTGCACGATTCGGTCTGGTGGCCTTTGAGGCGATCCTGCGCGGTGCCATGGCCGATCGTACCGTTCAATGGAACAGTTGGATGTTTTCAACCAACCCCGCGCCTGAGGGGCTTTTGGGATCGGTGGGAGCCATCACCCGCTCGTTGGTGCGGGAGTTTCCTGAGCATGCGGTGGTGCTGAGGAATGTCGACGAGGTGGGCGCCCCAGGACTGGCCGATCAGCTCATTCAACAGGGTTACCGCCTGCTGACCAGTCGGATCGTCCATTGTTTTGACGCCCGTCAAAGTCCATTGAGAGGCACGTCAACGCTGCGCCGAGACGGCAAGGAGTTCGCCGGTGACACCCGCTACCGATGGGTCCATCCCTGGGAAATCCTGGATTCCGATGCAGCTCGTATTGCTGAGCTCTACCGAATGCTCTACCTGGAGAAGCATTCCTGGCTGAATCCGCACTATGACGAGGCCTTTGTCCGTGCGGCCATCCGCGGTCGCTGGCTGGAGTTTCACGGCCTTCGCGATCGCTTGAGTCGATTGGTGGGTATTTGGGGATACTTCACCATCGACACCACCATCACGACGGTTCCCTTCATCGGCTACGACACCACGTTGCCACCAGAATTGGGCCTCTATCGACAACTCTTTCTTGGCATCCACCGCGAAGTGAATGATCGGAAGCAACTGCTCAACTACAGCTCCGGGGCGGGCGAATTTAAACGCCGCCGAGGTGCTGTGCCCGCAGTGGAATACAACGCAGTCTTCGATCGCCACCTGCCCGAACGGCGGCGCATGGCCTTCCGCATGGCTGGCCTGCTCTTGAATCGTCTGGCCCGGCCTTGGCTTGAGGCCAGCGGTCTGTAGGTGCAGGTCAAGATCCCTTGGATGGCGTTCTAGAAACACCGCCACCAGACGGTCACTGAAAGGTCACCCACCGTTGTCCGAACGGACACTTCCCGGTAACAGGCACACGGCACGGTGAGTGAATGGATCAGCACCGGTCGCTTTTTGGGCGGCAAGCAGCTTTTTGGATACTCTTGGCCTTCCTGATGGGTTTCGGCGAAGGGGTCGTGGCGGAATCCGCTACCCCCATCCGACGTCTGCGAGGCAGCAACGCCACCAACGGCCCGGTTTCCGCCAAGGTGCTTGCCCGCAGCCATCCCACCGAGGCTCTAAAATCGTGGATAGATCAGCTACCAAAGGCCCCGGCAGGTGTTTCCGACCTGCGTTTTGACGAGCTTTTCCGAAACCCGATCGGGCCCAAGGGCTTGGAGTTCTCGCCGCGCCTGCTGGAGCTTTCCGGCCAACGAGTCCGGATCCTCGGATACCAAGTCAAACAAAGCCGTCCCACTCCTTGGACCTTGATGCTGGCCCCGATGCCTCTGGTCAGCAACGAGGTGGAGTTCGGCTTGGCCGAAGACCTGCCGCCCACCGTCGTTCGAGTGCTCCTTCCCCGAGGTCACCAGCCTCTGACCCCGCATTCGAATGGTTTGTTCCTGTTGACCGGTCGGCTGGAGGTGGGCGACCGCGAAGAACCGGATGGACGGCACTCATTGGTCCGCCTCCATCTGGACCGCGACAACTCCACCTCGACGGCCTCAACGCCCGACCTTCAAGGCGAAGCCGCACCTGCCAACCCCCTTTCTGCTTCGGAGGGCCTCCGACGCTGAAACCACGGCCGCCAATGGGCGAACCCGTGTCCTCATCCGTACAAACTCAAACTCATGAAACACTCCCTAACCCGACTAGTGGGTTCGCTGGGCCTCTGCGCAGCAACCCTGAGCACCCTCGGAACCGCCTCCGCTGATCCGACGGTCTCCCGACTCACTCCGCCAAGCGCCTTGTTCAGCTTCGGCGACACCACACCTCCGATCATCGCCCGGTTCTTCGCCGGACAACGTTTTGATTTGGCGGCAACCGTTCGGCCGGATGCCGGAACTACGATCACCGGCTCTGTATTTTCTGTGGACGGCGCTCCCGTGAGCGACGAGTCGCTGAGCTTCACAAAAGCAGACAAGGTCACCGTGACCAACAGTGTTCAGGTCGCCTTCCGGGCTTACTCCAACACCAAGCCGGGCATCCACACCTTCAGCGTGTCGGCCACCCAGTCGGATGGAAAGACCGTGCAAGCTTTTGGTAATTTCGAGGTCGTTGCTGCCGTTCCTCAAGGTCGGCGCGCCAAGAATGTTATCTACCTGATCGGCGATGGCTTCGGGATCGCTCACCGAACGGCCGCGCGGATCATGGGCCAGGGGGTGCAACTCGGAAAAGCCAACTCCAAGATGGCCATCGATTCGATGCCTTACACGGCGATCGCCCAGACTCACTCGTTGAACTCGATCATCACGGATTCCGCCCCGGGCGCCCACTGCTACTCTACCGGCAACAAGGCCAACAACAATGAAGAGGGCGTCTTCCCCGATGACACGGCTGCCGTCTTCGACAACCCCCGCATCGAATACATGGGCGCCTACCTGCTGCGGACCTCGGGCAAGACCATGGGTATCGTCACCACGGCCGATGTGTTCGACGCGACTCCGGCCGCCTTCGCCATCCACACCTCCAACCGCGGCGCCGGCACCGGCATCTGCGATCAATACCTTGACGAGGGCGTGACCAACCGCGGCCTCCGCGTGCTCTTGGGCGGCGGACGTAAATGGTTTTTGGGCGCCGGCACCAATGGATCGGCTCGCGCCACCTCCAGTGACTACGTCCTGCCGCAGGATATCGTCAGCCGCTGGGGAGTCCCTGCGGGTGCCTCCGATCCCTCACGCGATTTGCTGAGCGAGTTCATCAAGGCGGGTTTTAACTACGCGCCAGACAAGACCTCGCTCGACCTCCTGCCCTCGAACACCACCCGCCTGCTGGGACTGTTCTCGTTCTCGAACATGAACGTGGCCAAGGACAAGATCGACAAGCGCCGCGGCGCTTCGAGCGTCGTGGATGATTACGGCTTCCCCGACCAGCCCATGCTCGACGAGATGACCGCCAAGGCCCTGCAAGTGCTTTCGAAGAACAAAAACGGATTCACCCTGATGGTGGAAGCCGCCTCGATCGACAAGCAGGCCCACGCCATGGACACCGAGCGCTGGATCCTAGACACCTTGGAGTTTGACCGCGCCGTCGCGACCGCCCGGGCATTTTTGGCCACCGACCCCGACACGTTGATCGTCGTTTGCGCCGACCATGAGTGCGCCGGCGTCAACATCATCGGCGCCTCCCGCGTCACCAACGCCAAGCTCACCGAACTGTCCCAAGGCATCGGTAACACCAACAACGCGATTCGCGAGGCTGTTGTGGGTGTTTATGAGAACGCCGGTTTCCCGGTCTACACGATGGCGGATGACGGCTATCCGACCACCACCGATCCGGACAACAAGATGCTCATCGGCTACGCCGGCAACGCCGACCGCTACGAAAACTGGCTGACCAATCCGCTGCCGCTGCAAGACAGCCAGCAGCCCTTCGGCAAGGTCGCCCCCTTGAACACCTACCCGGCGGGCCCTATCAACCGGGACACCAACGGAATGTTCCTCGTCACCGGTCAGGTGCCCAGCGCTGCAGCCGGTAGCTCGGCGGTTCACACGGCCTCGGATATTCCGGTCTATGCCGAAGGACGTGGCGCGAGCCTGTTCCGTGGAACGATCGACAACACCGATGTGTTTTTCAGTGTCATGCAGGCCGTCTTGGGCGGCGTGCCGGTGACCAAGTGAATCGGGCGCTTCTCCCGAACCACCTTTCACTATGATCAACCATTCATTTCCGGCCGCTCTGATGGCGGGCCTGCTCCTCGCGACTGCGTCCCAAGCGCAGTCCATCTCAATCACCTTCGATGCCCTGAACTCCGGGACACCGGCCAACCAGGCCGCGCCGACGGGTGTTAGCTTCGGCGAGGCCACATGGTCTCTCGACCTTAATACTGACGGCGACGAAATCGCAGGCACCGAACGCTGGCGCCTCTTCGACGGCTCGAGCCCTATCCTGGTGCGCAACCCGGCCTTCTACGACCGCGGCAGCGCCCCGTCGGGGTTGGTGGCACTCGACGGAGTGTTCCAACCGACCCTCGTGCGGTTTAGTTCACCGCAAATGCTGGCCCAGTTCTCGGTGACGCTGGACAAGGACACCTATGGAGACCCCGGTGCAACGATTCAGTTCTACCGAGTCAGTTCCACTGGCAACACCTTGCTCGCGTCCATTCCGGCCAATCAAACGAGCCCAGGCTTCACCGCCTCCTTGGCGGCACCGATTAGCGGCGTCGACATGGTACTGCTGCCTTCGGGTGCCTTGTACGACAACATCCAGTACTCATCCATCCCTGAGCCCAGTTCTGTAGCTCTCAGCCTCGTAGGATTGGCTGGGTTCGGAACCCTCCTCTTCCGGCGCCGCGCTTCGGTTCGACGCTAAAGCCCCCAGCGGATTTTAAAGACCGTTTTTTAAATCACCCCTCGTCGCACCCCTGCGGCGAGGGGCTTTTGCTTTTGAGGGATATCCGTCGCCGGACCGCGCTCGATCTCGGCGTGAAATGTCACAGTTCTGTTTCCTCTACGTCATGACCGTGTGACGCGTCGCCCCAAAGATCTACCCATTACGATGGGTCCAGATTCCTCTCTCTTGCTCAACGAAGGGCGCCTCAACCGGGGCGAGGAGTGGGACTTTCCGGGTTCAGGCTGGACCTTCCTGTGGCTAATATCCGGAGACGCGTACCTGATGGGCGAAACACCGAGCCAGGCGCTGTCTGCCGGGATGGTCGCGATCCATGGCGGAAACTGTTTGCTGAGGCTGCGGGCCAGCCAACTGGGCAGCCTCGCATTTCGTTGGTTTCGATTAGATCCGACGACACTCTTCGGGGTTTTCACACTGTTGGAGCGTCGCCGGATCGACCATCCGGATCAAATCAACCCCTCCCTGCCCTGGGTTCTTAACCGGGACAATCCTGCCGCCGAGCGCTTCACTAAAACCCACATCTCCCACGACACCGGATCGCTGGAGCAACGGGCTCGGTTGTTGGAGTTGGTGTCCACGGTCCTGTCTCCTCCTGCCTACAAGTCCTCCATACCGGTGGGTTCACCACGGGATGCCGGGGATCGACTGGAGGAACTGCTCCACCAACTCACTGACGCGCAATTAATGTCCATGCCGGTCGAGGAATTAGCCCGCCGTTGCCACTGTGAAACCCGACGTCTGCTGCTGATCTACCGGGAGCGCTTCGGCGGCAGCCTGCCGGGACAACAACGAGAATGGCTCAAAGTGAAGGCCTGCTCGATGCTGGCCCAAGCCGACTCAGACATCGCCTCGGTGGCCAAGGCCTGCGGCTACGAGGGTGCAGACGCCTTCCGGGCATGGTTCCGAAGACAGTTCGGAATGGCGCCCACTCAGTGGCAACAGCAGCAGGCATCTCAACGTTCCAGTACCGGATCCACGACGATCGGGTAACGAATTCGAGCGCAGTTCGTCGCGCATTTGTCACACACACGACAAACTGCCGCCATCTGCACCGGCAAAGGTTGACCTGCATGAACGCTTCGATCCGCCGGATCACCGTACTCGCCGCCACCTGCGCTGCCGCCGCATGGATGGTCGGCTGCGCCTCCTCCTCGGCCAAGCTCAACCATCTCTCCCTAGGAATGTCTCGCGACGAGGTCGTGAAGACTTTGGGGCGCCCACACGGCGTTTCGGCCCAGGGCGACGTCGAGTTCCTCACCTACAACCTCCTTAACAAGGGCGTCGGTGACATTAAGGAATTCGTGGTACGCATCCAGAAGGGCTCCGTCGAGTCCTTCGGCGAACGGTCCAACTTCGGATCCAGCCTCTTCGGAACAAACGCACCGGCTGGGGCCACCGCGAAGTAATCGGCCGAGCACCCTAAACTTTTTCAACGAGAGACCGATCGATCATGGACCCGTTCCAACCCATCCTCGCCAACGCCCTCACCTTCGCTTTCGAGAAGGCCACGATCGAGGGTAAGATGACCATCTCGGCCCTGATCCTGGTATCGATGGTCTCCTGGTCGGTGATCATCACCAAAGGCCGTCAAATCCTGAAGGCCCGCGCCATGAGCAAGAGGTTCCTGGCCGCCTATCGAGAGTCCAAGGATCCGATGACCCTCTTCCGCGACAAGCGAGAGTTTGCCGGAGCCCCGGCCTTCGAGGTCTACGCCTCAGGCTGCGGTGAAGTGGAATACCACTTGGAGAACAACCCGGTGAGCGTGAAAGGCAAGAAGCGCATTAGTGTCGAGTCCTTCCAGTCGGTTCAAGTGGCCTTAGAGCGGTCGGTCAGCGCCGAGGCGTTGTCGCTAGAAAAGGGCATGATCATCCTGACCACGGCCGTTTCAGGCGGCCCCTTTATCGGTCTTCTAGGCACGGTCTGGGGCGTGATGGAAACCTTCTCCGGTATCGCGATGGCGGCCAGCGCCAGCCTCACTGCGATGGCCCCGGGTGTGGCCGGTGCACTCATTGCCACGGTCGTTGGTCTCTTCGTGGCTATCCCTGCGATGTTCGCCTACAACCTGATGATCACCGCCATCCGCGGCATCACCCAGGAGCTAGACAATTTCAACTCCGAGGTGATGACCGACCTAGAGCACCAGTACGTAGACAACCGTGCTCTGGCGGATGAAATCGCCGATGCGCTGCGGAACATCACCATCGGTCAGCCGGCTCAAAACCCGACCCATCGCCCATGAGCGCTGCCGCCGGGCGTCGTGGACGCAAGAAATATTCCGCATCGCATCACCATGCGATGGGTGAACTCAACATCACCCCGTTGCTGGATTTGGCCTTCGTGCTCTTGGTGATTTTCATCATCACCACAGCTCCCTCGACCAACGACATCGACATCAACCTGCCTTCGGCCGCACAGCAACCGCCGCAGAACCAAGCAAAACAGGACATTAACAATGTCACGGTCGATGCCGCGGGGAACATTTACTTCAACGCCGAGCCCATCACCCTCAAGAAGCTTGAGGACGAGATCATCCGCTTCCGCAAGAGCAACCCAGACCTGAGCGTCGTGGTGCGTGGCGACGAGAACGTGAACTACCAGAAGGTGGTTCAAGTTCTCGACATCCTCACACGGGCCAATGTGACCAAGATCGGCCTCGCGACGGACACCGCGGGCGCAGCGAAATAAAGAACCGTCATGGCCAGCAACGCCAAAAAGAAGACGGACCGCTCGAGTCTGATCATCTCGATGCTCGTCCACGCCCTAGCCCTGGGTGGTCTGGGCTATTTGGCCCACCGGGCCGGATTCGTGCCGGAGGCGATTTATCAAATCACCGGCATCCGTCCGCCGGAGAAACCCAAGCCGAAGCCCAAGCCTCCGGAACCCTCACCGGAGATCCCTAAACCCAAACCGAGCGACATCGTCGAGGAGACGGCAGCCCCACCGACGGCCACCGCGCCGGCCACGGCCGCACCGCCGACTGCAACGGCCGCCCGTTCCGATGCGCCGCCCGTCCAAGGCGGCGGCGCGGGCAATTTCTTTAAAGCCGAAGTCCGCAAACCCGACGCCGCACCGGTCCGCCCCATCCAGGGCAAACCCGGTACGGGTGCAGGTAATCTGGGAGCCTCTAAGTCCACCGCTTCAGCCACCGCGGCCAAGTCGGCCTTTGATGAGGCAACCACCAAACCCAGTACCGTGGCGGCCGTGCTGGAAGAGCGAAAGAACGCAGCCACGTCACAAGAAGCCATCAGCGCCGAGCAAATCGCACGGACCGGTGGCGGCGATGCCTCACAAATCACCACAAAAATCACGGGTGTGGTGGCGACAGACAACCGCCAAATCGTCATTCGCGGTCTGAATGACCGGTACAACATCGCCACCCTCAATGGTGCAGAGCTTCCGAGTGCCGACCCCCGACGCCGGGCCCCGCAACTCGACATGATCCCCGCAGCCATGATCGACCGGGTAGTGGTCAGCAAGACCTTCACTCCCGATCTTCAGGGCGGATTTGCCGGCGGCGCAGTGAACATCGTCACCAAGTCTTTCCCAGCTCAGGGCTTCACCACGGTCTCGGCCGGAACCGGGCTCAACAGCTCGGCCACGATGAACGAGGGTTTCTTAAAGATTCCAGGTGGCGGCACTGATTTCTGGGCGCTCGATGATGGTTCCAGAGCTCTGCCCGCGAAGGCCCTCATCGATCCGTCGATCATCACCGAGGCTCAACGTCCTTGGCGCAACAACACCCAGCAGGCAGAGGGGGCCAATCGGCAGGCCTTGGCCCAGAAGTACGACGCGGCCTTGCGTTCTTTCAACAACACCACCTTCGCTCCATCGATGGGCCAACCGGGGCCGAACTCCAATTTCGCGGTCTCGAGCGGCGACACCACTTGGCTCTTCGGCCGACGCTTTGGCTGGTTTGGAACCTTCAATCAAGATCGTCAGTTCCAGTTCTACGAGAACGCCTTCCGCGGTCGCTACGCTTACGGCACCGATCCGGTAGACAAGGGGCCGCTCATTCGCACCTCCGAGTTCCAACGCAATCAGTCGATCGTCAACGTCGGTTGGGGTGCCGTGGCCAGCATGGCGATGGAGTTGATGCCCGGACATGAAGTGTCCTTCAGCTTCCTCAACAACCAAAGCGCCCAGCAATATATCACCGAGGAAAACGGGCAAACCATCAACCAGTTCGAACCGGGATCCGAAGAGCGGACCCGCATCGATCAGTTGACTTACCGCGAGCGCTACTTGCGCAACTTCCAGTTCAAGGGTCGCCATGAATTCCGCGAAGTGGGATCCACCCAACTGGACTGGAGCTTCTCTAGTTCCGGCACCGGCGAGAACTCCCCGGACGAACGCATTTTCCCAATGATCCTGTCCCCGGCGGGTAACGGGCTCACCAACGTGATCGCTCAGTCGGCCGAGTTACCGAACATCAATCAGCCTTCGCGCTTCTTCCGCGACTCGCAGGACAAGAGTTGGAACTTCCGCAGCGACCTCACCATCCCCTTCACCCCCGGCAACGGTCTAGAAAGCTCCATCAAAGTCGGTGGCAACGTCTTCGAGTCCGAGCGCCGATTGCGCGAACAACGCTTCGAGTACGAGATCAGCCAGACCACCGGTGCCAATCAGCCCGATGTGGCCGCCTATGCCAACTCGGTCCTGAACTTCCAGGGCCAGCAATTCATCACCAACGCCACCGGATCGGGAGCCAACTCGCGCACGGCTTACTACTTCCCCAACGCGACCTTCCTGCGCTCCGGATTGCCCTTCGAAGGCTATGGCTACGACGGAACCCAGTCGATTCCGGCCGTGTACGCCATGGCCGATTTATTCGTGCTACCGAAGTTCCGCCTCGTGGGCGGTGCCCGCTTCGAACAAACCGACCTCCAGGCCGAGGTGCTTCCTCGAAGCCGGATTCTAGGATCTTCCTCCAGCGGCCGCATCGCCACGACTGATATACTGCCCTCCATCGGCGGTGTGTTCCCGATCACCTCCAACCTCAATTTGCGGCTGAACTGGTCGCAGACCATCGCTCGCCCCACGTATCGCGAGTTCGCCCCCTTCGAATACTTCGACACCTTCGACGGCTTGGCCTACCGCGGCAATGCCGACCTCAAGCGTTCGGAAATTGAGAACTACGACGCGCGGGTAGAGTGGTTTCCCCGACCCGGTGAACTCCTCTCGGCGGCCTACTTCCGAAAAAACATTCTCAACCCGGTTGAGCCCTACATCGCCGACAACGCCGCGGGCATCGTGAGTTTCACCAACAATGCCAGCGCCATCGTGTCGGGTTTCGAGTTTGAAGCGCGCAAGAACATGGCCAGCCTCGACCCTCTTTTGGCCGGTATCACTCTTGGCGGCAACGCGGCCTTTATTAGTTCCGAGGTCGATGTGTTTTATCCGGTGGGCAACGGTGTAGGCCTCTACAACCGTCCGTTGTTCGACCAACCCGAGTACATCCTCAACTCCGACCTCGCCTGGGAGATCGCCCGGAGCCGAACCACCTTCTCGGTGTCCTTCACCCGCAGCGGCCAACGACTAGCGGTCGATGGCGGCCAAGGCAGCCCGAACATTTACGAGCAACCCATTAACACGCTCGATTTCTTCATCAACCAGCGTCTCGGACGGCGTTGGAAAATGCGCTTTGGCGCTCGCAACTTGATGGATCCAGACATCCGCCAAACTCTCATCAACGACCTTGGTTCCCGCGAAGAACGCTACGGCGACCAGTACGTCTTCCGCAGCTACAAGCGCGGCATCACGGTCAGCCTGACCTTGTCGGCCGATTTTTAAATCACACCGGCTGGAGACTCCGGCCTAGGCTCGGTTTCCAATGTGGGTCCCTCCCCAGGGACCCACGGCCGTGCATCGTCAGCGGCTTCTCACACATCACTGCACAACACACCCGTCCAGTCGGGTTAGGGTTGAGAGGCTTCCAGACGGCTGCGGTACTCTTGGCGGGCATGATCAAAGGCCACCACGGCCTCACGATGATCGGCCCCAATGTAGAAGCGCTCTTTCTGCTTCCAACACTGCTCCACCGAATCCAGACACCACTGAATGGAACGTCGCTCGCGAATCGGCTGACCACCGACCTCGATAAAGATCGGATTGGTGTGCGAACTCGGCAGGATTCGTAGGGCGTACCAGCCGCTGCGCTTCACCGGATGAGAAATCTCGATGGGCTTCAGCGCTCCATCGGCCTCAATTTCCATGCGGGCAACAGCGATGCCGTTCTCGATTAATTCTACCGGCACCTTCCGGCTGGCACCGATGCGAGCCCGCTCGATATGCCAGTACGGTTGCTCACTAAACTTGCGCCTCTGGATGTCGACTTGCGGTTGCTCGTTGAGCCGGGCCGCGGCCTGAACCCGGAACACCACCGGGCGTCCCTCGGCCAATTGCAGAGAACTCCCCTGCTCTCCCATGACGACGGTATCGGCGCGGAAGTCCATCAAGTGACTTCGCCCATCCCCGACATAATTGCGGCCGGCTCGGATTCCCTCGCACCAGTCCTCATACGACCAGCGTTCTGGAAGCTTCACGTAGCTGCGCCCCAAACCGACGCGCTCGCCGTAGATGCAGGGGAAATCGGTCTCACCACTAATGCGGGTGCGGTAGCCGGCATTGAGCGTGTGGTACCAAATGTTCAACTCCCACGGATAGGGCGTGTCGACGGTGCTAATGAAGTCTACCGCGGGCACGAGTTTACCATCCGGACCCAGCACGTTGTGGGTCACGTCCACGATGTATTCGTTGGCACCGATGCCGCTGAAGGGTGGGATCTTTTGAGTGGGCAACTCGGTCGAGTCGAGCTCCAGTCCCCAACCACTGTGCGCCGGGCCGGTGAGGGCTCCCTGGGCCTTGGCCCACTTGAGGGTGTTTAGCCCCAGCGTCGGCCAATGCTTCTTGGAGTCACCGCCCGGGTACAGTTGCTGACGCAGGCGCAACAAACACAAATGACCCGAGTTGTGGGACCCAAACCCGCTGACCTCGACATCGTAACGCAGCAAGTACGGCCAGCGACTGACCGGGTCATCGGATCCGGTGAAGAACTGCTTCTGGTAGTCGAAGCACGGCCCCCAGGTGAGATTAGCCCCAACCTTAAGATCTTCACCGAGCACATGACGCATCATGTCCGCGGCAAGGACTCCTTCGGTCGGCTTTTCATAATGCGCGCAGCCGGCCGCATGGATGTGATGATCGCCTGAAATCCAACCGCGGGTGGAGGGATCAATCCACCGCTGCACCTGAAAGCGCCAGCGATTGGTTTTACCGGCAGTTACCTCTAGTTCGTGCCGCTGGATGAGCGATTCGGGTCCGCGGGAGAATTCGACCGAATACCGGCCGGCCGGCAAACCGATGGATTCGCCGTCGTTCCGATAAACTTGCGGGTGGAAGAAGAAATCCGGCGCTAACCGCTTGGACTGGGCCGGGAACACATGCCCCCGAGTGTCCGTGATGAGTAGAGCTGCGGTGGTGGGCTTGCCGTGCTCATCCAGCACCTCGAGATGCACCGGGACGGCGGGTTGGCAGGTGAAGAGAGCGTCCACTTCGCTGCGAAAACCCAAATCTTGGGAACCCTGGCCAACATCGAAGATCAACTTCGCCTCGCGACGGCCAGCATCCCGGGAATAAATCTGAACCAGCCGGTACTCCACGGGAAGCCCCCCCAGTTCCGGCTTCAGAGGAGCGGCCTGCACCAGCGACACATCCAACCATCGATCGGGAACCGTCTCGGCGGGAGATCCATGCAATCGGGCCGCCTGGGGACTACTCACCCGGAGGGCCGAGGTGGTCCCTGCCTCGTTGTGGACCTTCACCAAAAAGGTCACCCAACCCGTTTCATGGAGGACCGCCGGTGCGGGTCCCGGCGCGGCCTTGACCCGCATCTCTGGCGTGACCTGCACGACCACCAGCACATGGGCATCTAGGATTTGCTGGGTACGGGTACGGGCCTTGTCGGGGGTTTTATCCATGAGGGCCGCCTCGAGGTCGGCACGTTCCTTCGCGTTGAGAGGCGACCCCGCCAAAGTCAGCGCCTCGGACACCCGGCGCACCTGGGCAGCAAAGGGTTGCCAATCGGGCACCGGCAACACGGGCAACTCAGCGGCATCGGAGGAGGTAGCCGAGAGGGCCAGCAAGGCTGCCAGACAACGGAGTCGATGGAGCATGTTCATGGTCGGGATAAAAAATCAGGGACCTTCCGGGAATTGATACGAATCCTGCCTCAAGAACTCGCTGCGACGCAAGTAGCCCAAAACTCTTCACCCTCACCGAAGAACACAACTCACCCCACTCACGGGATAGGCACCTGAGCCGGCACCGCCGCTTGGATACGCTGGAGATCGAGATCAGCAGGACCCGATCCAGGCTGAAGTACCAACCACGTGGGTTTCTGGGCCGCGGCCAAAGTGGCTGGATCCCTCCAGCGCCAAGACTCGGTATGCCCATCGGGAAAGGAGACCGTCGCCGCGCCTGCATGCCGCAATCCGGGAAAACTAATCCAGGTCGACAACGACGTTCCGAAGAGGGTTAACCGATTCGGTGCATTAATGCCGAAGGCCCCCTGCTGGATGCTTTTTTCATGCTCATCGATAAAATACAGGGCCCGTGACGGACCTGGATCGGTGATCTGACTCATCTTATGCCAGCACCGTGAGAAATTCTCATCCAAGGGCTGCGTCACCAAATTCATGTACATGCTCATGGACACACTGCGATTGCGGCGGATAAACCCCTGATCGCGGACCGTCGAACGATCGGAAGGGCACAGGTAAATGCCTGGGGTCTGATTGTATTTCCAGAAGACACCGATCGCGAGGTTCGACGCGGAGGTGTCTGTGTAAGCATTGCCTTGAAGCCAGGAAGTAGAGCGGATGTTCCAAGCTTCCCGCCCACCGCCACCGCCGGACAAGAACGCCTCGTTCGGTGCGAGGGTGTCTAAATTGTCATCCGCGTATAATTGCGCACAAATCTGAAGCTGCCGGAAATTGCTAGAACAGGCACTGCCCTGGGCCCGTCCCTTGGCCTTAGCCAGCGAAGGCAACAGCAACGAGGCCAAAATGGCGATGATGGCGATGACCACCAACAGTTCTATGAGAGTGAAACCCAAATTCTGCCGATAGCCGCGAACTGGGTCTCTGCGAACAACCATGTTTATAGGGTGTTACAACTCCGTTTGACCTTCAAGCCTGTTTCATTTTCCAGAACGACCCCCGAATTGCAGGATGGCCTCCACCCCTTCGACTGCTCGCTGTTCACGCAGCGAGACGTTCGCTAGGGTGATCAACGAAATGACGAAGACGTTCGCGGAACTGGGCTTCGAGGGTCGGCTCATCGCTGTTGAGGGACTCGACGGCTCGGGCAAATCCACCCAGATTTACCTCCTCAAGCGCTGGTTGGAGATGCGCGGATTCAAAGTCTTCTTCAGCGAGTGGAACTCGTCGGCACTGGTCAAAAGCGCCACCAGCAAGGGCAAGAAGCAGAACTTGCTGACGCCGACCACGTTTTCCCTCATCCACGCGACCGACTTCGCCGACCGCTACGAGCGCCAACTCTTGCCGCTGCTCAAGGCGGGGTATTTAGTGCTGTGCGACCGGTACATCTTCACGGCCTTCGCTCGGGATGTCGTTCGCGGATGCCCCCAGGCCTGGGTACGCGGCCTTTACAGCTTTGCCGCTCTGCCCGACATCACCTTCTTCTTCCGCTCGCATCTCGAAGTCTCGCTCAACCGCATCTTGGATAATCGACCCACCCTCAAACACCACGAGGCGGGCATGGACCTGGGCCTTTCCAGCGATCCGTACGAAAGCTTCCGCATCTTTCAGGGCCGCATCTTCGAGCAATACTTGGCCATGAGCACTGAGTTCAACTTCGTGATCGTGGATGCCAACCAGCGCATTGAGGAGCAGCAGGGGCTCGTCCGCCGCCTGGTAGAGACCCGGATCGATCTACCCACCTTCACCGCCACCAAATAATTCGAGATATGGCCAGGAAACCCAAATTCTCCCCAACGGACGACGCTGAAGTGCTGGTTCCTAAGGTCACGCCCAAGCGCTTCTTTGGTCTGGGTTTGCCCGGGGTGGAGATCGAAAAACTTTCCGGCAAACTGATCGTGGTCGAGGGCGCCGACGGCTCGGGCCGATCCACCCAAATCGCCCGATTGATCCAGTGGCTGGAGGCCTCGGGCCACCACACCATTCAAGTCGGTCTCAAACGCTCCTCCTTGGTCAGCGAAGAACTCGAAGCCGCCCAGCAAGGCAACATTCTCTCGCGCACCACGCTCTCGCTGTTCTACGCGACCGACTTCGCCGACCAACTCGAGAACACCATCCTGCCGGCCCTGCGCGCGGGCTCGATGGTGCTGGCTGACCGCTACATTTACACCTTGATGGCCCGCGATCTCGTCCGCGGAGTGGATGAGAAGTGGCTGCGCAATTTGTACGGCATCGCGCTCGTTCCCGATGCGGTGTTCTACCTGGAGGTGCGGCCCGAGAAACTGGTCCAGCGGGTCTTCGCCAAGCAACAGGCACTCGACTACTGGGAAAGCGGCATGGACCTAGGCTTGTCGCGCGACATGTTCGACAGCTTCCTGCAGTACCAGAGCCGCATGCGCGACACCTTCCGGCGGATGCAACGCCACTACGGCTTCGACCTCATCGACGCCGAACGGCCGGTGGAAGGCATCAGCGCCGATTTGCAGAACAAGATCGAGACAGTGCTCGCCGGAGGTTAAAGAGCTTAGAGACTGGCTGAAAATGGGGAGGGAAGTGCCCGCTGGCGGCGTTGCTTGTCGGTCACAGACCGCTGCGGGTCTGCTTCCTCCTCGCGCCTTGCCAATCGAACCCTTCCCTCCCAAACAGAACCCCTCCCCATTTTCAGACAGGCTATTAGGAGTGCGGCGAACGGATCTAGACGGGGCGCTCGGAGCCCTCGGAGCACTCCGAGGAAATTCCCGCTTCGGACGTCAAACCGGCTACGGCTTCGGACCGTTCGGTTTTGAATCCTTCGAATTCAGAGCGTTCGGTTTTGGAGCGCTTACTTCCGGCACAGAGTTCCCCCAGTGGAACAACCCGAAGAACAGGCCATTGCGCACGCCTTCGGGGCCCGACTCCTGACGCCATAAGTTCCACAGCAACGACCGACTCTGCCGACCCGTCTTGGCATCCCGTTCGTGGCGATAGAGCGACCACACTGGTGACCAACTACGGGCGATGCCTTCGTTGGACGGGAAGGCCCCTTCGGCCACTGCCAGCACTTGCAAACGCTCACGCCCCTGCCGATCGCGCGCATGATGGAACAGCGGCCAGAGCGAGCGACGGCGGTACTCTGCGCCATTGCGACGGTCGCGCTCTGCCACATCGACCCACAGGTAGAACACACTGCGGGTTTGTTCGCGATCGAGGTCCTCGGTCAGCAGTCGCTTGTGGGTATAGAACGGCCACAGCACGAACTCGCTCTGCTGCTCGGCATTGGTGGCCCGACCCCAGAGCGGCCACACCCGGCGCGCATGTTTTCCGGGACCATCGGCCCACCCGATGAAGGGCCACGGCGCACCCCATTCCTCAAAATCGCGCTCCCGGTCCACAGTGTGGGTGAAGAAGGGCCACAGGAGCGTGGTGTTGTCGCGAGTCTTGGAGCGCTGTTTTGAGAACAACGGCAACGATAAGGTATTGGTGACCGGATTCTCGGAGCCAATGCCTTGGCGGTCGGTGATCCAAAATGGCCAGACGACAAAGTGCTTCTCGTGGCCGGGCACCACCTCGGGCAGGTCGCTCAAGGCATTGGTTCGCACCAGCGGCGCGCGGTGCTCTTGGCCGTACAGCGGCCACACCTGCCACCCCTGGGCGGCCCCAGTGCGCACGTGGACGAACGGCGCGAAATAATTGTCGGTCACCACGTCGCGCTTGCGGGTCTGGATCCAGAGCGGCAACGCAGCGAAGCGCACCTCGTCGCGGAACAGTCGGCCTTTGAGATGGCCGTAGAACGGCACCAACGCCCGGTACGACTCGGCCGGGTCGTCGGACCGCTGGCTAAACCAGAACGGGAACAGAGTGAAGCGCCGCTTGTCCGGACCCACAGTGCTCTGCCCCCCACTCCAACTCACGAACTGCACGATGTGGAAGCGGTACTGCGAGCCGTACTGGTCGAAGGACACCAGCGGGTAGAGAAACTCAGCCTGCGTCCGCTCAACGCCCGGTTCGTGCTGGTAGGACACCCAGGGCGAAAATCCCCAACCCCACGCCTCGGGCGTCTCCTGCCAATAGAAGAGCGGCCCCAGCGCCTCGCCACGCTGCCCGGTGCGCAGCGTCAGCGGGAACTCCTCGGCCAACGGCCCGAACCGCACCTCGGAGTCGGACCCGGCCGAGGCGGACAACCCAGGCAACCCACATAACCCGCCCCCGCCTGCCAGGAGCAGGGCGTAAAGCAGGGGCCGGAGGGCGCGGGACAATTTCGTCATGAACAGGCCCCAAAGGTCTCGCGGCCACGGGTGCGGGTCAAGTTGCGGGGGCGAGGGTGGGTTCAGGGATGGTTGGAGCCGCCGATGGGAACCTTCACGAATTGATCTAACCGCCTCGGCATAAACCTCCAACTAGTCCGGAAGCGGACAAGCACTCTCAAAGGTGTCCAGGACATCCCCATCCTGTTTGCTTCGATGCACCCATCTCAATACGATGAGCGCGGACAGAATGGATTCGGCGGACACGCCGTTGTGCTGGTGGGGAGTGACATCACCAATGTCCCGGTCGTGGAATGGGACGAATACCTGAAACAACAGGAACAGCGGCGCAACGCGGTTCTATCCAAGCGCGCTACACGAACCAACGTCCCACCGTCGGCCGCACATTGAAGGCCGTCTGTCGGCCGGCCAGGGAAAATGTCCAAAACGGCAAAATCAAACGCCCACCGAACCGGGTGGCGGTGACCTGGCCTCGTTCGGTGTCTCCGCCGTGGACGTGAGAGGCATCGGGTGGCTGCACCGGCATCGGTTTTCCTCGGCACGGCGCTGCGTTGTTTTTTGAAACCTTAAACTGAATACCTTTAGTTTATTCTGTTTACGATATTTCCTAGTGTTATTTACTTTAACGAATATGACTAATTTCGTTGCGCGGACTCCCGAGCAGTTGGGGGCGATTCTTCGAGGATACCGTCATGAACGGCAACTGACCCAAAAGGGGGTCGGCTCCCATTGCGGCCTGTCCCAAGCAGCACTCTCACAAATCGAGTCGGACCCCACGACCACCAGCCTATCCCGAATTTACCGGATCCTCTCGACCTTGGATCTCGAACTGGTGGTCCGTCCCAAAGGTCCCGACGGCCAGAAAACCGAGTGGTGACCCATGCCCCGTCCTCGTCATTCCAGAGCCCTGTCCGTTTGGATGAACGGCGAGCGGGTTGGTCTTTGGCCGAGTCGAAAATTCGGCGGTTCGGCGACTATCAGGTGCTCGTAGTCGAACGCTTCGACCGCCGGTTGTCATCCGACAAAACCCGATGGCTGCGTCTTCCCCAAGAGGACTTGTGCCAGGCCACGGCGACGCCTCCCCACCTCAAATACGAGGTCGATGGTGGCCCGGGAATCCTGAAGATTATGGATCTCCTGCAGGGGTCCCTCCGGGCCGACGAAGACCGCACGAGCTTCCTGCGTACCCAGGTGATCTTCTGGCTGCTGGCGGCCATCGATGGGCATGCGAAGAACTTCAGCCTCTTTCTACTGCCGCAGGGCGACTACGAACTCACCCCGCGCTATGACGTGCTGTCGGCCCATCCGGTCATCGGACACGGTCGCGGGAAGCTGTCCGCGCAAAAGGCAACCTTGGCCATGGCAGTCCTGGGCAAGAATCGCCATTACCGGATGGCCGAGATCGAATGCCGTCACTAGCTTGAGACAGCCAAACGGTGCGGCATGCCTGGAATGCGCTCCATCATCGCCGACATCCTCGACCAGACACCCCGGGTTTTGGACGAAGTGCGCGCCGAGATCCTCAAACTCTTCCCGGAACCGGTCGCCGAGGCGATCTTGAACGGGTTAAACGTTCAGGCAGAGCATTTGGGTCGGCGCATAAGCATGAATTGGAAGTCCTCGGCGCCAGATCTGGTCCGCTTGAGCAGTCGGTCGTAGACGGAAGCGGCCAAGTTGTGGATGGGCTTTTCCTTCACGTCAGCATCTCCAGGTAGGGCCGCATCACGTTCGTCACACGGTTGGTTGCGGCAAAACGGTCTAGTTCAACCATAGTAACCTTGCGCTTGCGCCACGCGTCCCTCAGCGCTTCAAGGGCGATGTCCAAGCCCACCTTGTTTCGGAACTTGAAGCAATCGGCTACGGTTTTTGCCGGATTGGTGATCCTCACGGTGACACCTTCGACACTGTGCTCCTCGACTCCTTCGACGAGCGACTGGGCCGAAAAACGGACGATCTTGGCGGGAAGATCGGTGGTAACCAGCGGGCGTGAGCGCTGGTCGATCGCCAACCAGACGACCGAGGGCAGTTGGGTGCCGATGTCATGGTAAGCAAGAGCACTCAACAAGCACACCACGCCCCGGGGAATCCGTTTGCTGACCATCGCGAGACTGTGGTGCAGCGTGGGCTCGTGTCCCGTGACGGCGTAAACGCCTCGGGCTGGTTGGACGAGTTCACCGCGGTGAAGCAACCGCCGGAGGTAGATGACCGGGAT
>SYMJ01000046.1 GCA_005805505.1 Verrucomicrobiales bacterium | reverse complement strand
CTCTCCAAGTTCGAGACCCGTTGGGGCACCTTCACCGATCCGTGGATCATCCAGCCGCAGCCCAAGTGTGGATTTGTGATCCTGGGCACCGAGGGCTCGGTGAGCAGTTACGACTACGACGACTACGTCACGGTGCAAACCCGCAAGCAACCCGTGCCGCACGTGGTGGCCGCTCCGGCAACGAAGGCCCCCCACCAGAACCCCGTTCAGTACTTGCTGCATTGTCTCGATAAGAATGTGCCGCTGGAGGGGCCGGTGAGCCTTGCTATCAGCCGGATCGGCCAAGAAATCGTCGATGCGGCCGTCAAGAGCGCTCAGCTCAAAAAAGCCGTTAAACTGGCCTGATCGGTCGCGGGTTTCCGACGGTTGAGACAAGGCCAGAGAGGGCCAGAGAGGGCTGCGAGCTCTCTCTGGCTTTGTTGCTTTTTGGCAGGCTTGTTTCTCCGAAGCTTCCTTCCCGAGGTCGGTCCGGTCACACTATCAACCATCATGACCAAGGCTGTCATCCTCGCCGCCGGAAAGGGCACCCGAATGGGCGACCTCACCCAGGAGATCCCCAAACCCATGTTGGAGGTGCAGGGGCGTCCCATCTTGGAGCACATTGTCGAAGGGTTGAAGGAAGTGGGGATTCGCCAGTTCCATCTGATCACCGGTTGGCGCGCCGAGGTAATCGAGTCGCACTTCGGCGATGGATCCCGCTTCGGGGTCGAGATGAGCTATTCCCGGCAGGTGGTGCAAGATGGCACCGGTAAAGCCCCGGAACTGGCCAAGGAGTTTGTTGGGCACGACGACTTCGTGCTGACTTACGGAGACATCTTGGTGAAGCCCGAGACTTACCGCCACATGATCGAACGCTGGCAAGCCGGTCAATTCGACGGCGTGCTCACGGTGACCGCCGCCGAGGACGTCACTAAGGGAGGCCTGTTCTTCTTTGATGACGCGCAATTTTGTCTGACTCGGTTGGTCGAGAAGCCCAGCGCCTCGCAGTTGGAGACCCTCCGCGCTGAAGGCTGGATCTGCCCTGGCAAACCTGTCTGGTACAACGCGGGCATTTACCTCTTCAAGCCCTCGCTTTTTGCCTACACGGCCCGGTTGGAGAAGTCGCCGCGCGGCGAATACGAGTTGACCGACGCCCTGTCGGCGATGGTGGCCGAGGGCCGCCTGCTCGCGGGCCTCCAAATTGCCGGCCGTTGGGTCGATGTCCGTGACCCCGAGGTCCTTGCCTCGCTCCAAGCATGAGTTCATCCCCCACGTCTTCAGCCAGTCCAGCGAAGCCCCGCCTGCGGTTGCGACTCACCCCGGCCGCCGAATACGCGATTCGAACCGGTCACCCGTGGGTGTATGCCGAACGCATCCGCGAAAAAAATCGGGAAGGGGATTCGGGCGAAATCGCCGTCGTGTACGACCGCAAAGACCGCTTCCTGGCTCTCGGACTTTACGATCCGGATTCTCCGATCCGCTTCCGCGCTCTCTACTCCGGCAAACCGGTGATGGTCGACGACGACTGGTGGCGTGCCCGCATGGCAGCATCTTTGGCCCGCCGTGAAGGCGTCGTGACTGACCAGACCAACGGCGTGCGTTGGATTAATGGCGAATCGGATGGTTGGCCGGCCATGGTGGTGGATCAGTACGCCAACATCTTAGTTCTAAAGCTGTATTCGGCCGTTTGGTTGCCGCGCATCGCCGACCTAACCCGCTGGCTGCGCGAATTTCTTAAGCCCGAACGCATTGTGTTGCGGTTGAGCCGCAACGCCACCACGAGCTTCGAACAGGCCGGTTATCAAGATGGGCAAAACCTTTGGGGCGACGACACCTCGGGTTCGGTGGTCTTTCTGGAGGATGGCATCCAGTTCTGGTCCGACGTGGTCAAGGGTCAGAAAACCGGCTTCTTCCTCGACCAGCGCGACAATCGTCGGCGCATCGGGCAGTGCTCCGCCGGCATGGACGTGCTCAATGCTTTTAGTTTCAGCGGCGGGTTCTCTCTGCATGCGGCCCGGGGAGGGGCACGCAGCGTGACCGATCTGGATATTTCGCCGCACGCCCTCGAGTCGGCCCGTCGTAATTTCGAACTCAACGCGGCCGATGCTCGCATGGCTGCTGCCCGTTACAACTCGGTGCAGGCCGATGCCTTTGCCTGGTTAGAACGGAGCACGGAGCAATTCGATATCGTCATTTGTGACCCACCATCGATGGCCAAACGTGAGACCGAGCGAGCCGGTGCCATTGATGCCTACCATCGGTTGGCGATGCAGTCTATCGCCCGGGTGCGACCCGGCGGATTGCTCCTAGCGGCCTCGTGCTCGGCCCACGTCACCCCCGAGGAGTTCTACGCCGCCGTCACCGAGGCGGCCCGACGCAGTGGTCGTCCCTTTGGCGACGAAGTCTACACCGGGCACGCCCCAGATCATCCCGCGACCTTCGACGAAGCTCGGTACCTCAAGGCCGCCTACCTGCGCTTCGAGCCTCGCCCTCGGTAGGGAAACCCCTCCTAGAGAGTGAGCCCATCCCAGACGTTGGCAGGGCACTGGAAGTGGAGGCGATTTCGGCGGCCCTCCACCACTTCCAGTTGCCTGCGGCGCAGTCGACCATTCACCACCGTCTCCCGCAGCGAATTCGATTCGGGTCTAATCCCAGACTTGCGGGCCAGAACTAGGCCCCGATGGTTGAGGCAATCATGCGTTTGGGAACACCGAGTGGATTGAGCAGCAGGCGGGGCTATTGCATGGCCATCACAGGGGTCACGGCGCTGGCGCTTGGGGCGCTCGCGGGCGAATTCAAGACCCAGCTGGGCCCAGTCATGGACAAATGGATGTACCCCTTTGAGTTCGGGTCCGGAGGTTCCCGACCGGTGGCCCCGACGTTCGCCTCGTTCGATCCGCGCTTCGATACCCGCGATGCCGAGTTTCTCTTGGGCTGGCAAACTCAGACGGTGATCCCCACCAATGCCGTCCCGAGCCGGTACATCCTGCGGCGGGTTCGCCTGAACCTCACGGTGGGGCGGGACTTGGTAAACAATGCCACCGGAGAGCGAGTGACGTTTTTGTACGACCCCTCGTTCGACAGCTACCGGACCCACCTTCCGGACTCGGACCCGGCCCACCAAACCGATGACGATGCGGGCCGACCGGTGGAGATCTTTGGAGTGGGTTTCCGCAATGGATTCGAAGCGGTGGGTTACACGGAAGACAGCTCTTTCGGCGTGGTTGGAGCCTTTACCTCGAACACCATTTCCATCGGTACCCGCAATTCGTTTGCGGCCGTGTTCAACCCGAAGGGCGAACTCATCGACATCGCCAACCATGTGGGGCAGGCCAATGCCGCGTGGACACAGCCGCCCTTCGAGGCCCGGCCCTGGGCCGTGGGCCAGACCGTCGGGGTCAACCCGGGCGAGAGTGTGCCGTTGGGCAATACCTTTACCTTCGATCTCAATTTGTCCGACCCGCAGATCGCCGGCTACGTGTCGCGTTCTCTGGCCTCCGGT